>JAJYPA010000599.1 GCA_021795795.1 Pseudomonadota bacterium | reverse complement strand
ATACTGGCATCCCGCCCACTGTGAAAAATTACCCGAAGCATTGGCAATTGTGCATTTTGATGCCGCAGTTAATCATGGTGTCCGCAGGGCGATAAAGTTTCTGCAATTGGCGGTCGGCGCGAGCGACGATGGGGTGATAGGCAAGGAAACCATGCGGCTACTGGCGGCAAACGACGAAGAGGCGACGATCAACGCGTATCTTGATCGTCGATTGGATTTTTATGAGGATATTGTAGAAAAAGATCCGACACAAGTTAGGTTTATTAGCGGTTGGAAAAATAGGATACGATCACTGAGAAATGAGGTGGGCTGATATGGATATCACAGGATTA
This sequence comes from Pseudomonadota bacterium, assembly GCA_021795795.1. Next base: position 4,098 of record JAJYPA010000599.1, on the reverse strand, counting down.
GGGGCAGTGTCGGATCTGGCCAATACGGTAATCAACAAAATCTGGCCGGATAAATCCGAAGCCGAGAAACAGAAACTGGTTGCAGCAGTGACGCTTGTCCAGGGACAACTGGCGATCAACAGCGAGGAAGCGAAAAATCCGAATGTTTTCGTATCAGGCTGGCGGCCGTTTATTGGGTGGGTGTGTGGATCGGCCTGTGCGTGGAATTGGATTGGCTTGCCGATAACGAAAGCCGGATTGGCGCTCGCTGGAATCGCACTTCCCATAAGCCCGGCCGACTTATCCGAAATGCTGCCGGTTCTTATGGGAATGCTCGGGCTCGGTGCACTACGAACCTACGAAAAGGTCAAGGACGTGGCGGCGAAATAGCTTCAGTCTGCAACTGCAACTGCTACGCAAACCTCTCCAACCCATCCAGTCGAGCCGAATCAGCGCCGATGAACACCCGCAAACCGTTACTACTGTTCTAGACACCGAAACTGGTAAGTCAAAGACTTACGTCAAGCAAGAACCTCTCCCTTGGCTGGCTATCGACTCACACGGCGAGGTCGGAATGTACTATGGCGTCAAGGCTGGCGCATCAACCGTCCGCGCCGAAATCCGCCAGAACTTGATCCAGGTCAAATCCGTCCGCATTCAGGCCATCGCTTCGTTCGACCAACCGATCAATGGGCCAGTTCGGGCGGATGGATTCATCGGATTTGGCGCGGTTTATCGGTGGTGAAAAATGCCAGTATATTCGCCCATCGTTACTTCAGATAATTCCGCCGAGAAACAACGCCGACCGGCAACGGGAACGGTAACGGCCATACCTCGTCGAGCAAAAATCGCTTGGCTTCGGCGGGTTTGTCTGGCTCTCCTGTCGCAACTGAATACTCATATAGGATATTACAGTGCGCCGTTCGTTTGTCGGTCGCATGTGCAATTAACATACCACGCCGTATCATGTAGCCTATGGTGTTGAATGAAACACCCTGATCGCCGATATGCGCCAGAATGTCAGCCATCATCATCCTGCCCGTTCCAATCGCATCAAGCACTAGACGTTGCTTTCGAAGCACCTCGGCGGCTTCTGCCTTCTTTGATGGCGTGATCTTGTAGCCACGCGCCTTGCGGCATTCTAGGCAATCACCGCGTCGCCCGTCTAGCGCACTGGATCGTTTTCCAAATTCTTCAAGCGGCTTTTCTTCTCCGCATATATAGCAGCGTTTGCTTGTCATTTCAATGCCCTCAATTTTTCAACCATGTCGGCTACCTCGCCTAAAAAAACGACCGCCTCCGCTTCTATGGCTGCGATATACCCAGGTTCAGGTACATATCGGATGACGAATAATTGCAGGTTGTCCGGCATCCGCGGATCGAAGCTAACGAAATCGCACCACTTGCGCCCGCTGCACGCCATCTGCCATGCCATCTGAGGGATGTATTTTGGTGGCGGAACCCTGCCGAGCAGGTAATCTATATGGGTGGCGGTATTGGGTGCTTTTATCTCTATCAGACCGTCTTCCCCTACCAAACCATCTGGCGACATGCCGGCCATTGCGATAGTCGGGTGATCCACAAATCCGATTTGCTCAACCATGCAGTCCGTTTTGATTTCATAGGCAGCGCGTGCAAATGGCTCGTTCTCCACGCCCCAGGCCATCGCCCCATTCGAGAACGATTCAGCAGGAACGCCAGCAAGTCGCTCGGCAACGAGTTGAGCTATGTAGTTCTTGCGGCTGGCGGATGGGCCTGTTTTCGTGGTGGCAAGCACGTCCGCCATGCGCGAGGCGGTGAGTTTTCCAAGACGAGCCGCTTTCCACTCATCCGTACCCTGAATAAGCTCACCCGGCATTTTCTGACCCCTTCGCAAGCACAGCCTTCCTCGCGTTCTTGGCCGCAATGATCGTTTTCTGTGCCACCGCGTTTTTCCCCGCTGCCGTGTAGGACGAGGCAAAAATCGTTTTCAGCGTGTCCATGTCAGGCGCGGATTCGATGGCGGCCAGGTGATCTTCAATGGGGAAATCATCTTCCGGTTGATAACGGCTCTCATCTGATTCGCCGGTCTCAATCTCCATGAGTTTCAGAATTGCGTATTTTTTCGCATAGCTCAAAGCCTTCCCTGGTGCTTTGTCGGCACTGTCCATGGCATGCGCCTGGATACGAATAATAAACCTATCGGCGGGGTCTTCATCGTTCACGAAGTGGAAATCATAGGTAGCCTCATACCGGGATTGTTTCGCGCCTTCTGCGGGTGGATTCATACAGCTTTCGACGAGTACCGGATAACAGACAATTCCATGCTCAATCATTGCAGGACGAACCATTGCCGTAACTTGATCATGCGAAACTGCTTGGTACGATCCACCGCCCGTCGAGACAGACCTGTCCTTCTGGATATATGGGATTAACTTGCGTACTGCATTTATTTTTTGGAAAATATTCATTTTACTTTACCCCCCGATATTTCAGCGTGCTCTGCGAATGCAGACACCACTTCTTGCCCAGCCAGTCCATCGCTTCGGCAAGCTTCTGCTCGTGGCTCTTGTGGGCAACGGTCTGTTTCTCGCCCCGGATGATCTGCTGGCGCAATGCTTGTGCGTGGTCTTTCATAGTGATTGCTCCAATGAGTGTATTGCCAACCTAATTTTCTGGTGTGCGCACCGCGCGTTGTAACCGCTTACCGTTCCATCGTTTGACTTCACGTTCACCATGAAGCCGTCTGCTTCTTTAAGCGCATTTAGCAACTCATCCCGCTGCTCCTTGTACTTCTCAGCCTGCGCGACCGTGTGCTGGTAGATGGCGGAGTCGGCTATGGTTTGGTTGGTCATTTCGCGCCCTTCAATTCGTTAATAGCGTTGTCGAAATTACGCATGGTCTGCTCGGCACTCGTTTTTAAGCTGTGCCGGTTAGCCACCACCTGGCTACCGTGAGAAATGGCTGCATGGCGCATTACACCCCGGCAAATTTCCCTTGCCAGCGCCACGCGCTCCAGCGGTTCCTCGTCCATCTCCAGCACGCGCCAGATGGCCTGTAGCGCATCGGCGGACTCGTCGATATTGTAATGCGCCCATTCCGTGTTGTCGCCAGTCTCACAATCATCGAAATATTCTGCGGCTTCGCGCTCTGCCATTTCTTCAAGCCGATCCTCACGAGCCTTTGCTCCTTTCTCATCTGCGAAAAATCGTGCCGGATTTTGCATGTTAGTTCTCCTTTTTGCAAAGCCACTCACGCAGCCGGTGGGTGACTTCTGTTATGGTTGTCACATCAGTTTTGACGGACTTTTTCCCATCTAGCCTTACCCAATATTTATTGCCGAAAGGCAAGGCGATAAGCTCTATTTTGCGTGTAGCTCCATCACCCCGTCTTACACTAATTCTGATATCAGCCTTTGTGTTCATAATTCAGTATAGCACTTTTCAATTAATTGGGTAATTTATTTGCAGTGGCCTAATATTAGTTGGGCGTCACTTTGTTGCTCTGTGCTAGCGCCCGGTATTTTTCACGCAGGTCGGCTGTTAGCGCCGCCGCCGTTGAGGGATGCACGCTCCCGGCAATCTCGTCCATATCTCTGGCAAGGGCGTTCAATTTTTTAACCCACTCATCTTCGGTCATGTCACTTTTCTCAAAAAACGCCCAACCCGGCGCTCAAGCGGGACCGGCTTTCAGCCGGCCCCTTAGCTATGCGTTGGGCGTCATCAGCAGGTCGCAATGGTATGGTGTGTCCCATCCAACAGTTACCTTGTAATCCGAAACCTTTTCAAGTTCGCTTTCGTCCAGCGGACACAGGCAGCTTATTTCTGATGCGCCATCTAGAGATGGAATGTAACAACCAAGCCGCTGTTCGAGTTCGGCCTTATTGGTCACATAATCAGCCGTTCCATCAGCCCGTAAAATCGCGATCTCTACACACATTTCATTCTCCAGTTATGACGCCCAACTACTCGTTCAAGCGGATCGCGCTGACGCGCTCCCGCTCAACTCAGTCCCGTTAGGCGGCTCTATGCCGTGCTTCTCGCGCAAGGCTTCTTCCACCAGTACCGCCATGCTCTTATCCTGCTGCCGCATCCAATCAAGCAACCATCTCGGCAGCTTCAGACCAACCGGCGCCTTTAC
>JAJYPA010000106.1 GCA_021795795.1 Pseudomonadota bacterium | reverse complement strand
TTATAATGATCACAATAAACGATGGGCCATGACTACCGCCCCTCACGCTACGTGACCAAAAAGGCTCCCAACTCCATCACTATCACTGACCGCTCTCATCAGTACCGCCTGACCTTCCAGATCTTCACACTCCAAAACCGCCATCAAGGCGCAACGCTGCTGAAGGCTTGGATGGATAACGGCAAAGCCAGCGGATTACCGCCCCTGGTCAAGGTCGTCTATCCCCTCATGAACCATTGGGATGGCGTGCTCCGCTGGTTCGAGAGCCAGATCACCAACGGTATCCTGGAAGGCTTCAACAGCCTCCTCCAATCCGCCAAGGCGAAAGCCCGAGGTTATCACACCCACTAGAACTTCATCGCCATGGCCTACCTCATCCCGGGCAAATTGGATCTCAGGTTGTCCACTTGGAACAGCGAGGAACCGATTTTAGTAAAGCTTTATAACCATTGGTGAACTTTGATAAACATTCGGTAGCAATGCGCCATGAAATGAATGATTGTCCTGAGCAGAAAAGATACACGCCAAATAAAGCATGCCCGTTTCATTTAATAAAATATGTTGTAAATTAAATTTTTTCTGATACCATTGCCAGAATGTTACTAGAGAATGTTTTTGTGTTTTCATGGTGCATTCATGAGGTGAACAATGAGAGTCATGATCGTTACGCAATCGCAGGACGAGTTACTGAATGACTGGCTCACGCGAATCCGCTCAGGCAAGCGTTCGATGCTAATCAAAGCGATTTTGCTCTATGCTATTCAGCACAATATACCGGAGCAAATCTCGCTGAACTTATATGCGCCAGAGACCTGCTCAGACGCAGCGCGAGAGGATCAGAATGTCGACCATCCAACGAAACCTGCCGACTCGGAAAAAGGCGTTTCCAAAAGCGCGGCGTCTTTGCAGGAAAACTTCAATTCTGGACCGATTAAGATGCTAGTTCCGCAAGACGAGCAGCTAGTACAAAATACGCTAGCGCCCACCTCGCTGGAGCCTAAGCAAACCCCGCGGTGGAAAATCGATCGCGGTGATTGGAACGGTCCTTGCCTCGAAATCGGCGAATCGTTAAGCAGCGAAGAATGGTCAAATCTTAGCGCCACAGAGCAAGAGATTTTCATGTTAGCTCACGTACCAATCGAATTTGGCGATGAAAAGGCCAAAGTAGTACTCATTGTACCATCACCGAAAGCGCGAGATATCATGGAGTTAGAAGATCTCTATAACTTGGCGCGCGTGATATATGGTGAATCCCTTGAATTACGGTAGCGACGTCCATTACTGGCCGCCCCCCCCCGCACAGATCCCAGCGTGCGCAGCAAGCGATCGCCACGCAGCGCCTGTTCTTTGGTTAGGCCTTTGGCCAAGCTACTAGCTCCAACGATTTGTCATGGAGCAAGATCATGGACCTGGGAAGTGGAGAAGGCGGTGTCGACAAGGCGGCGTACTGGCAGGCGGTGTTGGACGCGCAGAACAGCAGCGGGCTGTCGGTTCGCCGTTTCTGCGCCGAGCGGGGATTGGCCCTTTCGCAGTACTACTACTGGCGGCGGCGCCCAGGTGCGGTGGGGATAGAGAATCCTCCGAGTGAGGTGGATCCCGATGCCGGGAGGGCGCCGGCCTTCGTGGAGTTCGACTTGGGGATGTCGGTAGCCGCACGGGAATCCCCGCCTTTAGAGATCCGCCTGGACTTGGGAGGCGGTTGCACCCTGTCCATTCGCCGGGGCTGAGATGTTCTTTCCAGAGGGCCAGATCCGGGTCTTTCTCTGCCGGGACCCGGTGGACATGCGCAAGTCCTTCGACGGGCTCTCGGCCATGGTTCGGAACCCCCTGGCCCAGGACCCCTTGTCGGGGCATTGCTTCGTCTTCGTCAATCGCCGAGCCACCCAGATCCGGGTGTTGTACTGGGACCGGACCGGTTATAGCCTCTGGGCCAAGCGCCTCGAGCGTGGGCGCTTCTGGGATTGGCACAAGCCACCAGCGCCCGAGTTGGATTGGACGCGCATGAAGCTCTTGCTGGAAGGTATCGAGGTGGGGCGGCAGCGTCGCCGATACCACCGCCATGTGGCGGAAAACCTTGCCGAAATACCGAGGTAATGGTATGTTTCTACGTTAGAAACGGCAGAAATCCAGGTCCCCAGAACCTATCCCGAAGCCCTCGCTGCTTGGCATCTGCAGATGGTGCTCAATGCCGCGATCCAGGAGGAATTCGAAGCGAAATTCCAGGGCCTCCAACAGCAACTGGACTGGTTCCGCCGCCAACTCTTCGGCCAGAAAAGCGAACGGCGGGTCCCACCACCCCCGGTGGAGCAGCTGAGCCTCGGTCAGGATTTTTCTTCGACCGAAGCGCCACAAGCTCCCCTTCGTACCGTCGCCGCCCATACCCGGGCGGCTCCCAAACGGCCCGAAAACCGAGCTGAGAGCATGCCCTTCTTCGACGAGAGCCGTACCCGTCGAGAACATCATCCTCCCTGCCCCCGAGACCGAAGGGCTCGATCCCAGCGCTTATGAGCTCATCGATACCAAGGTCAGCTACCACTTTGCCCAGCGGCCCGGCAGCTATGTAATCCTCAAATACGAGCGGCCCGTGGCCAAGCTGCGCGAGTCGGAGACCCTCCACACGGCTCCGGCACCGATGGGTGTCCTGGAGGGCAGCCGGGCCGTTGTCAGCCTGCTGGCCGGGGTCCTGTTGGACAAGTTCCAGTACCATTTACCCCTGTATCGGCAACACCAGCGGATGGTGGCGCAGGAGCTGCGGGTGAGTCGCTCCTGGCTTACCGATCTCGTGCAGCAGTCCATCCTGCTCCTGTCACCCATCTATGCCGCTCAGTTCTAGAGCATTCGCCAATCCCGAGTGCTGACCATGGACGAGACCCTCATCAAGGCGGGCCTGACCGGCAAGGGCAAGATGCACCAGGGATACTTTTGGCCCGTCTTGGGAGATCGCCAAGAGATCTGCTTCCCCTATGAAAACAGGCGGTCGCAGCCCACTTCCAGGATCTGGCATCTGGCATTTGATTTTCCGGTGCCTTCGGCATTTGGCATTTGCCGGATTCCCAGAAAAAAATAACGCATCGTCGCCTGACGTTATCGCTAAATGTGAGGCAACCACCATGCAGAGCAATACCGAGTCAATAGCCCCGATTGTCGCCGAGATTGGCCGCACACTTGGCTATCCTCCCGAATCTATCCCGGCGCAGATTGACGAAAAGCGCACCGCCGATGTGTTGGGCGTCAAAGTCTCGACCTTGACAAATTGGAGGACGACTGGCCGCTACGCATTGCCGTATGTCAAAGTTGGTCGGTTAGTCCGTTACCGCGTAGTTGACCTTGCCGCATGGATTGCCAAACGCCGCACCGGCGCGGCGGAGGGCTGACCATGCAGATACAAAAAGGCCGCCCGGCTGGGGGGGCGGCATACGACAACGCACGCTCTCATGATAGCCCTATCGACCGGATCTTGCACCGTCTGGAGCGCGTAAGGCGCACCGGCCCCGGCAAGTGGATTGCCCTCTGTCCCGCCCACGACGACAAGCGCCCAAGCCTTTCCATCCGGGAGGCCGACGGCAAAGTGCTGCTGAAATGCTGGACCGGGTGCGGGGCCGACGAGATCGTCAACGCTCTGGGCTTGAGCCTGGCCGACCTGTTCCCCGGCGACCGTTACACAGTAACGAACACCGGACCCATGCGCCGCCGTCCGTTTAGCCCCAGGGATGCACTGGCCGGGATCGCGCATGAAGCCACCGTGGCCCGGCTGATCGCGGAGGCCGTCCGATCAGGCGAAACGCTGGCCTCGGAGGATCGCGACCGGCTGGCGCTGGCGGTGGAACGCATATCTGACGCCCTGGAAGCCGCCGAGGGTTCCCAATGACGACGAAGTGGGATGATGCCGCAGAGGAAAACTATCAGGCCGAAGACGCAACGGACCAGATCACCCCCCCACCCGCACCTGATATCGACGCCATGCTATCCGGCATCATTGGCGAGATCGCCCGCGCCGCTGCTGAGGGCAAAGAGGTCCACCCGGTAGCCGTGGCCGCTGCCGCGATGAGCTGGCTGTCCGCCGAGATTGGCCCGGACATATACCTACCCATCGGCGACACTATCCACCACGTCAACCTGTATACGCTGCATATTGGCCGCTCTGCCAGAGGCGGAAAGGGTGAATCCCTGGGATTGGTGAACCGCATCCGCAATCGGATCGCCCACGACCGCGAGGACCACCCGCTCGGGCAGGTTCACACCGGCGGCCTATCGAGTCGGGAAGGGCTTGCCGGAGCCGTCCACGATGGGTACAGACTGGGCAAGGAGGACGTGCCTGCCGTGGATGACAAACGGCTCTGGATCGTGGAGGCGGAGTTCTCCAACGTGCTGGCGCAGGGCAAGCGCGAGGGCAACACCCTGCTGCCCGCCTTGCGTGACGTTTGGGACGGCGGGAATATCCAACCGCTGACGAAGGGCAGAGGCATGTGGTCAACGCGCCCCCATATCGCGTTGCATGGCAATATCACCCCCGGCGAACTACAGGCCCGCATCGAGGCGCGAGAGATCAACGGCGGCACGTTCAACCGCATCCTGATGGTGTGGGCCGAGCGCACTTGTCTGGTGGCTTTGCCAGCGCCTACGGACACCAACGCGTTGGCTGATTTTGCTCGGCGCATCGAGAACGTTATCCGATGGGCGAAGGGCACCTACCCTACAACCAGGGACAGCCGCCATGCATCCATGACCCCGGAAGCCGCCAAGTTCTATAGTGCCCTCTATCCAGCCCTGAAACGCCCGCATTCGGCTGGTGACCTGGTGGCCGCCGCCACCGAGCGGAGAGCGCCCATCTGCCTACGCATCGCGCTGATTCACGCGATCCTTGAGAAGTCCCTCATAATCACCCCGGCTCATGTCCGCATAGGCTATGCCTGGGCGCAATACGGCGCCGACACCGCGGCCTATGTCCTAGCCGGGATGGGTGGGCGGCCAAGGGACACAGACAAGGAGCGCAAAATTTTGGAGTTCTTGGGCAAGCAGCCGGGGCAGGAAGCGGATCGCCGAACGATTACGGCGGCATGTTTCAAGAATAGGGTGTATGGGAAAGACCTTGACCGTGTTCTCGCCCCACTTGTGGATGACGGAGCTATTCACCGACGCGAGGAGGACCCAAAAGCCGGGGGGCGAAAGCGCGTCATTTACTCATTGCAACGCGCGAACAATACGAACAATCAACAACGGCGGGGCCTTGAGCATGTCGAACATTGCGCAAACAATGCAAACAATGAAACCGGCGATGGGCAAAGTTCGCAATGTTCGCGCAATGTTCGCACCCCTGAAACCCTTATAAATGCTCATTGTTCGCAAAGTTCGCAGTCGGCAATGGAAAACTATCCCGACAGTCCAGAGCAAAAAAACCAATCGGTTGCGTGGACGAGGCTCGCGAAACCCTGCATAGCGCCTGCAGATGATGTATAGTGCGCGACGGCGGATCCGCCAAATGTAGAGAGCAACGATGAGCCGTGCGGCCTGGGCAGCCAAATCTTGCTTTCATGCGGTGGTAACGGGGCTGGCTTGGCTCGCGACAGCCTGCAAACCATGAAGCGCAGAAGAAGGAGGTTGGCTTGGACGTCTTCCAATTTCGGGAGCATTTGATCGGCGAGTACGCCCAGTTCAGCCGCAGCTTTACGCGGATCCGCGCCGACGATATCCGTGACCTCGTTGACCGGGAGTATGCCAGTCAGCGTTACTGGCCCGAGCCGCTCATCCAAATCAACCCCACCTATCGCTCCGGCGGCACCATCGACGAGTTGGTCGCTAGTGGCCAGCTCAGTCCCGAGTGTTCCGCTATTTTCCGCCTGCGGAAATCCGACAGCTCGGCTGGTGTGCCGCTGCCCTTGCATCAGCATCAGGCCGAGGCCATCCGCTTGGCTCTCGCTGGCGAGAGCTATGTTCTGACCACGGGCACGGGTTCCGGCAAGTTGCTAAGCTACTTCATCCCGATTGTGGATGCCTGCATCAAAGCCAGGAAAGCTGACCTCACCCCCAGTCCGCGCACGCGCGCCATCGTCATCTATCCGATGAACGCCCTCGCAAACTCCCAGCTCGAGGAGCTCAAGAAGTTCTTGGGGTCGGATCCCCATGCCCAGGCGGTGAGTTTTAGGCGCTATACCGGCCAGGAGAGCGACGAAGAGCGCGAAGCGATGGCCTCCACGCCACCGGATATTCTGCTGACCAATTTCATGATGCTCGAACTGTTGATGACCCGACAGAACGACATCGACAAAGCCGTGATGCGCAACCCCAAGGGGCTGCGCTTTCTGGTGCTGGACGAGCTGCATACCTACCGGGGCTGGCAGGGCGCCGATGTCGCGCTGCTGGTTCGCCGCGTTCGTGATGCGCTTTCCGACGATCTTATCTGCATTGGCACTTCGGCTACTATGGTCTCCGAAGGCTCTCAGATGGAACGGAACGCCGTCTTGGCTCTTATCCTGGTGAACAACCCTAAGGCCCGCGAGGTATCCTATGCCGCTTGACTGGCGAATCATCACCAGCGAGGCCCTGAGGGCACTGGATTTGGAAGGGCTGCTCCGCGGTGTTGAGCGCTTCGATTGCACGACCTATGGTGGAGAGATTTCGCGCATCGAGCGCGAGCGATGGAGTGCTGAGCAGAGAGAGTGCCTCCGTTTCGTCGGGGCTGTGTTGACCATGATGCTGAGGCCCGAAGAGACTGTCGAGCCGTTTGGCCCGATGTTTGTCATGGATAGCCAGCGCAGCGCCATCCCTGCCGACTTTCCGAAACAAGAACTTCTCCGCCTACAGGATTGGGTTTTTTCTCTCCAAGATCCAGAGCTTCGGGCACGGTTCCTGGACGTGCTGTGGATTCAAGGGCGCTTGTTCCCGGCAGCGCAAGCTGCTGTGGAGGCCTACATTCTCTCAGCTCTGGGTCTTGAACATCCAAAGGAATGGTCTTTATCCGTCCAGCGCCTCGAGCGGGCGCTCCGCCTTGCCGCAGGATTGGGGAAAGGCGGCACCGAACCCCGTATCCGCGTGTTGGGCGAGATTGACGCCATGCTCCAGCGCCATCGCGGTACGGACCCACTTTATCTGACGATGCGACTCACTCGGCTACTCCTGGAGTTCAAGCACGGTGACTTCAGGCAGTTCGCTGAGTACGCCAAAACAGCAGCGACTTCTGCGGATGCGGCGGGGGACTTTTGGAGAGCCAAGGAGTATCACCAGCTTGCTGCCGATTGCCTCAGAACTGCTGGTGACACAGATGGCGAGGTGTCTGCGCTGCGGAGTTCGGCCGAAAGTTTGGTCAAGGAATCGGAAACAGCGCACAAGCAATCTGGGCGCGGAGCGATGGTCGCAGCCTCAGTTATGTCGGATGCTGTCGAAGCGATGCGCCAGGTGCCAGGTGCGCGAGAACGCGCGGCTGAGCTGCATGAGAGGCTATTACACCTGCAGAAGGAATCGGTAGCCGAATTGAAGGCGGTTTCGACTACCATTGACGTCTCGGAGTTGGTGGAACGCACACTGGCGGCAGTTCGGGATAAGAGCTTCAACGACGCTGTTCTAGCTATGTGCACGATGGCGAGGCCGCCATCGATAGCCAAGCTGAAGCAGAAGGTCCACGAGCAGGCACGTGTCGCGGTGCTTGGCAGCCTGGTCTCAAGCGAGGTTTTGAACTCGCGTGGTCGGGTTGTCGCTCAGGCGCCCGGTCTTGAGGCTGGCGCGGACGACCCAAAGCAGGAAGGCTTGCGTTGGCGCATGTTTACACATGCGCGCCATATTAGAAGCCTTACGGTGCAAGCTCAGATTAATCCTGCGAGGACCGAGATTCTTGGTGCTCACTGTCCGGATCGACAGGACATTGCTGGACTGATTCAACACAGCCCGTGGATTCCACCTGGCCATGTGGAAAGTATGGCGCGCGCGCTAGTTGCCGGTTTCCATGGCGACATGTTGGTGGTTGGGCACTTGGTGCCGCCGCAGCTCGAGGCAATGGTGCGGCACGTCATTGAATCTCATGGTGGAACCACTTCCATGCTGGCGCCGGGTGGTGTGCAGCCCGAACGGCCGCTGGGCGTACTGCTCGATACGCCTCAAGCGCTGCAGGTCTTCGGCGAAGATGGTGTGTTCGAGCTGCAGGACTTGCTGACGGAGCAACTTGGAAGAAATCTGCGCAATGAAGTAGCCCACGGCTTACTTGACGATTCCGGTCTCTTCGGCGAAGACGTTTTGTATGCTTGGTGGCTGCTGCTTCGCTATTGCGTTGTCACCTCCAAGTTGGTGGAACGGCGTCAGCAAGACTTCGATGCGAGTGAGTCAGCCCTCTGAGGAACAAGGTTATGACGACACATGCGGCTCAATCAGGGCGAAACCTGGACAGGTGCCCTTTTGAGATACCTTCGGCGGCACGCCCACTACAACTGGACAGGCACAGATGGCTCCATCCGGACGGTCAGCGCCTCATCAGCACTTGGTTTGAGCGGGCATGGGACGAGCGGCGCAACGAGCGCGCGACTTTTGAGGCATTTATATTCGCATGGATGTCCGTCAATGCGTGGGCCGCCTGCGTCACGGATATAGACCAGGACCGCGAGTACCTGCGCCGACTCGAGCATGACAAAGGTCTGCGCCAGCGCTTCCAGCAAGTCGTCAACGAACATCCCGACGTTGACCGGGACGCGAAGGAATTCGTCAGCCTTCTACCTATCTTCAAAGCGCAACGACTGCGGCGTGCTGGTGTGCGTGGAGAAGAAGGCATGACCAGAGTCGAGCTGGTTCAGCACTACCTCGCAAAGGGCATCGCGGAATTTGATCCGGAATGCGCCGAATGGCACCGCGCACGGGGCGAATTGGTTCCCTGCGATTGGCCGCACGTCATCGCAGCCATCTACCGCGTGCGCTGCAATCTGTTCCACGGGGAGAAGTCCGCGCATTCGGAGATAGACCGCCGCATCGTCCGCGCTGCCTTCTTGACACTGATTGGCTTCTTTCGGGCCGCTGAGATACTTTGACGCCATGAGCGAAACCCTTTTCAAAGAAGTCCACTACACCCTCGGCGGCATCATCAACGGCATCGGCATGGGCCAGATTGGCCTGCCGGATATCCAGCGCCCCTTCGTCTGGAGCAACGCTAAGGTCCGAGACCTGTTCGACTCAATGTACCGCGGTTACCCAGTGGGCTTTTTCTTGTTCTGGGAGACCGGTGCCGAGGACTTTGGGACCAGAGTCATCGGCGACACCCGCAAGCAGAAAGCGCCTTCTTTGCTCATCGTCGACGGGCAGCAGCGCTTGACATCCCTCTATGCGGTCATCCGCCGCGAGGCGGTGCTGCGGGAGAACCTCCAACACGAACACATCAGCATCGCCTTCTGCCCCCAACAGGAGACTTTCACGGTGCCGGACGCCACCACGGAGCGGGACCCGGAGTACATCCTTGACATCTCCGAGGTGTTCCGAACCGATACCTTTGAGTTTGTCTCCGGCTACCTCGACCGCTTGCGCTCAGCCCGCGAGGTCACCAAAGATGAAGAGCGTCTTATTGCAAAAGCCATCGGTCGCCTGGCGAAGCTAACCGACTTCCCCTTCATCGCGCTGGAGCTGTCGCAGCAATGCACCGAGGAGCAGGTAGCCGATGTCTTCGTACGTATCAACAGCGAAGGCAAGAAGCTCAACCAATCGGACTTCATCCTGACGCTCATGTCGGTGTTTTGGGACGAAGGCCGCACCGAGTTGGAGACCTTCTGCCGCGCCGCTCGGCAGCCCGGACTAGCTGGCCAGGCCAACCCGTTCAATGCCATCTTCCAGCCTGAGCCGGACCATTTGCTGCGGGTGGACGTGGGTGTCGCCTTCCGCCGTGCACGGCTGGAGCATGTGTACTCGCTGCTGCGGGGGAAGGACCTCTCCACAGGCGAGTCCAGCCCAGAGAAGCGCGCCAACCAGTTCAGCAAGCTGCATGATGCCCAGGCTCGTGTTCTGAACCTGACATACTGGGCTGACTTCCTGAATGTCGTGCGTGCAGCGGGCTACCGCAGCGCCAAGCACATCAGCTCGGTGAACGCGCTTGTGTTCGCCTACCAGCTTTACCTGCTGGGGCGGACCGAGTACGGCGTGGAGGGCTTCAAGCTCAAGAACGCCATCGCCCGCTGGCTTTTCATCTCGCTCTTGATGGGGCGATTCACGTCCTCGCCGGAGTCGCGCATGGAGCAAGACCTAGCGGAGCTGCGGGACATGAGCACGGCGGAGCAGTTCTTGGCGAGGTTGGCCACGGTGGAGTCCGCAACCCTGACGGACGACTACTGGACCCAAACCTTGCCGCTGGCCCTGGCCACTTCAGCTGGGCGCAGCCCGGCGCTGTTCGGCTTCTATGCGGCGCAAACTCTGATGGATGCCCGAGCACTGTTCTCGTCCATGAAGGTGGTCGACCTGCTGGATCCGCCGGCCCAGGGGCAGAAGAAGTCGCTGGAACGGCATCACTTGTTCCCACGCCAGTATTTGAAGGGCAAGGGTGTGGAAAGCGTTCGCGATATCAACCAGATTGCGAACTACACCTTGGTCGAGTGGGACGACAACATCGCCATCTCGGACGCACCGCCCAGCCAGTATTGGCCCAAGTACGCGGAGCGCTTTGACCCTGAGACCCTTACAGCTATGATGCGTTGGCACGCCTTACCGCCCGACTGGTGGACAATGAGCTATGAGGACTTCCTCGCAGCACGACGACCGCTGATCGCGGATATAATCCGGCAGGGCTACGTGAAGTTATGCGGAGGGATGTGAGGGACCGCCTTGATCGTCTGCGACTAGAATAGGCGGCCAACCTTGTGGCCTTGCGGATGACTGCGGCTCCCCATTCATGCGGGATAAAGCGGCACTGAGTTGGGTTTCCGGAGTGGCTTCTTTCCCTCCGGAAGATCGACGGCTATGCTTAGCCAGTATCTTTCCGGACCGTCGAATGGAGTCCCGGATGCGCATCCTCCATACCGCCGATTGGCAAATTGGTCGCCGCTACCCCTTCTTTGAGGAGGCGGACGGGGCACTGTTGGCCGAGTCGCGGTTCACCACGGTAGAGCGTTTGCGAGATTTGGCCCGTGCGGAGTCCGTCGATCTCATGGTGGTCGCGGGTGATGTGTTCGATGCCCAGACGGTAGACGAGCGCAGCCTGCGCCGGATTTTTCGGGCACTGGCGGATTTTCCCTGCCCGTGCTGCCTCCTCCCCGGCAATCATGATGCGGCGCTGGCGGAGAGCGTCTGGACCCGGGCACAGCGTCTGAACCTCGTGCCGGAGACGGTCGCACTCTTGCTGGCTCCCGAGCCCCGACACTTCCACGACTTGGGGGTATCCATCCTCCCCGCACCCCTCACCCAGCGCCACACCCTGCGCGATGCGACCGAAGATTTCGCCAGCATGGAGTCTCCGCCGGGATTTTTTCGGATCGGCATCGCCCACGGTGCCGTGACCGGTGTGCTGGCGGACGGGGCGGATGCCAATAACCCCATTAACCCCAGCTGTGTGGAGCGGGCGCACTTGGACTACCTGGCTTTGGGCGATTGGCACGGTACGCGGGAGATTGGCCCGCGCGTCTGGTACTCCGGAACCCCAGAGCCGGATCGCTTCACCAACAACCTGCGCGGGCAGGCGCTTCTGGTGGAGATCGCTGCCCCCGGCGAGCTGCCGGTCGTCCGCCCGATAGCCGTGGCCCAGTACCGCTGGCAGGAGTGGCTTCACGAGTTTCGTGTCGCGGAGGACGTGGAACGCTTGCAAGAGCGTCTGGCCCCTTTGGGCGCCCAGGATGTGATCCGCCTGCGCCTTTCCGGAACCCTGGATCTGGCTACCCAGCGTCGGCTTGACGAGGTCCTGGCCGAAGCCCGTGCCCGGCAGCGGGTATTGGACCTACCGGATCCCCAGGTTCGGTTGCAGGCAAGCGATGCCGACATTGCCGAGTTGCGGGTGGATGGTTACCTAGCGGAGGTGGTCCAAGAGTTGCGGCAGCGCAGTGCGCATCCCGAAGAAGGTGCCATCGCTTCTGAAGCCCTGGGCATCCTGGCCACGCTGCTGGGGGAAGCGGAGGGCGCCCGCTGATGCAGATCGAGCGCCTGGAAATCGCCGAATTCCGCAAGTTCCGTGATCCGCTGGTCATTGATGGTCTACAGCCGGGGATCAATCTTTTCGTCGGCCCCAACGAGACGGGCAAAAGTACCGTTCTAAGGGCGTTACGGGCGGCCTTTTTGGAGCGCCACCGCAGCAAGCTCGACGATATCCTGCCCTGGAATGCCGGCTCCGCCAGCCCCACCGTGCGGGTGCATTTCCGTTGGCAGGGTGAAGTCGGGTACTTGGAGAAATGCTTCCCCCCGCGGAAATCCTGCATCCTGCGACTGGGCGACCAGAGTTGGGAGGGCGAGGCTGCGGAAGAGCGGCTGGCCGAGCTCCTCGGTTTTACCCTCTCTGGTCGTGGCGCCATCCGCGACGAACTCCTGGGTATTCCGGGGCTCCTGTGGGTGGAGCAGGGTAAGGGTCAGGAGATCACAGAGGCCGTACAGGCCTCGACGGAACACCTGCGTTCGGCCTTACCCGACGGTGTGCACGCCCTCGCCAGTACCCAGGGGGATCGGGTACATGAGGCAGTGGAAACCGAAATAGCGACACTCGTGACCTCTACTGGGCGCCCTCGCGGCGACTATCTTGCCCTCCAGAGCGATATCGCTGCCCTTCGTGACCGTATTCAGGAGACCCGTGCGGCGATTCGCCAGTACGAAATCCAGGTCGACACCCTGGCGCGGCTACAGGCTGAGGATCGGGAAGACCGTCGCCGCCTGCCCTGGCGCACCCTGCGCCAACAGGCCGAGGTCTGTGCCGCCGAGCTGCAGAAAGCCCGGGAGGTACAGCAGCAGCAGGCGGTGCTGACGGAGGAATTACGCTTCCTGGAATCGCAGCGACAACAGCGGGATCGGGCACGGCAACGCCTCGCCAGTGCGCAGCAAAACCTCACCGCGACCCAACAGGCAGCGCAGGATTGCCGGACAGATGCGCAGGAGCGCCAAGCCGAGATTATGGCCCTGCGGGAGGCAGAAGCCCGCGCCCGTGCGGAACTCCAACAAGTCCAAGAACGGGAGCTCCAGGCCCAGGAACAGCAGCGCCGACTCCAGGATCAACAGGAGGCGGCGCGCCTAGAAGAAACCGAACGGCGTCAAGGCGAGCGGCTTGCCCAGGCCCGCGCGGCGATGGAGACTCTCCTGTGCTTGCGGGGCCTTCTCGCAAAGCAAGTTCTGGATGAGGACGGTTTGCGCGCTCTCCGGGATACGGATCGTCAGTTGCACGAAGCGCAGGTCCGCTTGGATGCCTTATCCACCCGCCTCACCTATCGATGGGGTAGCGGTATCGCCGTCCAGGTGGGAGATGAGGAGCTGAGTGGGGAAGGGCAGATCGTTGTTGCGGATCCGGTCACGCTGCGTATTCCCAATGTGGGTGAATTGGAGATCGCTCCCGGCCAGCGGGATCTGGGCGAAGTCTTGGCCGAGCGCGACGCCACGCAACACCATCTGCGGCTCCAGCTGGCCTGCATCTCCTGCGCGACCTTGGCCGAGGCCGAGAGCCTC
Organism: Pseudomonadota bacterium; assembly: GCA_021795795.1. Next base: position 5,496 of record JAJYPA010000106.1, on the reverse strand, counting down.
TGGGAGCGTATGCGTTCCCAAGGCGAAGAGGCCGCGCGTTTGGAGCAGAGAACTCGGGATCTTGCGCCCGAAGGCGTAGACGCATTGGAGCGGGAGATTCAGGAATACCGTCAGCGACGGCAGGCCATCGCCGAACGCAGCGCTCAATCACCGGAACTGCCGGACCCTCTGCCCCATCCGGAGGAGGCCGCCCTCGCGCGTCAGGAGGCAGAAGCCCGGTGGGAATCGCAGCGGCGACTGCTGCAAGAGCGAGAGGGAGAGATCCTACGTCTGGAGGAGCGCCAACGGGGTCTCGAGCAACAACACGCGGCCATGTCGGCAGAGCTACTAGCTGCGGAAGCCGAGGTACGGGATCTGGACGCGCGATCGCCAGAGATCGACGCCCAGTACGACCGGAATGTCCGTCTTCTGGGTGAGTTACGCTCCCAACTCGCCGCCTTCGATCCCGACCTCCTGCAGACGGATCGGGAGCGCTTCCTGCGCAGCGCCGACGCCCTGGAACAGGCCTTTCACGCGCGGCAAAACCAGATGGCGGCCCTTCACGCCACCCTGGAGGGCCAGGGGGCCCAAGGGTTGGAGAGCCTCCTGGCCCAACTCGAGGAGGAACTCGCGGCCAAGGAGCGTCGTTTCGCCGCCCTTGATCGCCGGCTGCGAGCGCTGATGCTCTTGCGCGAACTCTTGCTCGCGCAGCGTGAAGCGGTGCTACAGCGCCTACAGGCCCCCTTGCAGGCGCGCATCGATCACCTCCTGCGCTTCTGGTCCCCCGGCGCCCGCTTACGTTTGGGGGATGTGCTGGAGCCCAGCGAGGTGCAGCGCGCTAACGAGAACCTGCCAGAACCCTTTACCGCGCTCAGTTTCGGTGCTCGGGAGCAGGTCGCGCTCCTGTTGCGTCTGGCTTATGCCGATGTGCTCAAGGAGGCAGGCCGCCCCACCCTCATTCTGCTCGATGATGTTCTGAATCACTCGGACCGCGAGCGTCTGGCCGCCATGAAACGAATGCTGGCCGACGCGGCGCGCCGCCATCAGATCTGGATCATGACCTGTCATCCGGAGGATTGGGAGGATATGGGGGTTCCGGCACGCCCTCTCATAGGTTAGATTGCTGGAGGTGGAGGCTGCAGTGTTGTGCGCCAGAGACTTCATGGTCACGAGGACAAAGTGATGGGGTGGGGCAAGTTACTGCTGCTCGCGCCAGGCGCCAAAGGGTAAGAAGCGAGCATTGGGGGGCTGCCAGGAAAATGACATTGACCGAAGTTGAGCAGGAGTACTGGAATGTGGATCGGTCGTTTGGGCTGCAAAAGACTGATTGCGGTCATTCCGTGGCCGATAGAACATGCCATTATGCCATCAGGAGCAGACTGTGGTAATACCTTATTTTCCGCCACCCTATCGAAGTCGGTATCTCTGTAGGCATTGCAAGATTCTCGCGTGCGCATTCACCAAGAGTAAAGGCATACATACTCTTGGATACGCCAACTGCTATATAGTTTTCTAGATGCAGCGACCCACGCAGGATATTACTCGACGAGAGCTCAACTGGATGCGGCGCTGGCGAAGTCAAGCCCATCTTCGCACCCGCTCGAGATCGCGCCCAACCAAAAAATCGGAATGGAGAGCGTTTTTAGAGCAGATCGAAGACGAGATAATTTCTGGACAGTTTAGATTCTCGCGATTAGCTTGGCACACGCTTAGCAAGCGCGCGGTCTTGTCAACCAGAAGCCTAGAAGAAACGCTTGTCATTCGTAAAATGAGCAACAATATTCGACGGGCTTACTCCATACGTGAGGCAAATCGAAACGAGCTAATCCGAACTGCCAAGCAAGCACTTAAAGAGCCTACTCCAAAAACCATAATCAGACTAGATCTAAAGAGTTGCTTCGAAAGCATACGCCTGAATGAACTATTAAAAGAACTAAATTCAGATTCACTTGTGTCGAAAGAAACAATTAGCCTGATTGAGCAGCTTTTTCTAACCGCTTATAAAAAGGCAAATCATGATACAAGAGGCGGCATACCGCGCGGATTAATACTGAGCACCACCCTTGCGGAACTAGCACTTCGGAAATTAGATAAGGCGCTCCGATCACTTAACGGCGTATATTTGATGTTGCGATATGTGGACGACATGCTCATCTTCACAACAGAGCCGATAGATTCGGCAGAGAAAATGGTGCGCGAGACTATAAGATCTCATAACTTTAAAATAAATGAGGAAAAGTTTATGAGTCACGTTGTAAGCAAGGCGGGTCCTGTCGCGACGCGACCACTTAACCTTGACTTCCTGGGGTATAAATTTATTTTCCCGGATCACAACCCTAGCAATAAGGGAGATAATAATATAAGCTGTACATTCTCAGATAAAAAAATCTCACGAATTAAAACGCGAGTCTGGATGTCAATCCATGCATTCACTATGGATCGCGATACCGACCTTCTGGTGGACCGCATAAAGTATCTTGCAGACAATCAGAAGCTCGAAACAGAAGGTGGACGAAGAAGTCTTCTCTCGGGAAACTCATACACCCACAGCGAGTGTTCTCTTAAAGACGATCAGGTGGTTAATGCACTAAAAAGTCTCGACGGATTTTATCGGCTCAATTTGCGCAAGCATGTGAGGGGTTTGGTGTCGCAGCAAGTGTATGAACACCTCTGCCGGCTGAGCTTCGAATCTGGCTTCAGGCATCACAGGCGCACAAAATATACTGGGAAGCGAGTTCTGACAATCACCAAGTGCTGGATAAAACGATGACAAGAGAATTTCATATTGACAGGAGCAACTTCTATCGTGCAATACTAACTGATACTCTCCCATATGAACTGCCATTATTTTTTTCAAACGAATATCTCTTCACGGAAGCCACCAGAGAATTCAAGGGGATGCCGGACATTGTTTGCAGATTATTAAAAACAAAGCAATCAACAAAACCATTTTCTTATAGAATCCAAAAAGGCGGAGGCGAATTTCGTAAAATCACCATCATCCATCCAAGTGCGCAACTAAAATGTGCCAAGCTCTATGGTCGATATGATAAATTTATAGTAAATGCCTGCAATCGCAGCAGATTTTCGCTCCGTTACCCAAGCAGGGTTGGAAGCCACTATTTTCAAAATCAATATTTGAGCAAAGGTTCAGATGGTTCCGCTTTTAGAGAGCTAGACATGGATCCAGCATCTATGCTCCCACAACGCAGGTGGGCATCGACTTATTTTTCTTACAAAGATTATAATCCAATCTATAGATTTTTTCTTTCAGAAGAGTTTAACCGGCTTGAGCAAAAATATAAATATATGCTAAGGGTTGATATCGCGCGATGTTTTGAATCGATCTATACACACTCGATTGCATGGGCTCTTCGTGGAAAGGATTTCTCCAAAGAAAACATAAAGCTTGATTTCTTTGAATCAGAGTTTGACAAGTTTATGCAGGACTCAAATTGGGGTGAGACCAATGGGATACCGATAGGCGCAGAGGTTTCTCGAATCTTCGCTGAAATCATTTTGCAGTCAATCGACTTAAATATAGAACGTGATCTTGTCCACATAACCGATAAAATCGACATTAGACGTTATGTGGACGACTATTATGCTTTCGCGAACACGCTCGAACATATAAATGAAATCAAGAATACAATTGGTATATGTGCCTCATTTTACAATCTGCATTTGAATGAAAAAAAGACAGAAATACATCAGCGACCTTTAGTCTCTAAGATGGCTATAGCACGATATGAAGCCAGGTCGGCGGTAAAAGAGTTCATGTTAAATGCACGGGAAAGCCTCTATGATAACGACCCGGTGTACTTTAGCGACAGGGCGCCAGAGATATTGATATCTAGAATTCGTAGTATAACACGTTCTAATGATACGGAATATAACAGTCTCGCGTCACCTATATTGGCAGTAATATCTCGTGAATTAATGCTTATTGTTGAAAGGATAGATGCCGTCGTATTTAACAGGAAAAGGCAGGCTAAAAATATTATATCGGCAATACTGAGACTAACCACGTTTGTCTTTCACACAGATATCAGAGTCACCACCACTCACAAAGTTGCAAAGATTTTCCATGAAGCGCATATCTTTGTGTTAAAGACGAGAATATCTGCTCAAACGTTTGAAGGGCTGATATTAGATATTGTCAGAAAAACGCTACAGGTTACCATAGAACAAAAAATAAATGGGCCAGAGATAATCAACCTCCTTGTTGCAGCTGATAGTGTTTGCCGATCAAAACCTCCGATAACTCCCACCATATTAAACGCCGCTCTTGGTCCTGATATCAATTATGAAGATGATAGATCCCGTCTAAGTTATTTTGATCTTGTATCTGTTTTATATTTTTCCAGGAATTATTACGCTTTTACTGATGTGCGTCGCGCGGTTAGTTGTGAGATCGAGAGGCGCATAAGGTCATTGGACAACAATCTTCATCTTTATGCCGATTCAACTATGCTCTTTTTTGATTATTTAAGCTGCCCATACATCGAAATAGAAAAACGGGTTAGCCTATTTGCTGATGTCAGCCGTGCGTATGGAAGTCACGTTGGGACTACTAAAATTCGCAGTCAGTTTCTTCTCGTAATCAAGCGAATCCACTTTGTCACTTGGGAGGGCTCGAACCAGTTTGGTGCGCTCCTCGAACGTAGGGAGTTGCATCCTGCGTACGATTTGTGACACTATAGATCGCGGAGCGGGGGACGGTGAAGCGTCAGATAGGCGTTTGTCTTGTCTGTATAGTTCGAGCGGCTCTTTCACTCGGATGGTATTTTTGAGACGTTAGGCACAAGAGCAGTGTCGTAAGCGGATCCTTCCTCGTCTTTAGACTTGGTCGAAACACACACAAGCTTCTCCAACCTCGCTCCACTTCTAGACCTTTGCATAGAAATGTGTCTCCGGCAAAAAGAACTGTGTTCGTTCTAGTATATGCCAGATTGGCTTGATGATCTGTCTCAGTCAGCAATTCTGGGCAGTTTACCTTTCTTAGATATCATGCCGGGCCGACATTATACTTCCCACTCTGAACGGAATGACCGCTTACGCTGCCAAGCTGTCGTTCGTATTTGACGATCTAATGCGTGACAGACCCGACAAAAGAAGCGGATTCACAAGACCGAGAGTCTTGTTAAACTATGTTACGCACATATCTGTACATAGTAAATATCCTCCGGCAAAGCAGGAGGATATTTACTTAATACTATCTTTTTGGCGATGAACAAACCCTCCTGGCCTTCAGCCCAACAAGGGGAATGCGCTGGCGGATGTTCAAACGCCCCTCAGCCGGATTTCGACATGGCCTGGCCAAACCCGACCATTGTTTGCGAAACGGCACTGGTCTGTGCCACACGATAGACCTTATAGGCGGCTTCACTGTAATCGTCTAAGCAACCCACCTTCCAAAATTTTCTGACCTGGCCGATCCTGATCCGCATTCAGTGAGGAGGGATGGACATGACTCAGGACGAGAAAGCGGCTTATTGGCGGCAACAGGTAGACGGG
>JAJYPA010000105.1 GCA_021795795.1 Pseudomonadota bacterium | reverse complement strand
GGATACCAGTCACCGAAAATGCGAGAATCGCCCACATGGAAATGTTATAACGCCATGTTTTATATGGTACGCCTGGAGGGACTCGAACCCCCGACCTACGGCTTAGAAGGCCAAAAGTACTCATTTTTAACCCTTTCCGCATCAACGCCTTTCAATAAAAGTAAAAGTTATTACAAATAGTTGCAACTATTTTTGTATATTTCCATCCCCTGATATTCCCCCTCATTCCCGTTTTCAGTATGGCGCCAGGGTGGCGCGGGAATCGAACACTTCGGAGCGTGACAGCACATCGTGACAAATATTTATTCGCCTTTGTTTCCACCGTTTTATGTCATTTAGACGGACTCCAAGTAATATGGCGTTACTCTATCTTATTGAAAAATATTGTGAAATGCTTTGCATGGCGGGATAGATCAACTATAATCACAGATACCAGGTCAAATCTGGCTTGGTGCAGACTCCTCAGCGACGGTTCCCGTTGGAACCGTCCGATCTAAATCTAAAGGGGCTGCTGGATTGTTGACTGTGACTGTAAGAGAAGGAGTCTCAGATATGTCGCTCATCACCCTCACCCCCTGGCAGTTGCATAAACTGCAGAAAGAACGCGATCGTCAGTATTATACAGATGACGCGGGCTATCTGACCGAGCGGGTCAAAATGCCGCCTCAGAAATTCGCCGTTGTGTCTGTTGTGCCTGTTCGCCGCCGCACCCAAAAACGTCGTGGTGCTGATGGAAAAAAGCAGGCGACTTCAGGCAATTCCCCTGCAGACCCCGAACCACCCCGACCATGCAAGTTAGCAGATGAGGCCGCATTCGCCGCGCATCTCTGCATATCAAAGAAAACTCTCCAGAACATCTACTCCCGCACCCCTCATCTACTCCCTCCGGCTATCCATGTGCCCGGGGCACGGGGTCCACGGTGGACCCAAGCCGCAATTCAGGAATGGCTGAATAGCCGCCCCTCGCACACCTCTAAACCCGCGCCAGTTGCCCAGAAACGTAAGGCCGGCCGCCCCAGAATTGCCCGTGCAGTTGTTCAAGGGGGTGCGGCATGAATGCACTCAGCCTTGATGATCTTCTGCACGAAGAAGAAATTGCTAATGCCGCAGGAGAAACCGGCGTCTGCCGCCAACTGCATGAAGATGCCCAGATCGTTTTGTTCGGGCAAAACGAGACCGATTCATTTTTCAAAGAAAACGATGAAAAACCAGACTTCTATCTTGAAGAAATCGATGCGGATGAAGACACGGGTGCCAACGATCCGGCTTTGGCAGATTGGTACCAAGCGGCCCGTCTTCAACGCGCCTTTGCAACTCCAAATTTGGGCGTCAAATACCTGCATTCTGTTGGCGATTCTGAGTCTGAAGATGCGATAGAAAAGGCAATCCATGCGGCGATCTACCGCAGCGATTCCCAAGAAGCCAATCGTCATGACAGGCTTCTGGCGGATGTCACAAGGGACGGCAGAAGGAAAGGCGGAACCCATGCGCTACCCTTCGACAAACGCCGCCGCCGCTCTGCAAAAATAGTCAACATTCAACTGATTAGATGGGATGCGACGCCAGCGGAATGCCGCGAGGCTGATGTTTTTTATCGGGAGGTGAATGCCAGAATAGAGCGCAAGGTTGCGTATTGCCTGAGGGAGTATAAGGGCAAATACGCTGATGTTTTGTCATTGCTTCTGAGCGGACTGAAAACGCAGGAAATTGCTGAAAAAACCGGAAAAACGACACGGCGAATTCGTCAAATTGTGAACGGAAACTGGCAGCGGGGTGTGCCTGGGCTGATGCAATTCATTCGTGAGTTGAGTGAGCCGCCGACGGAGTTCCAGATTGATCCTGTGATTCCTGTATGTCTGGAACAGGCACAGGTAAAGCCAAAAAAGGGAGGAAGCCCAAAACAGGTGGTAACCGGGCAACTGGCCTGGGACTTTGATGCGCTGGCGACGGAGGTGGCAGCATGAGCCTCCGGTCCAGTAATAATCCCACATGCAACAACACTCCAGGTGACGTTTTGGTTAACGCCGGCATCCGGTACAAGCCCGGGCGCTGGCTCCGCCTGAAAGGCCCGGACCTGGACGCCATCAGCGTGAACGCGACCTCCGGGGCATTCCGGGATCATCGTTCTGGAGAGCATGGGGGATTCCATGCCCTCTGCCAGAGACTGGGTATTAAGCATGATGGCGGCTTCGTCATGGACGGGGGGACCGCCATCACCGATCAGGAAAAGGATGACCTGAAGGCAATTCAGTGGGCAAAGACCTCGTGGAGCCGGGGCATCCCAGCCGCAACACCCAAAATGCCTACAGACTGGCGGCGCGGACAGGCTGCATGGGATGCAACCCAGACAGATTATGTAGATCTCCGCGAGGCAGTTTATGATTATCTGTCATCGCGCGGGCTGGACCCAATGCTGTTCATGCCAATGATCAAAATCGGCACCACTCTTGGAAACAAGGGGCAGGACGCGGAGATGATGGATCAGGGGGCTGACTTCTATTTCATGCTCCCCATGTACGAAATCGGCAAATCTGAAAGGCCAGAGCATATATCTGGTATACAGCGCACCTATCTTGCGTTTGGAGACGGGTCATACCTGCCAACCCGCAAGATTGGCCGCCGCATGCTCGGCAAGAAAGGTGTCACGACTCTCCCGCCGTCCGGCGCACCCGTCATTCTGCCTGTTCAGGGACAGGTTCTGGGATCTGGCGAAGGCTTTGAGACGGTGGCCAGCTTTGTTCAGACCACACGCCGCCCAGGCGTAGTGTGCTGGGACTGGTCAGGCTTGAAGGCATGGAGCCAATCCCTGCGTCCGGGGGATGGTGCGCCAACCGTGGCGATGCTGGTGGACTCTGACAAGTCAGAGACTGGTCAGCGCGAAAGTGCCGCGGCCGTGCGGCGGATCGCGGCACATGAGCACGGGAAAGCCGTTTATCTCCTGCCCCCTGAAACCATAACACCAGACGCCAAAGGCAACCGCGACTGGAACGATTGTCTGCGCCAAACACCTGACCAGTTTGCGGCGGGAATCATCCATAGCTGGCACAAGAGCGATGAAAACATGGCCCTTGCGCCCATCGCTGATGATTCGCCTGCAATCCAGCAGAAAGGCCCGCGTGATGCGGAGGTTGCGCAGATCATTGCGGCGGCTGTGGAACGGCACATTGCTTTTCAGCATGCGGAACAATCCGCAAAGGACTACCTGCCCTCATACCTGGACCACCTGGAAAAAATCAAGGAATGGAAGAATATCCCCGAAGAGGAGCGTAAAGCGAAAAAACTCAAGAGGCCAAAACTGCCGCCGTTGCTGATCAAAGTGACCACTGGCGTCGGGAAAAGCCATCTTATCCGAGAGCTTATAAAACAATTCAAGGATGTGCCTTTACTGATTCTGACCCGCACCCATGAACTGGCAGAAGATTATCAGGCGGCAGGTGCATTTCAATACCATGGCCGGGCCGAGCCGTTCATTGAGCCTTTGAATGAAATCGAATATACGCAGGAGGACATGGATAAAAACGGCAACAAATTCCATGACAATACTTGCTTTAAGTATCCAATCGTCAAATTGACCAGCGAAAACAACCATGTGCCGGCATTGACGGCTTGCAGGAACTGCGAGTTTGGGCGGAAGTTCATGCTGGAAAATTACCATGAAAGAAGCATGCCATATCTGGATGCGCGGATGTGGTTTTCCAGTAACGGGTTTGATTCTGACAAGATTGAGCAGGTACCGGCCTGTCTCTGGCTGGGGCACCAGGCCAAGGCGTCCAGGCAGCGGGTAGTTGTTGCGCCGAATGCCTCCTATTCCCAAACCTTGGCTACCTGGCGGAGCCTCACACCTGATGGGGAGGAGGAGTCAATTCAAAGATTAGTGATCGTGGACGAAATCCCGGATTTGACCAAGCAGATGGAAGCAACCAGCGCAGACTTTGGGGTTCATGCTCGCAAGTGCCTTGATCTACTTCAGTATTTTTCTGAAAAGCTGAACAAGGTCAGAAGTGAAGGCAGCCTTGAAAGCATGACGCAAGGGAAAGAACTGGAAGAAATCCTTTCCGACCTGAAGGCTGGACACGCGTCACTGCAAAAACTGGCGAAGGCCTTGGGTGACAGCGTTGGAGAAAAGGTCGGGCATCGGCTCCCCGACGATCTGGTGAAACAGATCAAGGATCTGAACGTTGATTGGTTGCCTGGTGCCACCGCTAGGTGGGAAAAGGCGGAATTGCGCTATGGTCGCGAAGCCTTCGTGCCGCTGCGGGTCATGAAAGGAATCGTGGAATCCGTATCCACAGGAACGGCCTCAATCAGTGACGGGAAGCTGCATGTGCAGGAAATCACCAACCTGGGGGATCGCATCAGGAAAGGTCTGCCGGGCATTTTGCTGGATGCCACGCCAAGCCCAGCGGTGGAATACATGGTGAAGAAGAAAAACGGACAGATCGTGTCAGCCATCGCCAAGCAGCATGTGCGGATTGTCCACTTCAACCAGTATCTGCATGGGCGGACCTGGAAGAACAAAGATCACCAGCAGGCTGAACTTGAATCTCTGCTGAACTTGAAAGAGCAGATGGCCGCTGAAACCGGCAACGCGCCGGTAATCTTGACATACATGCCGCATTGCGAGCTGGCGGATAAAAAGGAAGACCCAGAGTGGGGCTATTTTGGTCGTGATGACATAGGCCAGGATAACTGGAAGTTGCGAGATATGCTGATTTTTGGCGGGCCGCTGTTTTCACCGACTACCCAAGCCCTGAGTTATAACTCTGAACTCCTGCTGAAACGTTTGGCGGGTGATAAGACTTCGCCAGACTGGTGCGCAGATGTTGAGCGCGGGGTGGAGGTCACGGTGGGCAACAAGAGCGTTACCAGCAAAGCCCCATTGCCTGCCGATCCTGAGCTGCGGGCATGGGTGCTGGATAACTACGCCCGCCGCATGGCGCAAGGCATTGGCCGTGCCCGTGCGGTCTGGGCTTCGCCAGACAAGCCCATCAACATCTGGATCGCCGGTGGCCTGCCGCTGGCGGGACTGGCCGCGCATGGGTTGGAAGTGGCTGAATACCGTGAAGAGAGGCCCGGCAACCGCAACGACGAAAGCCACCGCCAGGCACAGGAAAAGGTGCAGGCGGCAATGGCGACCCTGCAAGCCGCCGATAAGGACACGACCTATCGTGCGGTCAATAAGCAGATCGAGCGGATGGGACTGCCAAGCGTCAGGTATGACGCATGGAGGAAGATCCAGCAGAGTGTCTACGGCCCTGATAATGATGCATACAAGGTCGTAGACGACTTGCTAGCCTCTCTTGGATCTATCGCAAAAGTGGCCGTTGCGGTCGCGCGTGGCGTCGATGAAGTCGCTTTGGACCTCTGGAAGCACCCCAAAACCGACCCAGCTACCAAGGTCGCAGCGGGAATCATCCTGGAAGCATCCCCCAACACGCACGAATGGCGCCAGAAGCGGCGCGAGGATCGGCCCGCAACCCTCTGAGAACGCACCTCCGCGCACCCTGCCACCGGCAGGGATTCTCCAGACTCGGCCCAAAACCACAAAACCACTGCTTACCACGGCGACGAAAAGCCCGCTTGCGGGCGTCGCCGTGGATGATAACGGGTTCTTCGACAACGATCAGCGTTATGGTTTCGGGGAATTGGTCGACGGCTCTCTACGCACAAAAAACGCCCGAATTACTGCAGCCAGAGGCAGAGTTGCCAAGACTGCAGCGCCTGCGTCATTGCCGATGTAGGCAAGATAAAACGATCCCCCGATGCACATCACGGAGACGGCCGCACCTAACCACTGGCCCAGTCGGTCGCTTTGCTTTACTGATTCCACCTGCATCTTCGCAAGCTCGATATGGTCTTGTTGCGCTCCGGCATTGGCCTGCAACGTCATCTTTTCCATTTCTCGTCGGTGCGTTGATTCCGCCTCGGCCCAATCAAGCATTCTTGCTGCTGTTCCTGGAACAACCACATCATATTGTTTAAGAAGATCGGGGTGTGCTACAGGCCCAGCATGGATCTGGGTTTGCACCTGCATGTGTGCGCCCAACCCAAGGTAAGGTTGATTCGCATAGGCATTAACCGCGCCCGCGACTTCTCTTTGTTTTGGATTTTGATTTTGTGCGTCGGGGGTTTTCCCCATAACTCTTTACCACCCTGGAAAGGTCGCCGTTCACTTTTTGCCAATCCGCCGAGAGCGCGGCGAAAGGATCTTTTGCTGGAGGCATATCAATCATAGGAATTGATGGGGGCTCCGGCGCCCTCCATACAGCGAATATATTCAGAGGGGCTGCCATTCCCTTCAGAAACCCATGCGCGAACGCCTCTCGACGCGAATCTTGGAAGTCAATTAAGTACATGGGTGGAGTGTAGCATGCCGGTATTGAGGCGCAAGTCTAAGCCGGTCCCCCACCTTCCCCACAAACCCCACCGCCTTGTGGACGGCTCGTTACTGCGTAACGACCAGCCGCTACACGTAGCAGCTTGCCGACCACAACCTGAGCGGCCACACGAGGGCTTGTTGGCCCTCTTTGTTGCTCAGGCAAGGTCCGTGGATTTTGTGGAGAAGGCTCAAACGTGCCCATGCCACGCGGTGTTGAGGTGTTCCCGATTCTGTTACGAATCGTACCCGAATCTGTCACCGTAAAAAGCCCCGCACATGGCGGGGCAACATGGGATGCGGGATGCGTTGGGCGTCACAGATGCAGGTGCATACCCAGAAAGATACCCAAAATCAGCGCTGACAAGATGGCGAACATCATAAACGCAATATTGAGCGTGCGTTCGGTCCGAATCGCTTCTCTGACTCGCCGGTCCAGCGCATCACTCCCGCTCTGAACCCACTGAGCAATGACGGCGTCCTTCCTGGCAATGATGGTCTTATCAACTTTTGAATCGAAGTCTTTCAGGGCATTTTGAACCGCTCCTACCGCTGGTGCGGTCGACTTGACGATACCCGCCTGGATCGCTTTGGCAAGGGTTTCCGCGTTTTGAATCACAGCAGAATGCACCTGGCCAGTGATATCCGCGCCACCAGCAATCACCGCATGGTGTATAAGGTCCGGTATCTTGTTCACATCCTCATGGATAAGCGAGGCAGCCTGCCCGGCCGCAATCGCCGCCGAGAACGTGGTCTTTGCCATAATGTACCCACCAAATAGCGGATCATTCCCGCCCAGATGGTAGGTCTGGCTCCACTTGTTGAGCGCCTTGAGTTCTTCGTGGGGCAACAGGTCTGCGATGACGTCGTACCCGCTGCTCACTGGCGCTGACGGGGAAGGGGCTTCCCCCTTTTCCACATCCGTGTTCCCCGTCCCGACACCACTACTACTCATACTTTCCAAATCGTTCAGTTCCATATCAGTCTCCCAATGCTTGGTAAATTGGCGACACACCTTCAGCCCAGGCGTTGTCTACCCACCGTTTTACCGCCTGTCGCTCAATAATGGAAAGCCCAACATCTGCGGTGACGATCTCAGAGAACGGCATTTGAATTTCCCGGACCTTGCTAACTACGCGTTCCGTGAGGCCTGGCAACGTCACCTCCAGACCGCCGCTTTTCAACCACGCGTCACGGGCTTTGTGAGTAGCCCAGGGCAATGCGGCGGCGGCCTTTAACCGAGTATTCCGCACCGCCACTTTCAGATCGGCGAGTTCACAGAGCTTGCTTTGCATACTGAGCCGCGCGCTATCTTCACCAACGTCTACCATCCAGCAAACCACCAGTTTATAGCCCAGACCTTCGATGGCCGGAACAATAAGGTCCGCCTGTGCATCAAGCGTCTTTCCCGCACTCGCGGGCGTATTTATGATGATATGGGAATCACCGTCAACGCCGCGTTCGATTTCATCAAACAGTGCAACAATCGCGTCTTCCGACATATCTGGTCGCGCCAAATCTACGGCCATAATGTCCATGTCTGGGCTGTTCTCAAACCGTGGCGCAACATCGAAAATAGTGCTGTCTCCCTCGACCAACGCTGCCTTCCCGAACGTGTGCAACACATAGTCAGTTGCTAACGCGGCGAAAGTGGATTTACCGACGCCGCCCTTATCTCCGTGTACAACTAAAATGCTCTTATCCATTTTTGATGCTCCTTATTGCGGTCCGATATACTTGATACGCGATGGTTTGGGTTCCGCATTGCCACCGCCACTACTACTATCAACGCCACTACTCTGTACTACCGAAGAAGTCCGGTTTTGTGCCTCTGGTGTAGCAACCTGTGACCGCGGCTGCGATTTTGGTATGTTTGGTATGGATGGCAATGGCAATTGTTCCTCAGCGCGATACCTCCTCTTCGCAGTCTTTGCTGCCTCAGCCATGTATTTCCCATTGGTTCCAAAAAGTGCGCCTAGCTGCGCCCAGGTAACCCCAGCCTGCCGCGCCAGATCAATGGCATTCAAATATGCTGACAACCTGGCGGACAGCCGTGAACTTTCCATTTTTCACCTCCTTGAATGCGCCCTTACCAATGTGTGCCATGCGGAAACAAACGCACCGTAAACCACCCGCAATTCCCCCGCGAATACTCCCTGATTTACCCGTAATCCATGCTATCAGTCTGTAAAGCGTCATCGAAACGCCAGACATACGCCCGCGAATTACCCGCATAAGGCCTTTTTTGGGTTATTTGCAGGTTAAAAGCAGTATGAAGACGGGCACCGCTTCGCAGTACCCTTTTCACGCACAGCCCCACCCCCTTCGGGGATGGCGACGTGCCGCTGGCGCGGCCCTCTGTGCTAATGCATCGGCCCGTCACAGTGACACGGCAACGCGCACGCTGTTCATGCCAAACGACGCGGCGGGAGTAAGGGAGCGGAGCGACCCCCGTCCGCGTCACCCGCAGCATTCCCTCATGCTCATGCCTGCCTGTTTCCGCATGGCACACATCCATGAAGCCCGGCAATTCCGCCCGGCACACATGGGAGAGCACAGGCATGAGCATGAGCAGCAACGAAAAGAAGTCGCACTACGACGAGCGGTGCTGGTACTGGGGTCGGCACGAATCCGACCCATGGACCGTCCAGCGCCAGTCGTGGGCTCGCGAAGCGCTCCAGCGTCGAGGTTTTTCGCTACGCCGTCCGCTGGTAAAGCCGACCGGACGCAACACCTTTTTCGCCTACTGATGCGTGCCGGTGTTTCCGCCTGGCACACATATGTAGGACCACACAACCGACGAGGTGAACCATGGAGCAGCATTCCAAGCGCGACGACAAGCGCAGAGCTATCACCAGCACCGACATTGTCAAGGCGTATGAGCAGAATCCGCGTATTTCTAAAGCCATTGCGTGCCGTCTGGCCGAAATGACAGCGGAACGTGAGCAGTGCGATGTATTCACTCTTGAATACATCGTGGCGGAAGAGTCTGCACGTTATGCCGCCGGGCAAACGTATTCATATGACCATTACAAGGAGATCGGCAATGACTGATGCTATAGCTGAAATCCCTGTCATTGTTAATGACACAGAGGAACCGACGCGCCCGGAGGGGAAGGCATTCAAGCGCATTATAAAAACGGAAGTCATGCAATTCCCGGTATTCACACAAGGCGAAATACTACCCATGAAATACCGCATCCGCGACGACATGCGCGAAGTGCTTTGCAGAACTTACGGAAAGGACAAAAAAGCGGTAATCAATGCCGTGATTGATAAATTATTAAAAGACTATTGCAGTCAGGTGAAGCGTCCTGATTATGCTCTTGCCGCCGTCCTTAAACAGCACCGTTACGATCTGCATGGGAAACCGGTTCAAAAAATATCGCAGAAAGACATGACCGCCTTTGTTGCCGCGTTGCGTTATCACGAACGCTTGCAGCAGGAAGCAATACAGCGCAAAGAAGCTAAGGAGCGCAAACGTCTGGAGCATGAACAGCGATTGAAAGAGCAGGAGCAGGCGAAAAGAACGAAGAGAACAGCCAAACGCAAACGGCAACGGGCTGCTAAAGCCGCGCGGGCTCAAGAGGTGGTGCAATGATCAGGAATACACATCTGACCGGATCACCGGCCGCGGTTGCCAGCTACATGGAAAGCAAGCATGAAGAGCACCTTACGCGGTCCGGTGAGGTCAAGGCTATTGGTTACTATTCCATGTCCGGAGGCGCACCCAGCGAATGGTTTGGAAAGGGTGCCGAAGGTCAGGGCCTTACTGGAGCAGTGGCCGCTGAAGATATGATCCGGGCGTTATCCGGCCAGGTAAAGCATACCGGTGAAGACATCTCGACGCGGGGCGGTCAGACCGTAGAAACGCGTCGAATGGGAGAAGAATTAACCATCGCAGCGCCCAAATCCGTCTCCATTATGGCCGTGGAAGATCCACGTATCGTCCAGGCTCACCAGGCCGCCGTCAGGGCTGCCATGCGTTATGTAGAACAGGAAATGGTCCATGCGCGCATTGGCAAAGGTGGCGGTAAGGGCAACGACTTCAGCGGAAATTTAACGGCTGGACTTTATACCCATGAGGATGCCAGAGACTCCGCGACCGGTCGCGTCGCTCCGCACCTGCACAGCCATGCCATCATCGCCAACATGATCCAACGTACAGACGGAAAATGGGTGAATCTCAAATTGGACTGGGGTCATAACAACCAAAAGAAAATGACGGCGGATTCAGTGTATAAGGCGGAGCTTGCCCGTGAGGTCAAAGCTCTGGGCTATCAGATCGAAAAAGGCCAGGGCGCTAATTTTGAGATCGCGGGCATCACACGTGAGCAAATTGAATATTTTTCTCCGCGTAGCCAGGACATAAAAAATGAAATTGGGGGAGAACGTGGTGAAGTTTCTGCCAAGGAGCGGCAAACCGCACAAAACAAAACCAAAGGCGGCAAATCGTCACTTAGTCAAGTTGACCAACGTTACGCATGGCGGCGTGAATTTCGCGAAAAAAATATGGACCTTAACGCCATCCATGCCCATGCGTTACGTCGTGAAGCGGCTGGCATTCCGGTATCGCAGATCACCGCTGAAGATGCTGTTAAATCAGCCATTCGCCATTTGAGTGAACGCGATACCGTTTTTTCGGAACAGTCTCTGAAGTCTGAAGCCCTTGCCGCTGGCTTGGGCGATGTTTCGCCTGAAGCCATCGATGCTGCTATCGAATCCCGTGCCGGTGGTTTGGTTTATGCCGGGCAGGCTGAGGGGGTGAACGATCGCCAGTTCACGACAAAATCCGCCATTTACACCGAAGCGGAAATTTTACACAGAGGAAAGGAGGGACGAGGAAAAGCAGAGGCTATTTATCCAGTTCAGGAAGTACAGGAACCATTAGATGTCATCCCATTGAATCAAAAGGAGCTACAAGATGGAAAACGCAGTTACACCAATACAATCAATGACGCTAAAACACCTGAACCACTCTCCGCCCACGGCATGCGCGAATTGTCCCAACAGCGTCTGGATGCAGACGCGGTCGGGCAAGACCCAAGTGTTCTGCATGGTGATGAGGGTACTGGTCGATTCGGAGATCAGGATCTGCGACGGCCAGGCGATGACCCGCGAATAAGCGCAATAATTGCGGCACAAGAGGAAAAGCAAGGGTTCAGATTCAGCGACGGTCAGAAGGCCGCCGTCGAATTGGCTCTTTCTTCCCCGGATCGGCATTTAGGGGTTGTCGGTTCATCCGGCGCCGGGAAAACCACCAGCATGAAGGTAATCGTCAAAGAGTATCAGCAGGCTGGCTACACGGTGATTGGTGTCGCACCGACATCAAAAGCCAAGCGAGAGCTTGAGGGTGCCGGGTGTAACGAAACGGTGACCCTTGCCGACGCCCTGTTGCGCAAGGCATCGCTGGATGAATCCGGCAAGCCAACCCAGAAGATTTTATATGTGATGGATGAGGCAGGCATGGTGTCATCCACTGATTTTGACCGTTTCTATAAGCGTGCTGATGTGGAGAGCGCCCGCACCTTGGTCGTGGGTGATCCATACCAAATTCAGTCAGTTGAAGCTGGCACGCCCTTTGCCCAATTGCTGGAAACAGGGTCCATCGACCATGTAAAAATTGATGAGGTTCAGCGGCAGCGTGCAGCGCCGGAATTGCTCAAGATTGCCCAGGCTTTCGCATCGGGCGACGCCCAAAAGGGCGTTGAACTGGCAAAACCATTTATGACGCAGGTGAACGTGGAGAAAGGCCAAGACAAGGATGAAGCCCTGGCGAAGGTCGCCGCTTCCCGTTATGTAGTCATGTCACCCCAGCAGCGCGCCGACACCTATTTTATCGCGGACACTAACAAAAAAAGGCAGGCCATCAATGCCCATGTGCGTGCGGGTTTAACCGCATCTGGTGCATTGGGCGCGGACGCAGTGAAGATCATCGCACTGGACAAATTAGATCTGACAAAGGAAGCGGCCACGAAATCAGAGAATTACGTCAGCAAAGATGGAACGGCGCAGGTGGTGGTTGAGTTTCATCGCGCCTACGCGGATAAGGACTTGGGTATTGCGGCCGAAAAAGGCAGTCAGTGGCTTGTCACGGATACCAGCGGCGGCAAGCTCACGTTACAAAACCGTAACGATCCAGCCAAGAAACTGCAGGTAAACCCCGTAAAAATCACCGTGGCTGCTTTTACGTCGCGGGAAATGGAATTGCGAACAGGCGATCAGGTGTACTTCCGCCAAAACGACAAAACGCGCGATTTAATTAACGGGACAGGTGGCAGGGTGATCGTTGAAAATGGCAAGGCAACGGTTAAAACCGATCACGGACAGGCCATTCCATTGAGTCGAGAGAAGGGAGAAGTGCTGGACTACAGCTATGCTATCACGACGCATGCGTCGCAAGGCGGCACGAAGCATACAGCGATTCCTGTGCTCACCGGCGGCGGTCGGGGAATGAACGCGAACCTGGCGTATGTCGCCATGACCCGAGAAACACATTCTCTGGAAATAATAACGGATGACGTTGAGAGGCTGGGGAAAAGTATCTGCAAGTTCTCTGAAAAACAGAGCGCAATGGAGGCTTCCGAGACTCAGGTTTTACCAGAGATGGAAGAAATCCGCCAGGCGCGCCTATCTGCTGACCGTGAGCTTGGACAGGCGGGCGACCTTGCCGAAAAACGCTCACAGGAGCAGGAGCATGTGGGCGAACCAGCCACCGAAGCTGCTACCGAACGTGAGGAGTATCAGTTCTCCTCCGAGCCGGAGGCGGAGATGGAACTGGGAAGCTAAGCTAGGCTAGGCGCCAGTGTTTCCGCCTGGCACACATTCATGTCAGTTAATCACTTCATGAGGAGCAATAAAATGTCATGGTTTGAACAGAACAAGCATAAGACGCCTGAGCAGATATCTACAGAAACCGACCGGGTGATCCAGAACGATCTTTACCAGCCCGAAAAATATCGAGAAATAATTGATATTGCTGTGGCTCAGGGAATCGGTCTGGACATGTTACTGCACATTGCTGAGCAAACATTGTCTGCCCAGGAAGGGGATGACGTTAATAACGGCATGGCCCATTTGGACTGGGTCATGAAAGCCGTTGGACATGTGAGACCAGACTTGGAAGCGGAAATGCGGAAAAACACGCTTCGCACTGCCCGTTGTCTTCTGTATGCCGCCAATACCAACAACACAGAAGGACCGATGTGACAGTCAGCGGTCAAAACGATCCACGTTTCCAATCCGGATCAGGCTTTTTTGAAGGCATAGGCTTGGGTGCTGCAGTTGGCACCCTGGCTGGATATCTGGCCGGATGGGAAGCAGTAGGGCTTTGGAAAACCCACGGATTCCTGATGCCGAAAACTTTGCTTGCGGCTATTCACTCCGCTGGCATCTTGCCACATCAATACATGATCCCTCTCGTTACCGGCGGGGTTCTCGGGCTTGTCGCGGGCGCGGTTCTCGGTTATCGGGCAGGATATATCCCAAGCGAAATTCACATTCGTGGATCTCAACTCACCCGTAAACCAAAGCTCATGCAGCAGGCGATCCAGGAGGCATCACCCCCCGTAAAAGGAGAAAACGAAGGCATCCGAATTCACCCAAAAATCCAGACCACCGAAGCCTTGGAAGCCTCGCACCTACTCATTGTTGGCGGGTCAGGTGCAGGCAAAACCACCATTCTCTGGCCCGTGATTAACCAGATAATCGAACGCGGGGATAAGGCCATAATTTTTTCTTTTAAGGGCGATTTTGAGCAGAAGATCGGCACAGGAGAACGAATTGGCAAACAATTCGCACTGTTAGCGCCCTGGGATAACCGCAGCGCAGTGTGGGCATTGGGACGGGATATACGCACGAGATTGGATGCCGAAGCGTTGGCTAACACGCTCATTCCGGAACCTGAAAAGGCCGACAACCCCATGTGGACGAATGGAGCTAGATCGTTAGTCACCGGCATTATATCTGATGTTCAGCGTGAATTTGGCGAAGATTGGGGCTTCGCGGAATTGGCAAAGCGCTGTGCCGAATCCCTTGCCGATTTCAAAGTGCTCAAGGAAATAATCACGCGGGAAAACCCGGTGGCGGCTTCGCTAATTGGCGGTGGCGCAGATAGCAAAACAACGACTAGTTTCCTCGCAAATATTTCAGCTTATCTTACTCATGTAGTGAACTTGGGTGTCGCCGCTGACGACTTGAAAGAACAGGCAAGACAGAAACAGTGGAGTGTGAACGGCTGGATCGCTGGGAGGGGGGTTCCATCTATTGCAGTGCTCGGTTTCCGTCCGTCTTCTAAATCAATCAGCGAGGCGTGGTGCTCCAGCCTGATAGAGCAAATTGTGTTGAAGCTTGAAGATTTGCCAGATATAAACTCGACAGAAGAACGGCGGGTATGGCTTATTCTTGATGAAGTTCCAAGAATGGGGAAGGTTCCGTCGATTACGGAAGCCTTGGATGTTTTGCGGTCAAAGGGGGTCAGAATTGCATTGGGTTGCCAAGGCATTAACCAGATTGAAGAGAAGTATTCAAAAGCCATCGCGCGTGACTGGGCCATGCAAACCGCCACAAAAATTATCGGTCGCGTAGTTGAACCCGAGGACCAAAAATGGGCGGCGGCGATTTTGGGAGAGCGAGAATTAGAGCGTTACGCAGCATCGACGAACGTGCAGTCTGGTAGTAGCCAGGGCGGAGGCAGCAGCCAGGGCGGATCATACCAGCGAGTCAAAGAACATACGGTATTACCTTCGCAGCTCGGGCAAATAGTGAAAGTTACGCGAAATGGACCGCGGGCGATCCTGACCGTAGCCGGGTCAGAACATGTCGGGTTGCTGGATTGGCCATTCCAGTCCAATCGTAACCAACGAGCCAGCAGGGAAGAGCATCAGGCGCGATGGGTGCTGCCGCGTTATTCCCGGCCGCTGTGGGGAGCGGTTCCCCCGAAAGTTGATATTCCTACGCCGGCAGTTGCTGGCGATGCTCCTAAACGACCGGACCTGCCACAGCAAATGCAACCGCAACAGCAGCAGCAGCCCAATGACCATCAACAACCCCAACCGCAGGCCGACGACGACGCTCCAGCGGTCGGTGAAGCCGTTGCGGACCACATGATTGGCCATGCCTTGGATATGGCCATTATGCCTGGTGCCGGACTGGGGTTTGAGCTTGTGAAAATCATGTCGGAACTGATGGCGCCGACGCCCGGGGCATCGGTAGCGCCGCTTCAGCTTTCGCAACCGCAGGCAGGCAGCGAACCAGAAGAAGAACAGGAAAACGAGGAAGAGGACGAAGCGGAGCAGTGATCCAGAGTTCACTGTTTCCGCTTGGCACATATTTGTGTGGTACCACAAAGGGAGATACGTCATGTTGAATAGCAAGGAACAAGCTCGGTTGCAAGCAGAGCGGAGGCGGAAGCAAATCCTGAAAGAATTTTGGGGAATATTGAAGGACAGCACGGTTGAATCGGCTTTCGAGATTTTGCGGCTATTCGGGTACATCATCATCGCTATTATGCTGCTCTGGATGTTGACCCCGCAGCAGTAAGATAATCCATCGCGTCGATGAACCCGATGGCGCGCAGCCAGCTTTCATTGGGCACCAAGTCCACAACGGGAATGTCCTGCGCGGTGCGCATCACCAGCATGTCGCCATCGTTGTTCTGGTCCGTTGTAACCCAGACGCACCCGGACGCATCCGTGAAAACGGATCCCTCTGGAATGGTTACGGGTTTCCAGTAGGCATAGCGCATGCACAACTGGACCCCGCGACGATAGTGCGACGCCATATCGGCGTTGGACGCCATTCCCTGGCGTAACATTTCGATATGATCCTCATCTCCATTCAGAGTGCCCCTCACCATTTCGATATCCTGCTCGCGCATGAACTCGCCCATGAGGCTGTCGATGTTACCGTCGACCAATTCCATTATCTCCATTTTGTCACCATCCTGTCGTCATCCGTATTGGTGATGATGATGCTACACCTGCGCAACGGTAATTGCAACTATATGTTTATATTAATTATTTATCGCCATTGGGTACGCGATGACGTTGTTTTCGGGGGTTGCAGAGAGTCGGGAACGCCGCTCCCAGCGCTCCGCACGGTCGCTTCCGTGATCGTTCACTGGTCGTCTTTTCCTTCTGCGTTTTCTTCATACAAACAAAAAGCGCCCGCCTCGGCGGGCTTGTGCCAAAAGCCAAAAACGGGGTAGTCCTTCCTTGCCCCAGCAAGTCGCGCCAGTCGCTACGCTTTGTGTCACGCCCTGCCTGCAGGGGCAGCTCCGGTTGATTTAATCGCATTTCATTTCATTCCGCGCGGTACCCCCGTATCCAGTGCCATCCCGCACCCTTTCTTTCACCTCCCAACTCGTTGTGAGGAAGGCGAAAGCGGGAGCAGGACAGCCCAAACCCAGAAACGGGGGAGGGCCAAATCGCGTCCATTTCTTAGATGTGCTCATTGCCGCACGGCTAGAGGGACTCCGCAGGAGCAGAGGTTTTTAAACCGAACTGCGACCAAAGGAGACCACCCAATGAATACCCAGACCCCCCCAACCCAGACCATGACCGACGAAGCCCTTTTATCTTTTTTCGTGGACAGAAAGACCGCTAAAATCCTTGCAAAGCGCCCTTTGTGCGAGGTCATGGGATACACCAAGGCCAGGCAGAATGAGATCATGGATGAAGATAAAGCCGGGTATACGGTACACCCCAACCTTGCCGCCGCTAAAGAACTGATAGCCCGCGCGATGTACAGCGAAATGCAGCGGACCGGTATAACTATTGATTCCCCAAAAGTGGCTCAGGCATTCCTTACCGCTCGCATGGCGCACTTGGAGCATGAAGTATTCGCCGTCCTCTGGCTGGATAATAGCCACCACGTTTTAGCCTTTGAGGTTCTATTCAGAGGGACCATTGACAGCGCCCAGGTACACAACCGCGAGATCGTAAAAGCCGGACTTGCCCAGAATGCCGCTGCCTGCATCGTTACCCACAACCACCCCAGCGGCAACCCAGAACCCTCACAGGCTGACATCAACATGACCCGGAAGTTAGAAAGCGCTTTAAATCTAGTAGATATTCGGATCCTGGATCACCTGATAGTCGCCGGCACCAACACTACCAGCCTACGCGAAAGGGGCGACATGTAAGGCGCGAAAGCGCCACGCCCCACCTGAAAAAACCTTGACATGATTTAGCGCTATGAAAGCAGAAAATCGACGCACCCAGGTGCGCGAAGCGCAGTAGCGACTAGCAGAAAAACGCAGGCCTGCGGGAATGTTCAAATGGACGATCTGGGGTTATACCCCAGATCAGGCCGTGCGCGTGCGCTCGTTATTGGATGAACCGCCGCTGGCGGACCAGCCCGCCACCATGACCGGCAGCGATCCGGAGATTTAGCGAAGCGCGGCATGCGCCGCAATACGCCTTACCCACAAGCCCGCAGCCTTGTTGACCAGTTGCACCCGCACACACTCATATCGCAGTCGATGCAAGCTGGTCGTAATAGTCTTCTTGCTGTGCGATTACGGTTCGGCAACAAAGCTCTATTGGCCACAATATATTAAGAAACTTTTCCGTTGTCGTCGGGTCACTCACATTCATTAATGTGCCATTATCCAGAAAAAAATGAGCTACGGCGTCCCTGAAATCTACAGTCAATTCATTATCAAAGAAATCCTTAATGGAGCGACCAATGAGTTTTGGGTGGTCCTTATTTAGCTCTTCATCATCAGGGATTCGTTCCTTCGTGGTGGATAGCTGTTTCCCGGCGCCCGCTGCTTTCTGGAATACGGCCGGGCGTAAATGCCTATAGATACCCTCAAGTATCTTGTAATAACAAAGGAATCTGTAAAAAGGACTCAAGGCATTTTTTGCCTCCCTATAGAGCGCATATATTGGCATCATTTCTACATGAATTGACATACCACCTGGATTCAGTTCAGCGGCTTTGTAAGGGGCCGTGTAGCCAAAAGAGAAGGCTTTATGTTTTTCGTCAGTCACTAATGTTCGTGCAATAATGAAAGGCGTGTTGCCAAGGTAAGCAAAATGGTCGAGTGTCGGCGCTAAACCCTCAAGGAAAAGACGCTTCGCCTCTTGGAGCGAATGCGCCCTGCAGGCCAGCGTTGCGCCTGAAAAATCTCCTTCTGAGTTCACGAATAGATCAAAGATGCCTGGCGGCGTATGAATCTTGAACCCGGACAAGCCTGTAGGTGCTCTGAAGAAGGATGCGCCAGCTTGTGGATCGACCACTCCATCAATTCCACGACTGAAGCCCATATCCGTGGAAAATATGCAGGACACGACAAAGTCCCGCTCGGTATTATCCGAAAAGACTTGTCGGTCATCCCGGACGGGCGCGCCAGTCGGATGACGGTCAAAACGTGGTACAAAAATCAGATCCCCAGAAATCCCGGAGGGCGCAAACTTGGAAGCAGGAAGTGTACTCCTCATTTTTGTACCCCCTCTTGTTTTCAATGTTGTCTTCTTGCGGCTCATTTTGCAGACTCCGGTGATTGCTTGGTGCGAGGGGTTGCTGCGCTGCCACAGAAGCCCATGCAGTGCTATCCTATCCCTCAAACGCCGCACCGCAAAAGGATAGACGCACCACATGCCAACACTCACCTGGGTAGGGAAGGACAAGGTCGTCAACCACCACCACGAGGTGCCGTTCAGGGTCCTCAACAGGCAGTACACCTTTCAGACCGACCCAGGCACCCCCACCAACA
>JAJYPA010000598.1 GCA_021795795.1 Pseudomonadota bacterium | reverse complement strand
TTCCGCTTCGACCGGCAGTAGCCGATAACCCGAATCCAGAAAATAATGCATGGCGTCACGGCCCGAAACCGGGATATCGCCGCGAGACTAAGCATATTTGATCGCAATTTCCCATATACTGGCGATAATGACCCATACGGCCGTTTTCGGTGACGCAATCAAATCCCGTGCTTTCGGCGATAGTAACGGGCTGTCTGTGTGCCCATAGGGCAATATGGGTATCCAGCAGCAGATTCAAGACGACATTCCCATGAACAACCGCGCGACCTCATCGTTGTGAGCGTCGATATCGTCGGGCACTTCGAACAACCCCTTGGCCACACCCAATCGCTTGCCGACCGGTGGGTATCTATAGGCACCAGCCGGGCAGCCGGACGCCCATTGCGAGCAATGATGATTTCACGTTCGCGCCCCTGCTCGATAGCCTCTACCAGGCACGACAAAGTGGAGTGGATTTGGCTTGCAGCATATTAACGGATTGCATGTTTCTTCTTTCGTACAGATTAGTCCAGTCTGGCTAATCCTATTTCAACCCAGGTAAAAAGTCAATCCGATATCAAAATCCTGCCCAGGAAAAGCTGCGTCATGATCGCGCGATAGAAAAGCAAGCGCCGAATTGCCGCGCTACGTCACTTATAGCCTGAAATCACATACCTTTCAGCGCCGCGCATACAAGCAAACCGTTGCGCCCGATAGCTCACGATTTAATGCGCAGGTTCAAAAATTCTTCGTAGCCTGTTAATTTTTTTAAACTATTTTATAAGCTCAGTTTTCCTGGCGTACTTTTTTCCGAAGCTGGCACAGGCTTTGCTGATAGATTTGCGTACCGAACGTTTCAAGAAACACCCCCAACTCTAGGAGAAAGAAATGAAAAAAGTTCAACAAGGCTTTACCCTGATCTAATTAATGATCGTGGTGGCCATTATTGGTATTCTGGCCGCGATAGCGATACCGCAGTATCAGAATTATGTTATCAAATCCCAAGTAACCAGAGCCATTGCAGAAGCCGGCGATATTAAAACAGCAGTCGAAACTTGTTTAGATAATGGGCAGTTAGTTGTTGGCACTGGCAATGGTCAATGCCTCTCTCCAGCAACAGGATCATCCATCCTGGTTGGAAACACTCAAGGTGTCGCACCAGCCAATCCCCCTGCTCAACCAATGGGTTATCCACAAATAACCGCATTAGCAGCAGCAGGTAGCACAATTGTTGCCACATTAGGTAATGCAGCAAACGCCTCGGTAGCTAATAGCACTATCACATGGACTCGCGATGCAACTGGAACTTGGTCATGCGCTTCAAACATAGTAAATACCGCATGGGTGCCATCAGGAGTTGCTAACGGTTGCTGATATAACAGCCAGCAATAGAACATTAACGATGCAGGTATCTAATAACAATAAACAATCGAATGTTTTGCCAAGTACATGACATGAAAACGGGAGTTGGCGGCAAAGAGAATCGTCAGCCCCGATAAATGGAGCAACCAGCCATTTATTTCAAAGAGCCCCGCTAGTCGGGGTTTTTTTTGTTTAAGAGAAGGAAATATAATAAATAAACGGGAAGATGGCGAGTAATTGTGAACTTTCGGCGTTAGGGAGCCATTTGGTTCCCGGCGTAATGGCGCCAGTAAACTTTCGGCATAAAGGCGCCACTTTATGTTCGGCGTAATGGCGCCACAAGATTTCCGGCGTTAAGGCACCACTTTGAACACCAATCAGGAGCTCGAACTTTCATTGATCGACTAAACTCCCGGTATTTTGCCGGGGAGAAGGTCGTGACTAAACGGAGGTTCGAGATGTATCAATACCGAAATATTTTGGTGCGCATGCGCCAAGGCGATTCCGACCGGGATATTGCCCGGTCAAAAACGATGGGCCGTAAAAAGCTTGCTCAGGTTCGTGAGATAGCAGGCGAACATGGCTGGCTTACTCCTGATCTGCCACTGCCTGACGATGGGATGCTTGCCACGTTATTTGCACGCAGGGATACGTTGCCTGCCAATTGCCTTTCAACGCTGGAACCTTGGCGGGAGCAGGTGACCAAGTGGCATGCTGCCGGTATTCAAGGCGCGACCATTCACGCGACGCTGGTGCGCAATCATGGATACACCGGCAGTTATTCATCGATGCATCGTTTTCTGAGCCAGCTCGTTCCCCTACAGCAGCCCGATGTCCCGTTGCGCCTGATGTTCAAGCCTGCCGAAGCAGTTCAGGTGGATTTCGGCGCAGGCCCGCTGATTACCGATGTGTACACCGGCGAGATATTCAAGACATGGTTCTTCGTGATGACCTTGTGCTGGTCGCGTCACCAGTATGCCGAGTTTGTCCGCGACCAAACTGTCGCAACCTGGTTGGGCTGCCATCGACGTGCATTCGAGTCATTCTCAGGCGTGCCGTCACGCGTCATCATTGACAATGCCAAATGCGCTATTACCAAAGCCTGTATTCACGAGCCAACTGTGCAACGGGCGTATGCGGAATGTGCCGAGGGCTACGCATTCAAGATTGATCCCTGTCCGCCACATGACCCGCAAAAGAAAGGAATCGTTGAGGCGGGTGTCAAATATATCAAAGGCAGTTTCCTGCCGCTACGTGAATTCCGTGATTTGGTTGATGCCAACCGCCAGTTGCAGGCATGGGTGTTGAATGAGGCTGGCAACCGCATTCACGGTACGACCCGCGAGGCACCCCTCAAGCGTTTTGCCGAAGTAGAGAAAAGCCTGCTCATGCTTTTACCTGCCGTGCCGCCGGAACTGGCAAGCTGGGCTGAAGTTAAAGTCCACCGTGACGCGCACGTCCAATATGACAACAACTACTACTCGGTGCCGTTCCGGCTGATGGGATACGACCTGTGGCTGAAGGCGACAGTCACCATGGTGACGGTGTATCACGAACATGCAGCGGTTGCCGCTCATGTGCGACTGGCAGGAAAAGGTCTGCGCCATACCGTAAATGATCACATGCCGCCGCAAGCGCAGGCATGGCAAATGCAGGATACACAGTGGTGCTTGAGTACTGCCTTGCAGATCGGTCCGGCCTGCCATGCGCTGGTGCATGCGATGTTCAGCGACCATGTCTTGATCAAAATGCGTGCTGTGCAGGGCGTACTGCGACTCAAACAGAAATACGGCAGCATCAGGCTGGAGGCAGCCTGCTCGCGCGCCAACCATTACGGTACACCAGGCTACAAAGTGGTCAAGACTATCCTGGAGAATGGTCTGGATCAGATCACCGCGCTTTCCGCCTTCGATGCACTTGCCGCCACTTACACCCAAGGCGGCCGATTCTGCCGCAACACCCCAACCATCCTTCAATGAGGTCTACCATGCACCCGATTCCTGAATTAACCCCCTTGCTCAAACAACTGCGACTGTCCGGCATTCTTGATTCGCTTGAAGCCCGCAACCGCGAAGCCATCGACCGCAAGCTGGCCTTCACTGATTTCCTCAGTCTGCTGATCCATGATGAAGTCGCCAGACGGGAGCAGAAAAAGCTGGACTTGCGATTGCGACGTGCGAATTTCCGCAGCCAGAAGACATTAGAGGGTTTCGACTTTGACCGGCTACCCAACCTGAATCGCGCGGCAGTTCATGATCTGGCCACTTGCCGTTTCGTCGGGGAGAAGGTCGCCGTGCTGATCGTGGGTCCCTGCGGCACTGGTAAAAGTCATCTGGCGCAATCGCTGGGTCATGCTGTGGCCCGTCAGGGCTATGACGTGTTATTCATCACGCAAACCCAGCTCCTCGGCAGCTTGCGCGCAGCCCATGCGACTGGCAGTTATGCGCGACGATTTCAATATCTGGTCAAAGTGCCACTGCTGATCATTGATGACTTTGGGCTAAAACCCCTGCGCTCACCCGAAGACGAAGATTTCCATGACTTGATCGCCGAGCGCTACGAACGTGCCGCAACCATTCTGACCAGCAATCTTGACTTCGATGAATGGGATGAAGCCTTCGCCTCAAACAAGATGATCGGCGCGGCCACGCTGGATCGATTGCGCCACGGCGCATATCGCGTGGTACTGGATGGAGAAAGTTACCGCGCTCCGAAGCCCATGTCGGAAAGATCAAAACCGCCAGCGGGGGAAGGAGGAAAACCGGCTCAAGCCTGATGTCGGCACGCCAGCAAAAAAAGTCAAAAATGCGATTGCAAAAACAGCTTAAATCACGCATTCTTGACCCCTCAGTTCGAGCCCCTGAAATTGCAGTTCAAAGTGGCGCCATTACGCCGAAAATCAGTGGCGCCTTAATGCCGAAAAGTGACAGTAATAAAGTAATCAATCGGAGGGTATCGGAAATTTTGCGGAATAAAGGGGACGCTACCCTTTTAGGGAATAAAGGGGACGCTACCCTTTTCAGTTCTTCTTTGTTCCCCTTTGTTCCTCTATTAGGAATGGAAGATTAACAGCCTAGGGAGTGTCCGAAATTTGTTG
>JAJYPA010000597.1 GCA_021795795.1 Pseudomonadota bacterium | reverse complement strand
TGGGCGTGCTGCCCACCCTGCGCGTGATCGCCAAGACCTATCCGGGCGGCATCAAACCCGAAGCCGATCGGCGCAAAACGCTGCTACAGGACCGGGGATTGGCAGGCCAGGAGGCCGAGGCCGATATCCTGAGCGACCTCGTTGAGGAATTGGCGAAGGCAGCGAGGGGGTAACGTCTCACATAGTTGACGTATATCCGTGATAACGTCTACTATGTGAGACATGGCAAGCAAAAGACAGCCTATTTTCTCCGGTGAGCGAGACCTGCTTTCCCATTTTGGCGAGCGTCTCCGGCTGGCCAGATTGCGTCGGAAGATACCGGCTGAAGCATTGGCTGAACGATCATCCATATCCCGGATGACCCTCCACAGAGCCGAGCAAGGTTCGCCCGCAGTTTCTATGGGAACCTATCTGCGGATTCTGGCCGCGCTGCATCTCCAAGATGACATCAATCTCTTGGCAGCCGACGACAAATTGGGCCGGAAGCTCCAGGACCTTGAGCTAGATTCCCGAGCAAAGAAATGAAAAACGATCTGGAAGTTTGGTTGGACGTACATTTCCTGGATCGAATGGTCAAGGTGGGTACGCTCGCGCACGACAAAGGCCAAGTGTGGTTCAACTATTCCAGAGACTGGCTGAAGAATCCCTTATGTTTCAATCTCGATCCACAACTGTCACTGGATGAGGCGCCGTTCTTCCCAGACCCCGAGACTGGGAACTTTGGGATCTTCTTGGACTCGTCGCCCGACCGCTGGGGGCAGACTCTGATGCTCAGGCGGGAGGCGATTTGCGCGCGCGACGAAAAAAGGAAAGCCAAAAAGCTTTATGCCTGGGACTTCCTCATCGGAGTCCAAGACCTCACACGCCAGGGCGCATTAAGATTCAAATACGCTGGGGACACATCGTTCCTGGCCGACAGCCACCTACCCATTCCGCCAGTGACCAGTCTTCGGGAACTGCAAACCGTGGCCACAGAACTTACGAGCAAAAGGATCGATGATCTCGACGCCATGAAGCGATGGTTGGCTATCCTGGTTGCGCCCGGGTCTTCGTTAGGTGGCGCTAGGCCCAAGGCCAGTTTCACCGAATCGGACGGCTCGCTTTGGATCGCAAAATTCCCAGCCAAGGATGACACCTACGACATAGGGGCCTGGGAAATGGTCGCACACACGCTTGCAGAGTCTGCCGGCATTTCGGTGCCACCAGCACGCATGCGGCAATTAGGGAATGGCTATCGTACCTTCTGTATCAAACGCTTTGATCGCCATAGCGGTAGTCGGGTCTTCTATGCCTCGGCCATGACCATGTTGAAACGCGCAAACAGTCACGGCGCCAGTTACCTGGATCTGGCACAGTTCATTATGTCCCATGGAGCGCATACATTCATCAAGCAGGATCTTGCGCAACTCTTCCGGCGAGTGATCTTCAACATCGCCATCGGCAACCGCGACGATCATTTGCGGAACCATGGATTTATGCTGACAGAAACAGGATGGCGTTTGTCCCCAGCCTTTGATGTCAACCCAAACTTGGCAAAAGCTGACCATGTGCTCAGTATCGACGACCGGGATAATCGGCCACTCCTCGAAAATGCCTTGGCTGCGGCAGAATACTATGAGTTGACCAATGATCAAGCGATGGAAATCGCCTCCGCAGTAACCGAGGCCGTCAAGTCATGGAGGGACGTTAGCAACAAGTACAATATTTCCCGCGCCGACATCAATCTCATGGAAGGCGTATTTCTCTGTAAGAATTGGGAAGAAATACGGGCTATTCGTAAAATCGTGTTGTAAATCCCATCTGCAAGACTTGTCACACATCTTGCAACATTCGTAAAAACGTGTTGCTTTTGGCTCAGCCATCGTGTAGGATTTCGCAATCTAAATTCGTAAAAGGATGTGGGATGCCATGCTCCAGCTACTAGATACAGCGGACAGCGTGCGCCGCGAGGTGGCACCCCGTACCGCGCAGAAACACAAAGCCGAGTTCGGCCAGTTCATGACGCCTTCAAGCGTGGCCCGCTTCATGGCGTCCCTGTTCCCCCCGAGCACCCTGCAGACCTGCCGCCTATTGGACGCAGGCGCGGGCGTGGGCGCGTTGTCCTGTGCCTTTCTCGACCGCTGGGTGACGGGCGGCTTTGGCTTTGAGTCTGTCGAGGCGATGGCCTACGAGATCGACGAAAAGCTGCGCGGCCACCTTGCGCAGCACTTGGCCGGATACAACTGCGTGACGCCGCGCATCATCGCGGGCGATTACATCGAACTGGCGACCGCCAAAGGTTTGCAGGATCGAGGCTATACCCATGCGATCCTCAATCCGCCCTACAAGAAGATCAACAGCCAATCAGACCACCGGCTGGCCCTGCGCACTGTCGGCATCGAGACGGTGAACCTGTATTCCGCCTTTGTCGCGCTGGCCGTGGGCGAGGCAGCGCCGGGCGGGCAGATCGTGGCCATCATTCCGCGCAGCTTCTGCAACGGGCCGTATTACCGCCCGTTCCGTGACTTCATCCTTAAGCGGGCGGCGATCCGCCACATGCACCTGTTCGAGTCGCGGAACAAGGCTTTCAGAGATGACGATGTGCTGCAGGAGAACATCATCATCCGCTTGGAGCGTGGCGGCCAACAGGGGCCGGTCACGGTTTCCACCTCCACCGATGACAGCTTTTCCGACCTGACCACCCATGAACACCCGTTCGACCGGATCGTGTTTCCGGATGACCCGGAGCGATTCATTTATGTGCCCACCACGACCGAGAAAAGCGCCATCGAGCTATCGCCCGCCGTGCACTACTCGCTGGCCGACATTGGCGTGCAGGTATCGACCGGGCCGGTAGTCGATTTCCGGCTGAAAGCGCACCTGCGCGACATGCCCGAACCGGGCGCAGTGCCCCTGATCTACCCCGGCCACTTGAATATAACCGGCACCGTTTGGCCTGTGCCGGGCTTGAAGAAGCCCAATGCGATTATGCTCAACGACGAAACGGAAAAGTGGCTTTACCCGAACGGGTTTTATTGCGTGGTGCGCCGCTTCTCGTCGAAGGAGGAGAAGCGCCGCGTGGTGGCAAGCATCGTTGATCCTGCCGCCTTTGGCGATCATTCGGTACTGGGCTTCGAGAACCACATCAACCTGTTTCACGAGAACAAACGCGGCTTGCCCGATGCGCTTGCCCGAGGGCTGGCCGTTTTCCTGAACACGACCGCAGTAGATGAGCATTTCCGGCGCTTCAACGGCCATACGCAGGTCAATGCAACCGACCTCAAGCTGATGAAGTACCCGAGCCGTGACGCCCTAACCGAGCTTGGCAAGTGGGCCATGCAGCAAGGAACGCTCACGCAAGAACAGATTGACGCCGAGCTAGAAACCTTGACCGCATGAACAACCAGAACGACTACATCGAGGCCGCGCAGCAAATCATCGTTTCCTTAGGCCTGCCCCGAGCACAGCAGAACGAGCGTTCCGCCCTGTGCCTGCTGGCCCTCCTGAACCTCACGCCGGGCAAGGCGTGGGCCGACGCGGAAAACCCGCTTGTGGGCATCACGCCAATCATGGATTGGGCGCGGGAGCACTACGGCAAGGAGTACGCGCCCAACACCCGCGAGACATTCCGCCGCCAGTCCATGCACCAGTTCTGCGACGCTGGCGTGGCCCTCTACAACCCGGACAAGCCCGACCGCCCGGTAAATAGCCCGAAGGCGGTTTATCAGATCGAACCCTCCGCACTGGCGCTGCTGCGCACCTTCGACACCCTGGCATGGCATGACAACCTCGCCGCCTATCTGGCCGAGCGTGAAACGCTGGTTGCTCGCTACGCAATGGAGCGCGAGCAGAACCGCATCCCGGTTGAGATTGCGCCGGGCCAGCAAATCACCCTCAGCCCCGGCGAGCACAGCGAACTGATCCGGGCCATTATCGAGGACTTCGCCCCGCGCTTTGCGCCGGGTAGCATGCTGGTCTATGCCGGCGACACGGGCGACAAGTGGGGCTACTTTGACGCCGACCTGCTGGCATGGCTTGGGGTCGATGTGAATTCACACGGTAAGATGCCTGACGTGGTGCTGCACTTCACCGCGAAAAACTGGCTGCTACTGGTGGAGTCTGTCACCAGTCATGGGCCGGTCGATGGGAAACGGCACGCCGAGCTTGCCAAGCTCTTTGCCGGTTCCGAGGCTGGGTTGGTCTATGTGACCGCCTTCCCAAATCGTTCCATCATGAGCCGTTACCTTGCCGAAATTGCATGGGAGACGGAGGTATGGGTGGCCGATGCGCCGTCGCACCTAATCCATTTCAACGGGGTACGCTTCCTAGGACCATATTCCGAGGAATCTAAGGCACATCTGATCTAACCCCCATTTCGACAAGCGCAGGATGCCGAAACGGGGTTTTGCCAGGGCGGACCGCCCAAATGCACCGTTCCGCGTCCCGATGGGGCTTTATTTCTTTGTTCGGGAGGC
>JAJYPA010000104.1 GCA_021795795.1 Pseudomonadota bacterium | reverse complement strand
ATTTCGTGAAAGTGGATTTCTGAGTGCCAAAAACGTCCGTAGTCGTGCTATGGATTCGCCATTCCCCCGGCCGGAATCCATAGGCACCCTGCGACGTATGGGCAACTGCCTCCTGCGTCCAAGCCACACCGGTTAGTATCACCCCCAGCACAAAAGCCAAGGTGCTGAGGACTCCGGTCTTCATCGTTGACATGCGCCGCTCTCCTCCGGTTTCTTAAGCAATCGAGATGCCGACTCTAGCAAAACTTCACCACTGTGATAACAATACATCAATAAATTTTGCCTGGGAGGTTTTTCGTGCGATTCATCCAAACTGCGCTGATCATGATGCTCCTTGCCAGCCCTGTGCTGGTCCATGCCGCAACCCTGCACCGCGGGGAATGGAAGGCCACAGAGCGCACCGCCCAAGGGGTGCAGGAAACCTATACCTATTGTGACCGTGGGCAGGGATGGGCCGGATTGATCAACCACGATGCCGGATCATCCTGCTCGATCCCCCACCCAACCGTCTTACGCTCCGGCGGGCGTGTGCAGTTCACGGAAAAGTGCCTGTTGCGCACCCCGCCAAACGGCGAGGCCACGACGCAGATGCGCGTGGAACTGCAAATGGGTGACGGTGGACGCGCCTTTCATGCAACGATCACCGGTACCGGCACTGCGGGTGGCTATCAATTCCCCATTGGGGTACAACTGTCCGGTCATTATATCGGCGCCTGCCACAATCCATGAATCCCGCTCAATGCTGATTGCCGTCGCCGCCATCACCGTGTTCGTGTTCTTCGGGCAGACGATTCGCAATCAGGTCGCGGGACTTGCGATGGAGGTGTCCGGTCAGTCCGCGCAAACGGCGATCTCCCAGGCACAGACATCGGCGACCACCGCCCAAACCGACGCCAACAAACAAAAGAATCTTTCCACGTACACCAACGCCAGCGCTGGTCAGTAATCGCCGGCTCAAGCATCCTGTATGCCCACCTTGTCCGGGAATGGACAAGGCGAGCAGGGGCAGGCGGCGGTCTTCGCCGTTGTGCTCCTGCTCGCCGTTCTGGTGACGGTCGCACTGCTCTATAATAGCGGCAGGCTGACCCTTACCAAGACACATCTGCAGAATGCCGCGGACTCGACCGCATACAGCGGCGCCCTGCTTCTCGCGCGCGACTACAATTTTTCCGCCTACGCCAATCGCGCCATGGTGGCGAACCAGGTGGCCATCGCCCAGATGGTCGGATTGCGCTCCTGGTCGCGGTATTACTGCACCCTCTACAACGATCAATGCGGCAACCAAAACAATCCTCATGGGCTGCCATCGCAAATCCGGCAGGTCGTCGGGCAAACCGTTATCGGTAAGGCCTACGTTCCTCTGTTGCAGGTCTATGGGGCCAATTCAACCGCTATTTTTCAGATAAACAAGGCAGCGGACGGGCCCATTGCCACCTTGGCGAACACCATCAGCAACATGCTTAGCGGCGCGGCCCTGGCCTACCATCAAGGCGTGGTCGCGGAGATCGGCGCCCTGACCGCCCAATCGGGCATCCTCGCGACCATCCTCAAGGACAACGACCCGCAGGCACAGGTCAGCGCCTACGGAAAGCTGCTTCTGGCATCGGACGTGGCTGCCATCCAAGGGTTTACTCGAACCTATGGACAGAATTACAGCGGCAAAAAACGTTTTGCCGCCCTGGCCATCCAGGGGCTGGATGGGTTCTCGCGCAGCCGACAATCCACGGAGGCGCCGTACCCGTTAGTCAACCCCTTGGCTCCCCCTCCCTTGAAACCGGGTTACCACGCCTTCGCGGTGATCGGCAACGTGCCGTATACGGGTGGCACCGAACTGAAAAGTGACCTGAGTTCCTGGAATGCGATGGATGTCGCATCGATCGGTAATATGAGTTTCGCCGACTTCTGGACCTGGATCCCCACACCATTTGGTCCTGTCATTTTCTACCTTCCTTGGCCGGTGATGACCAACCCGCTCCTGTTCTTCAATTCGGTCGACATGGCCCACGCCGCCGCGGGGATCGGTCCGGCGGGCACGGACCCGCTGGGCCAATCCAACAATTTCGGCTCCGCCACGGGGTCCGCTTCCTATGGTTCCTCCTATAGCGCCAATCCGGGGCCGGCGTATGCCCAGAAGAACCAAGGGCCAGGCGCCACCATCGGCCAATACTCCGGCCTGCCCCAGTACGAAGACGTCAGCGACACCACCGCCAGCGACTTCCAGGCGCAGCTTCTGACCCCGGTGATTGATCGTCCGCAGGGTACCGTCATGACCACGACGCAACTGCATGTGGACAGCGGCGCCATGGCCCTGCCGGGCCATGAGGCGGGGAATCAGGTGGAGGCTATGGCTTCGGCGCAGATCCATTTCGTGCGCCCCCGCCAGTCCCGATTCCTGGGAAACCAGGTGGTCTACGGCAATCTGTTCAATCCTTACTGGGAACCCCACCTGGTGCCCACGCCCTCCGGCATTGCCAATGCCGCCGTCGCGGCGCAGATGGCCGGCCATGGATAACCGGCGCCCCATCGTGGCACCCCTGTCGTCCCAGGCCGGGCAGTCTCTGGTCGAAACGACTCTCCTCGGGATTTTCGTGCTGGTTCCGCTGCTTCTGATTACGCCGTTGCTGGGCAAGTATGTCGATCTCCAGGACAGCACCCTGCAGGCGGCCAGGAACGCGGCCTTCGCACGCACCGTCTGGTCCGAAACGGGCCAACGGGACGGAATGGCGACGGCGCAGGAGGGCAACAGCCAAATAGAAGCAAAAACCATCATTCGCTCCTTCGGCACCCAGGACACCGGCATTTCCAGCGCACCGGTCGGCGCGGGGCAATATACTCCCCGCGTTTTATGGGTAGACCAGGCGGGACACGCGCTGCTGCCCAACTATTCCAGTGTTACGGCCAATCTGACACAGGGGGGCAGTGGCGATCTGCCGGATCAAGCGCTCAGCAAGACGTTGACGGCTGTCGGCGCCCTGGCGCAGGGCGGTCCGACCCTAGATACTGTCGTCACAAGATGTGGTAGGATATGGTTTTCGTAAAGAATCTATAACCGAATGCCAGAAACCATTCATCGACACGACATTACGGACAAGCATTGGGCCTTGCTCGAACCGCATTTACCCGGGCGGGCAGGTGTTTGGGGTGGAGTGGCACAAGATAACCGCCGATTTATCAATGCGGTGTTTTGGATTCTTCGCACGGGTGCGCCGTGGCGAGACCTACCTGCCTCGTATGGAGGATGGAAAAACACCCATCGACGCTTTTGCCGTTGGCGCGATCAAGGCATTTGGGAGTCCTTGCTGGAAAAGCTCATTGTCGAGCCGGATTACGAATGGCTCATGATCGATGCCAGTCATTGCAAGGTTTACCCCCATGCCGCTGGGGCACGCGGAGGCAATCAAGGCATGAGCCGTACAAAAGGGGGCTCAACACAAAGATACATCTGGCCGTGGATGCGCATGGTATGCCGCTCAGAGCGATTATTACAGAAGGTACCCGAGCGGATTGTGCGGAGGCTGACAAATTGATTGAAGGGTTTCAGATGGAGCACCTTCTTGCCGACAAAGGCTACGACAGCGATGCCATCGTGGCGAAAGTCGAGGAACACGGAGCAAAAGCGGTTATTCCGCCGCGCAAAAACCGTAAGCGACCCAGAGCGTACGATAAGTATCTCTACAAGCTACGCCATTTGATCGAGAACGCGTTCTTGCATCTCAAGCGGTGGCGGGGGATCGCCACCCGTTATGCGAAAAACTTGTCATCCTTCGTTGCTGCCGTACAAATCCGCTGTCTTACCCTTTGGTTGGCTATCTCATGACGACAGTTTCTAGGTCCCGTACTGCATGGATGCATGGATATTTAACGTATTTTGCGGCATCCGGTAAATTGGGGCGGGTTAGCAGGTTTCCGAACAGAAGCAATCCGAGCAGATTCAGCAGCGTTTCTTCGGACAGATAGCGAGTCGATGCCTTCCGACTGTAAAATCCGCATAGCTCCACCCCATCGCAAAGCTTCGTGCCATGACATAGGAGCCATATGCGGTGATTTCCGCTTTCGTACGGATCCGTGCGGGGTGCAGCAGGCAACCGCTGGTCTACCTACCGTGCGACCGATCAATTGGTCATTTGTTTGCGTCTAGACTTGGCGTCGCGCGGATCAGCGGAATATGTTGATCAGATTGGAGACGGAGTTTGCCATGTTGTTCGTGTTGTCGACAGAATCCGTGACATGGTTAATACCGTGGCTCATGGAAGACGCCGACGGACCAGCGCTCCCAGTTGCGGGCGATACGACTGTCTTGGGTATGCATCGATAGCCTGGCGGGCATTGAGTAGAACCGGATGCGGCAGAGTCCGTCCGGGGCGGTTCCGGTATAGGCTCCTGAGCAGTTGCGATTGCCGGACCCAGTCCGGACCGCGAGGCTTGAGGTGGTGTCAGAAAACCCGGTACGAAGGTAATGTCCTTTGCATCGGTCGGGCGCGGCAGGGTACGGAGCAACTGACCTTGCGGGCTGTATACCAGGATGCGGGCGTCGGTCAGGTAATACAGATGTCCATTGACCGGATTCGCCGTGAGTGTCGAGGACAAAACGGGAGTGCGAACAGTCACCCCAGGGAAGGCTCCCGACAGGGACACCCGAACACCCTGGGGAGTGAATGCCTCTATGGCCGGGTTCCCGTTTCCCGTTTCACTCCGCCAGACGAAGGCGTATATATCACCGTTCCATGGATTGAAAGTGAGTGATTTGATGGCAGGAGCAACCGGCCAACGGGTAATTTCCCGACCGCTGCGGTTGAATACGTAAACTCCTGCGCGACGGTGGTGCTGCGCTGTTCCATAGGACAAGTAAAGGTTACCGGTACGCGGATCGGCGGTCATGCTGCCCACACCGTGGAATCCCCTCGGTGGCAGGGCATACGGCAACGACATGAGCGCTACACCCTGATCGGAGAATGTCCCCACCTGGCTTCCGGCGAATACGAGTTGATGCTCTCCCAGCCAGGCAATGAATTGGGGATTGATGTGGCTGATGGATGGCCGCTTAAATGGTATGGAAACCGGTTGTCCACTCGTGGTGGTGACCGTCATGCGGTAGGCGACCCCGCCGGCGTAGATATACAGGTTTTCATTGTCCGGATCATAGCTGATCGCGCTGGTACCCATTCCCCCGTTCTCTGGTAGCTGGTTCGTAATGGCCTGAGACCACCTGGACAGCACCGTGCCCGTCGGCGACTCCACCAGTACGCCCTGCGCGTTGCGTCCGATGTATATCGCCTCTACCGCTAGTTGCAGATGTACATGCTGCGCGGTCCCCGAGGAGGATGATACCTTGAGCGTAAGGGGGTAAAGTCCGGGTGCCAATTGCGCGGGGCAGACAATCTGCACCCGCACGCCATGATCGTGCGAGGTGAATCCTACGGCACGGGCCCGCACGGTGGAGGGACCTCGTATCAGCGCCACCACAGGCAGCGCGTGATGGGACGCGGACGCAGGTAAAATAATGCGTTGGCGCTGTGTCGTACCAGCCGAAAAGGCTAATATCGGACCGGCATCGGGGGCATCGTCCGCCCGGACGGATACCGCGAAAGTGGCGCAGAGCAAAGCGCTGAGAAGACGGTAACGCCCGTTTCGGCGAAGTAATGATTGCATCGGGTTGTCTCCTATCATCCCTCTGTTAGGATTTCAGACGGCAATTTCTCACCAACAGTACGCACATCATTACCGGCAGCGATGTGCCCGGACTGTCGGCAAATAAACGGATTCATTCTTGCAGAACAGTGCATGAGCCATCGCAAATGAATCGTTTCAGACACGCATTTAAAGTCCTCATTGGGGAGGTCGGCCTAGAAATGGTAGGCCACACCCAGGTCCAGGCCCAAAAGGTTGGTCTGACTCGCAGGTTCATGGAGAGGGCCGATATATCGGCCTGCGGCAGGCACGTAGCCGTAAAACGGTGCGCTGCCGCCATAGGAGAAATGGGTGAACTGCACCCCCCCGTAAAGGTGCCATGGTCTGGAAAGCTCGTAATCCACTTGGAGCCTCGCCTGTAGAGTGCTGCCAGGGTTCAGGTTGAGGATCGGGCTGGTAATGCCGTGGGTACCGTGTACCGTCCCGGAGAAACCATGGGCCCAGGCCAGATCACCAGTCAGCACCCAGCGTGCGGTAGGTGTCCACTGGCTCATCAGACCGATACCAGCGCTATTGGCTTCATAATGCTCGCGCTGCCCCAACGCGCCTTGCAGATTGCGCTCCCAGTCCTGAAATCGGTAGAGAAAATAGGGGGTCAGCATCACCCGCGAACCGATCAGAAATCCTTTGCCAATACGCACGGAGACCTGCTGCGTCGTCGCCTGGTCGGTGGTGTTATCAGGGCGATGGGTGGCCAGTGCGAAACCCTGATAAGAAAGCCCCCCGCTGTTGTAGCGGTAACGCACGGCGAAATACAGCAGTGAGGCATCACTACGCCGCAAAGGATTCATTCCGGAGAGTTTGAAGCTGAACCCCGGCATCCAGCCGGATTCGGTATCCGAAGGACTCGGCAGGGCTTCCTGATAGTTCTGCAGCATGCCGGTAGCCGCCAGGCCGACCTCATTGTTGGCGGCGCGTAGCGTGTTCAAAGGTATATCTGGAAAGTTTTCAACGAAGCCTTGCGCCGCAGCAATGCCAGGAATGGCGGCAGCCAGGACCACCAGAGTAATGATCGTACGCGGGATATGGCCAAAAAAAGGAAAGGGCATGGTAGCCTCTCAATGTGGTGTGGTGTGGTGATGGGGATGAAGTGGAAACCGGTACGGGTGGAGGTAGGCGGTGGGTGGCGGGGCATAGGCGCTTACACCCCGCCAATGGTAGCGCCCACTATGGTCTGCAGGACGATGGCGATGAGGGCAACCACTACAAGATAGGCTGTGCTTTTCGCCACCGGACAGCGCATGGTCAGCGGCAAAGCGAGATACAGCAGATAAAGGCCATATAAGCCTGCCGCCAAGCTCACCAGTGCCGGTAGTGCGGTGCCCGCGAATAACTGAAACACTCCGGCGATCCAGACCGGCGTCATGGCATAGGCCACGCTCTTGGTGGCCTGTACCAGATCAGCCTGTCCCTGAAACTGTACGGCCAGGACACTGATCAACCACGACAGGACAGAGACCAGCAGTATCTGCAAGAGATAACCGATGATCAGGGCGCGGATGAGGGTGCCCGTGTAACTGAAGCCGGGTATATAGGCCTCCACGAAAGCGAGACGTTGCCAGAAGAGGGTGACGCCGATGGCGGAGGCAACGGGCGGAATGGTGGCAAGCCAGAGGATCCAGCCGGTATAGAGCGTTCGGAGCGTGGCCGGTTCGCGGGCGATCTCTGGCCAAGCCTCCTTGGGCCGGGTCAACACCGCCAGCAAGCGAACGGGTGATGGAAGCTGCATGCGACCTTCCTGATTTACGAATTTATTATGATGCAATTTATAGCCCATCCTCGCCGCGCTGCCAAGTTACAACACCGAATCAAACTGCGGTAACTTGATTGAGAACGGATTTCGTGGCAACTTACCACGCACGAAGACCATAAAGTCAGGTGTCGCATGTCCGTTCATCGATGGAGAGTTTTACTGGTTCTGCCGCTCGTTGTCGCGATGCCTGCGCTGGGGAGTCACTATCTGAGCCAAGCACAATACCGCCGAATTTTTAACTTTAAACGCCTTTCGCATATAGATAATTATGCTTACCGGGAGGGTCCGATGCCGTCGGACGGCCATATTCCCCCTTACATTTTTGGTCAAGGACACGGGCGTGTGCACTCTCCCACCAATTATGAAACGTCCGGCCATGGCAATGGAAAGACGCACTGGATCGTCAGCACTACCATTGTGGATGGACCGAATTATTGGCATCAGAGTCGGGGCGGCACATGGAATGGATATGGCCAGGGCGGTATCGTTACAAAGGCGGTTTTCCCTCCCACATGGCACAGCGTGCCCGGCCCAGGCTTTCCATTTCCCTATGAGGGTACGTCAAGTTCGACTATTCCCCAAGGGAAATACCATCATTACCGGGTGCTTCGCCTGGGTGCTTGTTCTGTAGCCGGACACGCGGGCACGGAGTACGAAAGACTCGGGATGAAATTTCACTATTACTGTATCGACAAGGTCCATGGTTTTTTAATGTCCTCTGGGGAGATTATCAATGAACAGAGCAAAGTCTTGCGGATGTTGCCGCCGGGGATCCGTGCTGTCGTGAAAGATGAGACTAGTTTCTTCATACTGACCCAGATTGGTGGCGTGCCACCGATCCCCATCCCGGCACATTAGAAAGTGATGGAAGGTCAGATGAGTGTGGGTTTTCCTGGGAGGTGGTGCCTGATGCGCAAACGTATGGTTCTCTGGGTTGTACCGCTGGCGGGATTATTGTTTGCGGCCACGGCATCGGCCACCACCCTGAAGGCGGGAGAATGGCAGGTGCAGATGCAGATGCCGGGCATTCCCGCGCAAATGGCACAAATGATGGCGACCCATCCATTGACCGTATGTATCAAGGCGCATAGCGTCATGCCACCCCGCGCTCACTGCAATCTCGTCGATCGGACGGCCACTGCCCAAGGATATCAAGGCATACTGGAATGTGCCCAGGCAGGCCATACCGCCCGCTATCACGTTCGGGAGGATATCCATGAAAGCGGTGCCAGCTTTACGGCTTACTTTCGAATGCTAGGGATGTCGAACATGGCCAGTCACCCCATGGTACACATGAACATGGTGGAGAAGGGGCGCTGGGTTGGATCTGTCTGCACGAAGACAACCCCTGCGGCAGTTATGCCGAGCTACGGACCCGGCATCCCTTGATCATGACCACCATTGTGCCTTTTCGGCTCTGGGTCAGCGGT
This sequence comes from Pseudomonadota bacterium, assembly GCA_021795795.1. The sequence goes on along the minus strand of JAJYPA010000104.1, from coordinate 10,365 downwards.
GGCAGCCGCAAGCAGGTGGAGGAAATCTCCTGTGCGGCGGAGGTCTGCCGCATCGGTAAGGACGACAGCAACCTGATCGTGTTACAAGGGTGGACGGTGGCGGCACATCACGCCCAGATTTTGCGTCGGCCCGAAGGACTGTACGTAGAAGACGCGGGTTCAAGGGCAGGCACCGCAGTCAATGGTGTACGCATTCAGGCGCCCTATGGTCCTCTGCAACCAGCCGATGAAATCCAGATTGGGGCTTACCGCATTACCGTGCGGGATGATACCCCCGCCGCTCTGCCGGAAGCTGTTCAGGCATCCCCGATAGCAGGGGATTACTTTCCTGTGGAGGCGGATCGTGCATTGGTGCCCGCGATGCCCCTGATTGATTTCGCCATGCTGCGTAATCTGCATGAACGCCTCATTTCCCGCATGGATTTGCGGCGAATCGACACGACACGCATGGCTGACACGGAATTACGTTCCCAAACGCGTACGTTGCTGGATCAATTGGTTCGCGAGGATGCCGCGCTACGCGATCGAGATGATCGCGAACGACTCATTGACGCAGCACTCAACGAAGTGGTGGGCCTGGGACCGCTGGAATCCCTGCTAGAAGACGATAGCATCACAGAAATCATGGTCAATCGTGCGGATGAAATTTTTATTGAGCGCGCGGGGCGCCTGGAACCCGCACCTATCGTTTTTTCCAGCGAGGATGCGGTCCGGGCGGTCATTGACCGTATCATCGCACCCATCGGGCGTCGTATTGATGAGTCGTCACCCATGGTCGACGGTCGACTCAAGGATGGCTCCCGCGTCAATGCGGTGATATCGCCAGTGGCGCTCAAGGGCCCCGCCATTACCATCCGCAAATTCGCCAAAAAAAGGCTCCGGGATGAGGACCTGCTACAATATGACTCGGCAAGCATCCCTATGCTGGCATTTCTGCGTCTGGCGGTCGAGCAGCGTAAAAACATCCTGATTTCCGGCGGTACAGGTTCCGGCAAAACCACCCTGCTCAACATCCTGTCCAATCACATTCCAGATCGGGAGCGCATCGTCACCATTGAAGACGCAGCCGAATTGCGCCTATACCAAAGTAACCTGGTGTCCATGGAGGCCCGCCCCAGCAATGCGGAGGGCAAAGGACAAATTGCTATCCGCGACCTAGTACGTAACAGTCTGCGTATGCGCCCAGACCGCATTGTAGTGGGCGAGTGCCGGGGCGGCGAAGCCCTGGATATGCTGCAGGCCATGAATACCGGCCACGATGGCTCTTTGACCACGGTCCATGCCAACAGCCCGCGCGATGCCCTCTCGCGTCTGGAAGTGATGGTGTTGATGGCGGGAATGGATCTGCCGATTCAGGCGATTCGCCAGCAGGTCGCCTCAGCGGTGGACATCATCGTGCAGCAGTCGCGTTTCGCCGACGGCAGTCGCAAAGTCACCCACGTCGTCGAGGTAACGGGAATGGAAAATGCCACCATTCAGTTACAGGAACTTTTCCTGTATCGACAGGAGGGCTTCACCGCGAATGGCCGGGTGCGCGGTCAGTTCCGTGCTACAGGCCGTATTCCGGAATTTTATGAAGAGATGGTCGAGCGCGGTATTGATGTCGATCGCAGCCTGTTTATCGATGACGCTTTGAAGGGCCTTTAGTCCCCTAGAGGAGAAGTCCGGTGTCCCTGACGATGCTCTCGGTTCTGGTGGGTATAACGATAGCCGTGCTGTTTCTGGCGGTCGCAGAAACATTGCGCAGGGCTATTGCGCGGCAACGCTCCCTCGTTGAGGAAACCGCGCGGCAGAATCTGGTCGAACTGTTCATCTTTATCGACCCACGCCAGTTGCTGATCATCAATCTGCTGCTATTTTTGCTGTTACCGGGCTTATTGTGGCTACTGACCGATAGCCTCGTTTTTGTGATCCTGAGTGCGGTGATCGCGATATACTTTCCACGCGTGTTAACTCGATGGCTGCGCAAGCGGCGCCAGGCCCGGTTTATCCGGCAGATGCCCGATGCACTGCTGATGCTTGCCTCCAGCCTGCGTGCAGGTATGGGGCTCGGCAGCGCCATTGAGGTTTTGGCCCAGGAGCAGCCGCCGCCCTTTTCACAGGAGATGGGGCTGCTCATTCGTTCCCAGCGCCTGGGGGTCACCTTCGACGAAGCGCTCAAGATCGTGGAAAAGCGCTTGCCACTGGAGGATTTCAAGCTATTTACTGCAGCCTTGCGGATTTCCCGGGATGTCGGCGGCAATCTCGCTGATACCTTGGAGAGCCTGGCCGAAACGCTGGCACGAAAGGCGGAAGTAGAAGGCAAAATCCGCTCGCTCACGGCTCAGGGCCGCATTCAGGCGATTGTCATGACTGCATTACCGGTACTGTTGATCATCGTGCTGCGGGTTCTGGAACCCAAACCCATGAGTCTGTTGTTTAACAGCGTAATGGGGTGGGCGGTGCTGGCAGCAATAGTGATGATGGAGATCGGCGGCTTTTTCTTTATCCGTCGCATCGTCGACATCGAGATATGACAATGACGATAACGCTGCTACCCGCTTATCTGATCTGGCTTGCAGCATTTTCCGCCGCGCTGGTCACCGTGTTGCTGGTGGTGAGTAGCTGGATGTTGTTGCGGCAGGTGCCGGTCGAAAATCGTGACTATCTGGATCCACTACCGCCGTTGATGCGCGTGCTATGGCCTCTGGTGCGATTGACCGCGCATATGATCACAGGTCGTTTGCCCACGCGTTGGCTGGAGCGGGTGCATACTCTGTTGCTCCACTCCTCGGCCAGTTATCTGATGCTGGCCGAAGATTTTGTGGCGCTCCAAATGGTATCCGGTCTACTCGGTGGTCTTGCCGCGCTATTCTGTGCAATGGCGTTGGGGTTTTCCCCGATATTGCCCGGACTACTGGGCTTGCTCGCCGCCCTGTTGCCGCTCCTCTGGCTGCGAGAGCGGCGGCAGCGGCGGGATCGCGCCGTGTTGCGGATGTTACCCATCTATCTGGATTATATCACCCTCGCTGTGGAGGCCGGCCTCAATTTTGCGGGCGCACTGGACCAAGCGATCAATAATGGACCAGAAGGAATTCTGCGTCAGGAGTTTGCCCTTGTGTTGAGAGACATCAAGGCGGGCTTGACCCGCGCCCAGTCTTTGCGACGTTTGCATGAGCGTGTGCATATTGCGGAAATAGGAGCCTTTGTGGCCGCGATCAATCAGGCCGAACGTACGGGCGGCAGTCTCGGACGGGTATTGCGTGCACAGGCGGGTCGCAGTCGCACTGAACGCTTCCAGCGCGCCGAAAAAGCCGCCATGGAAGCCCCGGTAAAACTACTGGGTCCCTTGGTGTTATTTATCTTCCCAACCACATTTTTGGTAATCGCCTTCCCGATCGTCGAATTGTTTTTACATAGCGCATGAATCCTTTACCACAAAAAATGCTCTGCCGTGAAAGCCAGCCACTACTGCGGGTTTGGATGGCAGAACGCTGGTGGCCGCGCGCCCGCGGTTTACTGGGCAGGTCGCCGCTACAAGCCGATGAAGGCTTCGCCTTGACGCCCTGTAGTTCCGTCCACGGGATCGGGATGGCCTATACCGTTGACCTGCTGTTTTTGGATCGTGCGGACGCAATACTGCGGGTATGCGCTCTGACACCACTAGGTTTCCGCATGTGCCGGGGCGCGTGGCGGACCATAGAATGCGCGTCAGGAAGTGTCGTCCGGTATAATTTTGCGACAGGTCAGCAACTGCATTGGGGAGATATCCCATGACGTTGCGTTTTAGGTGGGCCTGGTTATGTGGGGCAATGTTTCTGACGGGGTGTGCTACGAACGGGGGTAATTTGCTGAGTGCCCATACCCGTGCCGAACAAGACTACCACCAGGGAAACTTGGTAGGGGCGCGAAAGAAGTATAGGCTTTTGGTGCAGGCGGTCCCTGGAAATCCTTTATTTTGGTCGCGATTGGGTAATTGCAACGCGCTCCTGAACCATCCTCATCAGGCGGCGGACGATTATGAACACGCTTTGACTCTCAACCCACAGTTGGCAACCGTGCGCTACAATCTCGCTATATTGCACATCAAGGAGGCTCGCGCTCAGTTGATCACTGCGACTACGGGGACGGGTCTGCCGCCCGCTGTCTCTGCGGAAATCACTCGTCTGCTTATCGCGTTACCCCGCGTGCAGACGCCCACCGCGCCGACTATTTCCCAATCATGAGGTTCTATCCGCATACGGCAGAAATATTGTTGATAGGGGCGATGTTGTGGCTCCTGCCGGTTCAATCTCATGCAGCGCCGGCCGTCTTCCGGTTGCATGGGGAGGCATTACAGGAGCGTGTGGATACGTTATGGCGGCTTGCCTGGCATATGCCAGGGATCACCACGGGACCACTACAGGCGCAGGAGCGGGTGCTAATTTTTTTTGATCCCAACTGTCCTTTTTGTGCCCGTCTTTGGCGCGAACTGCGTCCCTGGCGATATGTCGTCACCGTCCATTGGGTTCCGGTCGCTTTTATCCGGCCATCCAGCGTCGGCTTGGCAGCAGCGATGCTTATGGCGCACGATCCCGCCCGCGCTCTGGCCGAAAATGAAAACCACTATAATTTTCGTTCGCGCACGGGTGGGCTTCTACCCGTACTAACCGTCCCGTCCCGGTGGGTCAAAGTGATAGGTGGTAACACAAATTTCTGGGCCAGGAATTTTGGCATAACGCCTACACTACTTTTCCTAGGCCGAAACAAAATCCATGATGTCATGGCGTTACCCAACACAAGCCAACTGGGACGGTGGCTGAACCAGAACGCCATTGGTCAGGCCATCAAGGGTGGTTGACAAAGTTTGGGGTATCGGTTAAAAGAATCCAGATTTGATTTTCATAAGAAGAGTGTGTTATCCGCCAACCGAGCACAAAGGGAGTTTGCCATGCGTCTTATCCATAATCGGATCCCTCGTTTCCTGCGTAATGAAGAAGGTCAGGGCATGACCGAGTATCTCATCATTACTGCGCTCATCGCCGTTGCCGCCATCGCCGTCTTCGCTTATTTCGGGCAGACGATTAGAAACCAGATTGCGGGATTGTCGGACGAAGTCGCGGGAAGCCCCGCTTCGACAGCGATGGGTAACGCCGTTACCTCGGCCGGCAATGCGCAAACCAATGCCCAACAGGCGCTTAAACTGGGCACCTACAACAAGGGTGGCAATAGCGCTGTGCAGACCGGTTAAAGCGTTCGCGCCCCCCCCTTAGGGAACCTCGATGCCTTCGAGGATCCCGTCTCCCTCAACAAGAGAGACGGGACAGGCTGCTGTGTTTGCCGTTATTTTCCTGCTGGCGGTTGCCGTTGGGGTCGGGGTTCTGTATAACACAGGACGCCTTACCCTCGACAAGACCCGTTTGCAGAATACGGCGGACTCCGCGGTGTATAGCGGCGGTGTTCTGCTTGCCCGCAGTTATAATTTTTCGTCGTATGCCAATCGCGCCATGGTCGCTAACCAAGTGGTTATCGCACAAATGGTCGGTTTACGCTCCTGGTCTCAATATTATTGTCTCGCTTACAATGACCACTGCGGAACACAGAATAGCGCCAACGACCTGCCTAGCCAGATTCAAAGTCTGGTATCCGGCACGTTCTATACGGCCACCTTGGATACGTATGCTGGCATTTCCAAGGCTCTTTATTACATGAACGTGAATCATCGCGGCATTTCGGCTGTGGCACCGCAAGGTGCAGATGTATATTTTGCCAACAAAGCGAACACCATCAACAAATTGCTCAGCACGGCGTCTTCTACTTTCAATACAGGGGTATGGGCGGAGTTAGCGGCAGCCGGTATGAATAAAGGATTGATCGCGGATATTATTCAGGATAACGATCCCCAGGCGACGATTACGCCTTATGGGAAGATTTTACTCGAGGCTGACCTTGCCCATATCAAGGGGTTTACGCAACTTTATACCTCCAACAATTCCCAGCATATGCAACAGTTCGCAACCGTGATCAAAAACGGAGAAGATGGCTTCACTCAGGGACGCTCATCTTACGAATTCCCGACCTATCCCATGTTTAATTACGAAGATTTCGATTGTGCCAGCGATTGGACAGCGCTATCGGCATCTTATAACGGAAGCACTACCTGGAGCGCCAATTACCAGAGTTGGTCCGCTCAAGACAAAGCGAATGTGTACGGATTTAATCTCGTGCCAATCCCCGACGGTTGCTTCCCGGTTCCTATTGTTGCGACGAATCCCTGGATTTATGGCTGGCCGACGACCTTGAGCTCCGCCAACGCCAGCTACAACGCGCAAGGGACAGGAACGGGATTCGGCGGTGATAAATATGCTGGACTGTTGCCTTATGAGGATGTCAGCAATCAGTATGCAACGGCTACCGCAATGCCAACCCTTACCCTCGATATCGCCCGCGCACACGGAACGATCAAAACTACGCAACAGTTGAAGGTGGATTCCGGTGTCATGGCCCTGCCTGGCGGGGAAGCTGGCGGCGAGGTAAACGCGTTGGCTTCGGTCCAGGTGCATTTCGTGCGCCCACGCAATGGAAACTCCCGCCTGTTAGGCAACGATATCGAGTACGGAGCCTTATTCAACCCTTATTGGGAAGCGCATCTGGTTGCCTCCCCAAGTGCCGCGACTTTGGGTGCGCAAGCCGCACAGGAAGTCGTCCCATGAAAAAAGGGTATCAGGGGTATCCCTACCGCGAGTCAGGACAATCCCTGGTGGAAACAGCGATCGCCGGGGTTTTCGTCCTGGTGCCGCTATTCCTGCTGGTCCCCTTGCTGGGTAAGTATATTGATCTACAGAACAGCACGTTGCAGGCTGCGCGCAATGCCGCTTTCGAACGCACCGCGTGGTCAGCGAGTGGACAGAGAAACGATACCATCGTTGCACAGGAAACAGATAGCGCCTTGGAGAAACGGGTGGTGGCGCGATTCTTCGGCCCTCTGGACCAGAGCGTTCAAAGCACCGGCAATCACAGCTACAGCCCGAGAGCCTTGTGGAGTGGCACAGCGGGGCATGCGTTGCTGCCCGCGTATCAGGATATGCAGGTATCTCTGCAGCAGGGTGCCAGTCCGGATGAAGCCGATGCAGTGCTGAAGCCTGTACTATTGGCAGAAACTTTGCTTTCCCAGGGCGGTCCATATCAAGCCCTAAATTTCAACGGTCTGTTCACAGCGAATGTGACCGTTTCGCCACGCGCCATTTCCTATCCGTTTCTGCAGGCTTTGCAATTACAATTTCGGGCGCATGACACCCTGCTCGCGGATGGTTGGGGCGCATCAAACCCTGCCGATATGAAAACACAGGTGCAGGCGAGTTTGCCCCGACTTTTGGGTACCTTCCGCGATCTTATGAAACCGTTTCAGTTGGGCGAGGTGGAGGATCTGAATGGCTTGCAATTGGAAAAGGTCGTGACAGACTCTCCGACGGAAGTCCCCCAAGATCATCTGAAGGCGTATTCCGGATGAAGGGCGCATGGCTATCGCTTGGACTGCTGTGCATAATAGCCAGAATAGCGCAGGCTGGTGTACCGACCGCGGCCCATTGTCCCGCGCCCGGCATTCCTCCCGGCGCCGAAGTGACTCTGGTCGCACCGCGCAGCCAAGTGGATGGACTGCCATTATTGATCCTCGCACTGCACACCCGCATGCCTCCGGCCCAACTGCTGCACTGGTATGACCATCGCTGGAAAGGCGTGGACCGAATTCCTCAGGCCATTGTCTATCGGGCTGGTTCCTGGGCCGTGGTGGCGCGCAAGACCGCAGGCTGTTTTGAAAGTGTGCAGGTTAAGCCCGCCGCATTCTCGTCCGCCCCGGATACCGTGGCCTATCTCGGCATCAGCAAGTCCCGGCATTTACAAAAAACGGCGTCGGCAGAGGTCCATTTTCCTATGCCCGGGGGTAGCCGGTTACTGCTGACGATGGACAATTCGGGCAGAGTGCATACCCGCAATATGTTGTTCCTGGCACCGGGCAGCCCCGGAGCCACCGCAATCTTTTACCGTCATGACTTGGCGCACGCGGGTTGGGCGTTACAGATGCACCAACATGTTCCCCTTGGCCACGCCTTGATGTTTCAGCGAAAGGCTACCCACGCCGAGATTGCCCTGACGCCCTATGGCAGGAGAACCAGTGTTTTTATTACGATCACCCATGATTAGGCGGTCTCCGGAGCAAGGGCAGGCAATGGCCGAATATGTTGTCATTCTGGTTTTCTCCGTCATTGTACTGGCCATACCTTGGGGCGGGCATTCGGCGCCGATCATTCAACTGGTGGACGCCTTAAAGCAATTCTACAGCGATTATTCCTACTACTTGTCGATGGCCTGATTATGCCCCTTAGAAAACCCCATATCTCGCCATTTACGGCACTGATCGTCGGCGCCATCATCCTCGGCATCGGTGTGGCCTGGCTGGTAATGCATACCCTGCAAAGCCGAGAGGCGGCTGCAGCCGCAGCCCTGCGTGCGCGCATGGAGAAGAACCGTGTGGAAGTCGTGGTTCCCACCCGCAACCTGAAGCCAGGTAGCGTCGCCGACAGTGCCGACATGGCCGCGCGCAACGTACCACATGATGTCATATATCCGCAGACGCTGACTGCCGCAACCTGGGGCAACTATTCGGGGCGCGTGCTGACGCGACCGGTTTACAAGGGGCGCCCCTTGCTGAGCACGGACTTCGGCCCCGTTGCCAAGCGGAGTTTTGCGGGTGAACTAGCCCCAGGAGAGCGTGCGCTGACCATTGATGTCAGCGGTATCAACAGTATTGCCAACCTGATTGTGCCCGGCAACCGCATTGATCTCATGCTTCTCGCCAAAGGACCGCAGGGCACCGAAGAACTCCCCTTGCTGCGCCACATCCGGGTGCTTGCCACCGGGCATAGCACCACGCCGGTAGCCTATGCCACGATCCATGGTGCGCCCGCGCACATCACGCGCTATGGTTCCATCACACTCGCGGTGACCCCTCAGCAAACGGCCAAACTGGCCCTTGCCGCGCAGGTCGGACAGATTCGCGTCGCGCTGATCCCGCAACATCATCCCGCATCAGGACCCTTACCCACCTTACTCAAGGACGATCTTTTCGGCACTTCTGCCGGGACTCAAGGTGTCGCCAGTCCTCCGATGGTCCAATACATCATTGGCAGCCCCGGGAGAAACAAAGTCAGTGAACTGCCAGAATCCATGCCGATGCAAACGTCGGCTTCCACCGCCGGTCCGCAGTCGCGGGTGATGGCGCGTGAACAACAGGATCTCAGCACATTAACCCATCTGGTACGTGCTGCAACACCCACTGCCGGTGTGCCTTCCGACCATTCCACAGCCGAGCTTCCCAAAGGGTACCCATGAAAACGGTAAAAAAAGGCATTACAAATGCCGGCAAAGGCATTTCCTCCAAGTGTCTCCGAACCGGACCATGGCGCGCAGGACTGTGTACCGCCATGCTTCTGTTAACCGCCCCGGTTGTGGCACTCGCCATGGATGTCCCCCGCACCGTCCTGCATCTGTATGTCGGCCAAGTCAAAGTGCTTTCCTCTCCCGCATTGAAACGGGTCGCTGTTGGTAACGGCAAACTGCTGGGTGTCACCACTCTTACCCGCGAAATGCTTTTCATCGCCGAAAAGCCCGGTACCACCGATGTCTATCTGTGGGGTCGCAATGGGTCGCAACAGGAATACCACGTCGTCATTTCCAAACAGGACAACCATCAGACGCTCGCCGCTATCCATGGGTTGCTGCACACTTTCCCCGGTGTCCATGCGCGGATTTCCGGCGGTCAGGTCATTCTCTCCGGCAACGCGAGTCCCAGCGAGTTCAGCCATCTGACTCTGGCGACCAAGCCCTATCCCGACGTCGTGGATCTGGTGCGCCCCGACAGTGTGCGCATGAAGCCGATGGTGGTTCTGGATGTGCAGGTGGTCAACTTCAGCAAGACCGCACTCAATAACCTCGGGATCAACTGGGAAAACGCCATCACCGGACCCGCCGTAGGTACTTTGGGCAGTTTTGTCAGCAACGGCCTTTATAATGTCATCCCCAGCCTGACCAACTTCAGTGGTCCCAGCGGCGCGCCTTCCGGTTTTCCATTGAATGTGTCGCCTTTCTCAAGCTATGCCGGCATTGCGAGCACTCTGACCTCCACCATTAATCTGGCCGTGCAGAACGGCCAGGCCTATCTGCTAGCCAACCCCAAACTGGTGACCCGCAGTGGTCAACCCGCCTCTTTCCTCGCCGGCGGTGAGGTGCCGATCCCGGTGAGTGCGGGCTTCGGCGCCGTCTCCGTGACCTACAAAAAATACGGTATCCGTTTACATATCAAGCCGATTATCGACCTGCAAGGCAACATCCTGGCCACCATCCAGGCCG
>JAJYPA010000596.1 GCA_021795795.1 Pseudomonadota bacterium | reverse complement strand
CCTCCCGCAATAGCGTCAGTGCGTTTGGCTGATGGGCTTCAGCGTCAGATAGCAGAACCAGAATTTTCGCAATATCTTTTACTTCGTCGCCAGCTTTGGCGGAATAGTCACGATTTGCAAATGCTCGCAGCTTCAGGATTAGCAAATGTTCACGACAAGCGCAACGGACATCTGAAATGACATGTGAGAACTGTTGCACATCTTCTTGGGAAATGGTGATATTCGTATACTTGTCTATATTAATGTCTAAATATACCCCACCGAGAGTTAGTTGATACTTGCCAAATTTTCTATTAGGAATGACCTCTATATTATCGCGCAATTCGGAAAATTCATGCAGTCGCATATAGACGCTTGCATCATATTTGGTATCCTTGAATTGGACGCCTAAAAGATGCTTAGCGTGGATGTTCATAGCCGTGGTGCCGATTACGACAGCACCTTGCGGGTAATCACTGCAAATGTTCCGCGGGACTTTCAGTATTTCATCCCAGTAAATATCGTCGCTCATAGCCGTTACCAGCAGGGGCCGCAAAAACCACTTGGAAAATTATCGATCGCAATAGTATAGATCGCAACAAAAGATATAAGGAGAGTCCAAAAGACTCCTGCTTGACTGGCATATTATCAACAGAGTCAGGAAGAAGCCTCATAAGGAAACTTGCTAATCAGCATTGTCAATCAAGTGGAGGTACCGACTGGTGATCGCGATATTGCTATGCCCCATATTCTCCTGAACGCGGCGCAGGTCCATCCCGCTGGCCAGCCAGAGACTCGCAGCGGTATGGCGCAATAAGTGTGGCCCGGCCTGAGGCTTGTGGATACCCGTGCGTTCCAGGAGACGCCGGATCACCATGTATAGCATGGCCGCGGTCAGAGGTTTCCCTTGGTCGCTGAGAAATAGGGAATCACCATGGGCTATCATGCGCCGACGCGCGTGCAGCCATAGCTCCATACTGTCTTTTGGTGGGTGCGGAAAGATCACCAATCGCTCTTTGTTTCCCTTACCAATGATTCGCAGACGTCCGGAGTAATAGCCGTTCAGGGCATCCAGAGGAAAGCTCACTGCCTCTTGTGCGCGCAAGCCGGTTGCTAATAGGAAGTCCAGCAGAGCTGCATCCCGGAAGCCTGCTACGGTTTCATAGCGTTTCGCCTCGATGCGCAGGCGATCGATGTCCTCGAGGTCCAGGACCGGAGGCAGTCTTTTAGGCCGAGCACCGCCACGTCCCCCTCTACTCGATCGATTCTCGCGATTACGGGCTTTCTCTTCCTGCAGGGCTCTTGCCGGATTGAACGGGAATCCCTGCTCATACTCCAGCCAATCGAAGAAAAGGCGTATAGCTGAATATCTGACCATTTGCGTGGAAGTAGGGGCGACACCGTTCTTTCCCTCTACAACCCAGGTTCTGACGACATTCAAAGAGATATCGCCTGAATCCTCGATTCCATCATATTCCAGCTTATCTAGGAATCTTCGGACGTTTGCCACGTATCCATTGATTGAGGCAGTAGAGTAGGGAAACTCAAAATTTGGGCCGGATAGCCATTTTTTGAACTCAGACAACAGGCGATTGCGGTCGATCATGGGGTCTCCTGGCGATGATTCGGCATCATGGTTAGAATAATAATGTAATTATTCTAACTACATCAAGGGTACTACGGCACCAAACAACTCTCATACCCAATGTACTTATTCTAACATACTGTTGATGCAACCGAAATATGTACTATAATTTGCATTATTTTCAATTCAGCAGGAGATCAGGATATGAGCACCATAGATGCTATTCCATCGAAGCCGCCAGTACGCCGTGTATGTGCAGATTTTCATGGGGAGGCTGCAGTAGAGGTAGACATGCTGGAAGTCCAGATTGGTATCAATCGCGCAGCAAGGAACAAGAGTGAGCGTGACGCCGTTCTTATGGAGTTAGCTCTTCTCTCCCTCAGAAAGCACATCTCAGCATTTTCTGCGCTTACTGGTGATAAGTACCCAGATTACCAGTCCATCGCAAAGTGGCTAGAACGTGCTGATCAGCAGGAGAACGGCAAACTAGACTCTCTGCTGGTTGATATCCAGCAAACAGCCGAAATTGCCCAGATGCACGCCAACCAAGAGCTTATCAGTGAACTCCCCGTCGATAGTAAATGAGGATACCAACCACCTTCTGCGACTCATCGATCGCCGCGGCGGTCGCGTGCTCTGGAAGCGGGATCTCGATGGCCGTTGGTATCAGGCGGTAATCCTGGTGGATTTGTTTGATAACACGGAACTTAGGCTAAATTGGGGAGGCCCGTTGCGTTCTCGCGGCGGGAGTACCACCCTCCTGGTCGCTGAGTTGGAAGATGCCGCGCTGCGCATTACTGTCCTTACAGTTAGGGCTGGATGATGGAGTCATCGACTGTAGCAGTGGGGAAGCGATCTATGGTAGGGTGTTGGAATATAAAATACGTTAGCTGCACAGGATCCTATGGCTAAGCCACGCGTGTTCATAAGCTCTACCTACTACGACCTTCGCGTAATCCGCGCGGATCTCGAGCGTTTCCTCAAGGAGCTTGCGTATGAACCGATCCTGTTTGAGCGCGGGCACATAGCTTATGGAAGAGAAGAGGCACTAGCAGGCTGCTGAAAAAGTCTGTGATATAATTGCGCAGACAGGGCTGCTGGGGGTATGGAACATGCGCGGAAGCAAGATAGAAACTGGCGGGATGTTTAGCTATCTCTCCCCGGAGCAGCGGGTGCCCGTGGATCATCCCCTGCGGGCGATCAGGGTGATTGTGGACCGCTCTTTGGCAGAACTGGACGAGCACTTCAACCAGATCTACTCGGACCTTGGGCGCCCCTCGATTCCCCCAGAGCACCTGCTCCGCGCATTGCTGTTGCAGGTTTTTTATAGCGTCCGTTCCGAGCGACAGCTCATGGAGCAGCTCCATTATAATCTGCTGTTCCGCTGGTTCGTCGGCTTGGGGATGGACGACCAGATTTGGGTGCCGACTGTCTTCACCAAGAACCGGGATCGCTTGCTGGACAACGGTACCGTGCAACGGTTTTTCCAGACGGTGGTGGAGCAGGCACGTAATCAGGGTCTGCTTTCCGAGGAACACTTCTCTGTGGACGGTACCTTGCTGGAAGCCTGGGCCTCACAGAAATCCTTTCAGCCCAAAGATCCTGAGGACCGGCAAGGTGATGGCTCGGATTTCCGTGGACAAAAACGCAGCAATGAAACCCACGCTTCGATCACCGATCCTGATTGCCGCCTCTACAAGAAGGCGCCGGGAGATGCCTCGCGGTTGAGTTATCTGGGGCACGTGCTGATGGACAACCGGCATGGCCTGATTGCCGGAGAGCAGGTCACCACGGCGGATGGCACGGCAGAGGTGGATGCCGCTGTACAGCTCATCGATGATCTGGGTGGCGCGGAGCGCATTACCTTGGGAGCAGACAAAGGCTATGACCGGCACGAATTCGTGCAGGATCTACGGGACCGCAACGTCACGCCCCATGTGGCTCGCAAACGCAAGGGATCAGCGGTTGATGGCCGGACCACCCGTCACGTCGGGTACGCCATCAGCATTCGCGTGCGCAAGCGGATCGAATCGATCTTTGGCTGGATGAAGACGGTGGGCGGAATGCGCAAAACGCGATTCCGTGGATTGGATCGTGTGGGCCTACACTTCACCCTGGTGTCCACTGCCTACAATCTGGTGCGCATGGCACGACTGGGGGTGGTGTGATGGGAGTACTGCGTCTGGAATCGGGAAAATTCGGGGTTGTTCGAAGCAAAAGGCAAGAAAATGCCATCATCTGGAATCTCCGGGCTCGTTTTTTGACAAATCCGGGCTACAAGTTGGCTTTATCTCATACTTTTTCCGCAGCCTGCTAAGCAGAAACACCCCAATACGATATTCACAGCTGATCCGCTTCGGTTGCCCAACATATCCAGGTGAGTTATCTATCGCGGCGTGAAAACATCCGGTCCTGGTCTTCTCTGACGAATCTTTGCTCAGTTCAAAGGACTGAAAAACGATCAGCTCATTATTTTTCATGCGAGGGAAATAACACCAATCATGGCGACTAGAATAGCGTAAGCGTAGAAAAGTGCTGGGCTGGCCATCCGGGCTGCCGGACAGCAGTTCTTTTCCCAAAACGATATCCTCGGGTGCGATGCTGTCCCTTGCCACCATACCCAAGGGCATGAAGTCCTGATAATCGGGTTGCAAGATACGCCAGACATTGAAGACCAAATAACCCATGACCTCTGGTCGTGCAAAGCCGCTACGCCATTGTTCGGCGTAGTCGAGGTTGGTAAAGCAGGCCAAGGTTCGCCAGTATTCATTGGCTGTTCGGCTATAATCCGAGTGCAGACAGGGAACGACTTCTCCCTCCTGAGAGCGTCGAATGGTAAGGTATCGAGCATCAGCAAAAAGCTCGTGGTCAGCCGCTGGCAAAATGGACTCCACCGAGTGGCAGGCATCGGCGAAGAGTC
>JAJYPA010000103.1 GCA_021795795.1 Pseudomonadota bacterium | reverse complement strand
CAAACTCCAGATTGGACGAATTGCTTCCGCTGGCCAATCCAGTGACAATCGACAACCCACCCCCTACCGGTGCTTCCCAAACCCGATCGGGGTAACAGGGCTTGTCGCTTACCGGACGCTTACAATAAGCATATGGCGGCTACCGATCAACCAACTACAGGCGAGCACAATTCAATAAGCGTGCCCTCCAGAGAGCGTACATATGCGACGATCTGCCCCCATGGTTTTTCGACCGGCTCATGGATAGGGGCGGCTCCGGCAGTAGTTGCCTTCGCATATGCTGAGGCGACATCTTCGGTGACGAACGCTAATTCGATGCCGGGTGGCGTAGCGCTTGGAGATACTGGTGCATACTTGCTTCCGAAATTGAGCGCGCCAAGCTCCAGTGAAGCAAAGGCAAGCGTCGTCTCGCCAGTATCCAATTCACCATACTGGCCAGATTCATGCAGAAAACGTTTCTGAAACCCGAAGGCTTTTTCGTAAAAAGCAAGTGTCTCGGCTACGGAGTTGACGTAGACGATGGTGTATCCGAACTTCATTTCTCGATACCTTTCCCTAGGAGGCCCTTCCGGGCATTGGTGAATTCCCACCATGGACGGGGTGGGTTTCCATTGAGGAATTCGGTGATGGACATGAAAACATCGATGACGCAGGGGTCGTGTCGATGGTTGGTGATTGAACAGAGGTGTTCATACATCTCGAAGGGGGAAGCCCCTACAATCTGTTCTGGCGCGAGATAGCCAAGCAAGCGAAGGTCCTCGGCAGTTGCTTTGCCAACATTAGGCAAGTCAGTCAGGCGTACGACGCGAGCACGGTCAACGTTGTGTGGATTCACGGCTTCACATCGACGTTGCTGTAGTTATCATGGCCTGCATCTTGGCGCACGATAGATAGCTTCGCCAACAACTCCGGCAGCGCCGTTTGCACTGTGTCCCACACTACATCGAGGTTGATGTCGAAGTAGCCGTGAGCGATGCGGTTGCGCATGCCACGCATGCTGCGCCACGGCACTTGCGCGTGGGCCAGCGTGAACTTGGCGTAGCTGTCCATCACCTTCGTGGCAGCCTCGCCGATGATGATGAGGCTCATGATGACGGCCTGCTGGGTGCGCTTGTCGGCCAGGAAGTCGTCCTTGGCCGACCCTCCACGAACGCACAGGCATCCGTCGCAGCCTGCTGCATGTGGTCGAGGTAGTCAGGAAGGCGAGTCTCGCTCATACCGGCTGCGCCTCCGCGAGCACCTTGGCCCGGAACTTCGGGGGCAAGTCGCCGGGTGTCAGCAAATCAACGTGAATGCCGAGCAGGGATTCCAGATCGTCTTGCAGACCGCCTAAGTCCAATAACGTGGCACCAGGCAGCGCATCAACCAACAGATCAAGGTCGCTGCCATCCTGGTCAGTGCCATGCAGCACCGAACCGAAGACGCGCGGATTCGCCGTGCGAAAGCGGTTCACCGCTTCGCGCACTGCACTTCGCTTCATGTCAAGCACAACGGACGGTCGCATGGGCATCCTTTCTTATCGAAACTCATTGCAATGGTAAGGTATCGAGAATAACATTTCAAGAACTATTTTCGAGAATCGCAACGCCTTGATTTCGCGTGTCACGTCGGTGGCCTGGTGCGGACTCTTAAAAACCCTCGTTTTCAAGAAGAAGGAGGCTACAATGCCACGTCGTTCGATCCTGTCCGCCGCCGAGCGGGCAAGCCTACCGTTGCCGCCCGACACCAAAGATGAACTCATCCGGCACTACGCCTTCAGCGAGACCGACTTGTCGCTGATTCGCCAGCGGCGCGGCGATGCCAATCGCCTGGGTGTCGCTGTGCAGTTGTGCTTGCTGCGCTTCCCCGGTCAGGGCTTGCTGCCCGATGCCTCCATGCCAATGTCTCTGCATGCTAAGGTGCAAAAATCCCTTGCGGGGCCGAGGAGAGATTATGGCGTTGAATCAGATTGATGGAGAACTTTTCTCCGCGATAGCGGCTTCGTCCAACAATATGATTATTCAGGATCCTGATCTAACGCGGGTACGCTGGCCAACGAATACCGATGTTGCAACTAAGCATGCAAAAACCACAGTTGTGGTGGACACGTTCTCTTTTAATAGCAATGCTGAAACTGCGATCGTTACAAATGGTTGCAGTAACTGAAGAAGTCCAATTTTTGCAGTACCAACCAACGCGAGTCCGGCATACCAAGCAATAAAAGCTAGAAACATGCTAATACAACTCACGTAGAGGAATCCTATCAGGCTTATGGTGCTGGGGTCGAATCCAGTGGATGTGATCTGCATGATAACTGGTTCTGCCAGGAATGGCGCAGCCATTACCAACGCCCATGAAATTACCCGCCACGAGCCCATTTCCTTCGCCAGTTTTGCACCGACTGCGTAGCCCATGGCGGCTGAAACAACCCCGCCAACCAACATTAGGTCATAGAGGTCAAATGCGCCGTGCGCTTGGAATAGCGAGTAACCCACCACAACTGTAGTACCGAAAAATGCTGCAACCCAGAACGAGTTAGACGGTCTTTCTTTGCTAACCAAGGCTCCGAAGCATGCCGTTACAATGGGTAACATGCCAAGCATGACTGCGCCATGAGATGCATTGACGTGTTCCATTGCAAGCGAAGTGAGGACAGGAAAACCAATAACAACACCTGACGCAACGAAAGCGAGTGGCATCAGATGTTTTTTGGCAGGAAGTGTCTGTCTGGTAACCAAAAGTGCGATCAAGGCCAATACTGCCGCTACCAACCCCCGGCCCAAGCCTACGATCAGCGGATTCAGATCCAAAACTGCCGCTCGTGTGGCTGGCAATGTCAGGCTAAAACCCAGCATTCCCAATGTGCCATAGAAGTATCCCCTCTGAATTGTATTCATGTCGTTTAAATGTTCCTTAATGATTGCTGATGAAACATCACCCCGATCCTCTACGCTATCGTAACTCTTATCGAGTTACGACACCTGAATGGTTACATGCTTTCCCAACACGGTGGCCGCTGCCTCGATTTGATCCAACTTCGAAGCGTGATGCAGGTCAAACAGCCGGTCTACCTGGGGTGTATGCCACCCCAAACGGCGCGCAAGTTCAGCTTTTTTGATGCCTTGCTCGGTCATGGCTTGGTACACGCCCAATTTGGCGCATTCCAGCGCCGAAGGGCGCACGGTCTTTTGTCCGCGGGCCGGTTTGCTGGGAATAGGCAACGGTTTGCGCGCATCAAGGTAAAACGACAGGCCGGTTTCCAACGCATCAATCGCGTGCAACAACGCCTCCCCCTCGTCTTCCCCGAAGGTAATCGCTTCTGGAACATCTGCAAAAGTAACCAGCACAGTGCCGTTGTCAGGGGTCAGTGTCACGGGATAGTCAAACATCATCCTCTCCTTCTTCATTTCAAACCAAGCTGCCGTTTAATCGCGGCCTCCAGTCCTTTACCAAGTTCGGCTGTGCCGTGCATGGGTAGCGACGACTGCTTTCCGTTCAGAAACACTTTCAAATGTGACCCTTTGCCGGGCTGAAAAGTCGCCCCTTTTTGTTCGAGCCATTTCTTCATTTGCTTGGAGTTCACGGGCAAAATACTAAACACAAATGTTGCATTTGTCAATTAAAAAAAGCAACAAAAATGTTTATATTTTAGAAAGCGTGCATGAGAATGTAAGCAGGGGTTAAAAAGCGCGTAAATCTGGGGACAAGACGCGGATTGGTGGCGCTATGCATTTTCGTTGATTTTTCTGCTTCATGGAGGCTGTGGTGGTGAGCGGAAGGTGCCAGTAACCACCGCAACGGCAATAGTGGAAAAACGGTTCTGACCAATGACGGTCCACTTCGGATCGGCATCCCGCGCGACCGTAATGGCGAATTCGAGCCGAAGCTGGTCGGCAAGCACGAGCGACGCTTCACAAACTCCTGCATTTCCGCCTCGACCGCTGCCGCCAGCATCTGCCGGGCGCCACTGCGCAACAAATCCGTCAACGCATCCGCCACTCCATCAGGATTCCCTGGATTATTCAGCCCAATTACGTTATCTTGTCCCACGGCGTATTCGTCCTTGTATGAGGTGATGATTCCGGAAGAACCATCGAGAATACGCCACCCGCTTCCTGCCGCATACATAACTTTCGATCATAACTCGTGATGCGGCGATCTCTATCTCTGTTTCGATCGAAGCAAACTGCCCGGAACCTAATTGTAGTTAGAGTTTTCCAAAAATATGAACGATCTTTCCAATCTCAATGAACCAAAAACCCTTCCCGCCATCTGGGCCGACACGCGCGCTTCCGGTTTCACCATGGCGTCAGAGCCGCTCACCTGCTCCTTGCTGCGCACGTTGGCCGCATCCAAACCATCGGCTCGCTTTCTTGAGTTGGGTTCTGGCACAGGCTTGTCTACGGCTTGGTTGCTCGACGGCATGGACTCAGGGTCGCATCTGACCACCGTCGATAATGACGAAGCCCTATTGTCCATTCTGAAGCGGCACTTGGGCGCTGACCCTAGGCTGTCTGTCGTCTGCGCCGATGGAGATGAATTCCTACACTCTCTTCGTGGGCAGCACTTTGACTTCATCTTTGCCGATACTTGGTCAGGGAAATATCGCCTCCTTGAAGAAGCTCTCGACCTATTGTCTCCTTCTGGCCTGTATGTCATTGACGACATGCTCCCTCAACCAAACTGGCCAGAAGGGCATGCCGAAAAAGTTGCGAGCCTTATCGCCACGTTGGACCAATTGAAAGGGTTTCGTGTTACCAAACTATCTTGGGCTAGTGGCGTTGTTCTCGCCACCAAGTTCTAACGATGGCGTTCGAGAGAGACGTCGCAAAAACGCGGCGCTCCTCAACTTTACGTTGGGTGTCAGGGGAATAAAGGATGGGACCGCATAAAGTGACATTTGATGCCTTGGAATGGCAGGTGCTCTCAGCCGGTGCTCGATTCAAGATGTTTCGCAAAGGCTCGAAACAACTTCGTCTTATTGAGCTCACTTCCGAGTTCGTTGAACTTGAATGGTGCGAAAAAGACCACATCGGCATGATCCTCAAGGGCGAACTGGAAATTGACTTCCAGGATCGCGTTATCCATTACCCCGAGGGTTCCTGTATCCTCATCCCAGCAGGCTCAGCAAGCGCACATAAGGCACGGTCGCTTACGCCCGTAGTTCATCTGTTCTTGGTGGAAGATGTCCGCGAGTTAACCATCTGCGATAAAGCCTTCGCTGATCATTTTGCGGCTGACTGGATTGACTCATGGAACAAGCATGATCTTGTCCGCATTCTGTCACACTACGCGGACGACTTTGAAATGTCCTCGCCGGTAATAGTCAAGATCGCGGGTGAACCTTCAGGAACACTAAAGGGCAAAGAAGCGGTGGGCGCCTACTGGGCCAAAGCCCTTCAACTGATTCCCGAACTTCATTTTGAGTTGGTCGCCACCCTTGTAGGGGTCAACAGCATCACCCTCCACTACAATGGTGTTCGTGGCCCATCCGCCGAGGTATTTCATTTCGACCACGAAGGCAAGGTTTCAAGGGCCTATGCACATTACCTCTAACGATCAAGGTTAGATCGTGATCGCGAAGCGAGCCGCGATCTGGACCGTTTGTTGGACTAGCCCTGCCCGCTGGCAGGCAGGGCGGTTGGGTAACCTTTGCTATGCAAATACCTCTCTGACTTTGGCGGTGTTGGCGAGGCATGTTCAGTGTCATGCCCCGAATTCCACCGCCATGAATTGCCATTGCAGCAATTCGTTCCGCTCAATCCGCTCCCTTCACGGGCACAGTGTTGCTTCTGCGTCAGACCGCTTGCCTTCCAGGCCGCCACCCGCTGTTCCCACTCAACCCTTCTCGATGCCGAAGGCACGCTCCTCGAGTACCCCTACGCCTTGCGCACCCACAAGGGGTGAGGGGCACACAGCGCCTGACCCATTTCCGGCTCCTCCGTGTAAAATCACAGCGTGCCTCACGTAAACAGAAAACGACAGGTGCCTTCACCGGACGGATACCTTCAGGGGAAAATGTTTTGATTTTGTTCATGGCTCTATTCTCTCCTGGCATTTTATCCATCCAGCCTAATCAGCGCCTGGATAACGGGTGGTGACCTTGATCTTTCATTTGGTTTGCGGCACGATGCGCATATGAATACGCTTTTTCTACAGTTTCTTAGGCAGCAAGGAGTGAACGTGACAAACATTGAGGTAATACAAGAGCTTTATAGATGCTTCCGCGAGAAAGACGATAATGGCTTTCGTGCTATTTGCAGCGATGATCTCGAATGGATTCAAAACGTAGGATTCCCAAATGGCGCGTGCCGAAAAGGTTCAGAAGTTGTAATAGAAGCCGTGTTCAAGAGCAATAGGAGTGAGTGGGAAGGTTTCTCTTATAACATCTCGCAATTTATCGACGCAGGATCAACAATTGTTGTCATCGGCAGTTATTCCGGTGTTCACCATTCGACAAAGAAACAAATGCAAGCGACGGCGGCTCATGTATACGACCTTTGTGGTGAAAAGGTTTGCAGGTTCCGCATGTTCGCCGACACAAAATCCATGTGGGATGCAATGTCGTGAAAGACGTTCAACATCTGCTCCTGAGGGACGCTTCGCCGCAAGCCGGCTTCGCGAGCCTGAGCTTGCACGGTGGACATCACCAAAAGTCTTTGTATGACTACTGAAATATTTATCGCAAATACAGATGCGGAAATCGAATCCTGTTTTCCTGTGTTCAGTGCGCTACGTCCCCACATCAAGCGGACAAATTTTCTTGCCCAGGTTCGCCGTCAACAGACTCAGTCGTATCAAATACTCGCGCTCCGACATGAGGGCGCAGTAAGAAGCGCCGCAGGATTCCGGTTCGCTGAGTTTCTGGCATGGGGGAAATTGCTCTACATCGATGACTTAACAACCCTTCCCGGAGAAACATCAAAAGGTTTTGCTGGTGCCTTGCTCGATTGGTTGATCAATCACTCGAAGGCCAATCAATGTCAGGGGGTGCACCTAGACACTGGTTACACCCGTCATGCGGCTCATCGCGTGTATCTGCGCAAGGGGTTTCAGCTTAATGCCCATCATCTGGTGCTGGAATTTTAGCACCATGCCCCCCGAGTTCGACACTTTTTTGCGCAAGTTATTGTATTTGAACGATACGAATGTTCAAAATTGTCACTACAACGCGATTTTTGAGGGTTTTGGCAGATTGACCGTATCGAATAAATCCTTTTGTTCAGGGGTCAGGGTGGTGAGCCCCCTGGCTGATTGTTTGCGATGGAGTGTGACCTGGTGATGTTGGATACCGCGCACCACTTCCAGCATCCGACTTGGGGAATAGGGGCTATTCTTGGCCTTGAGGCGCATCCGAAGGAGGCGGGACAATACCAGGGCGAGGAAGATGATGGGGACCTTATGACCAAGCAATTTGCCACGGTCAGTCAATTTCCAGCCGCCTGAAGCCGTTAACTGATATTCATCGGCTTTGCCCGCATCGTGCAACAACCCCACCAGGACGGCCAGTGCATACTTGGATGGATCGGCATGTTTGATGGAATCGCGCATCCAGAGCGCCAGTTCGACGCTATGAATTAGATTGCCATTATCGTAATTATGATGGGCGTTCACGGAGGAAGGTCCCATGCAGTTCGCCGAAACCGTTCCCCGTTCCAGATCGGTACGCGCATTGTCTAGAAGATGGACGGAAGAGAAAACGCAGTCACCACGCGTTGTTGTCAGATAAGCTTTGAGAGTGCCCTGAAGAAGATGGCACTGGTCACCACATAGCCACCAAAAAGTCACCATTGGTCACCACGCACCATTGCAATACACATAAACGTTTTGTATTCAGCACGAATGGCAATTTTTTTTGTTTTGAATCAAATAGATATGTTTTTATGTTGTGGTCGGGGTGAGAGGATTCGAACCTCCGACTCCCGTCCCGAATGCACTGCCACTCCACTTCATATATATACGAAAACCACTAACTTCAATCTTTAATCAATATGTTATAGAATTTATTGTCCACCATAATTCTGTGGTTAGTCAACTTTTATGTTGTTTATGAGTTAATATTATGGGATACTATATTTCAATGAGTTAGACTACAACGATTCTCTATCATAGGCCATCCAACGTCCATGATTCACAATTCTCCAAAAAACAGCGTTCAGCATAACTCGCTCATAGAATTGGCGATATTGGCAGGCATAGACAGTGCTTTGATAAAACGGTTTCTTTGGATAATAAACGCGCATGATTTTCTAATTTCTTTTCCGAGAATCTGCCAGAACATAATAAACATTCTGAAACTAATAAATCTGTTTGACAAAACATCACCAGCAATTCAAGCCTTAAATGATTTGACTCCGGTGCTGGAATGGGTTCACCGAGACCGCCTGAATCTGACCAAAATAATTGGCTCTGACTTCGACCGACAACCCTCTGGACCCAAAGATCATCCTGTCATGGGGCTCGGGTCCAGTCGGCACCCACTGTACACAACGCTCTGGAATACTCCCGAGGACCAGTCGGTAGGTGATGCCTACCGAATTCTTCAAGGCCATCTATTGCTGGCCCATGTTGGCGAGCTTTTGAAGAAAAACAATCAACTCGGGTATGAAACATATGACGGCCAAACCGAATGGAAAGGTTTTTCAAATTCACCATATCTGGCATCGTTGGCCGTCAGGTTACTTAGTGAGGCACACTACGCTCCGACAGTCCAACGGTTGAATGTTGCCGTTTCTCCGGAAAAATTTGCGCTATCTCTCAACAATCTTCAGTCTGTTCGCTCCAAAAAGTTGCTGGAGAACCTGAACAACATAAAGCGTTTTCTCCAAAAACACCACGGGCTCGAGAACTGGGTTTTTAGAAACGGAAGAATGGCCAGCAATTCAATAGGCGGCGGTTCCCCTAGAATCACTGGATACGTGGAAATTTCCCCTCAATTGATCAAGCGAGATATTTCGCTCACCAATTTCAGTGACCCTCTTGAAAATTTTGGAGCCACAGCGACCATCAATGAGATCGGTCTCAGTCATCAGGACCAACTGGAGAGACTGGATTCCGATCTGGCGCCGGATGAAATCGATCAGCATGAAATGTTGCTGATCAATTTCAACACAGATCAATCAGGAACGGTTTCTGCCAATACGGGTGCGCAGCAACGCCATATTGCCATGGCCAATCAATTGTTCCCATGGACGTACCAGCAACTGACCCTGTCGGAACTGAGCGGTTTTTTGATCGGAGTGGCCAAACGGTTCAATCAATTTTCCTCAACGAAAAAAGGCATGATTCTTGGCGAGTCAGAACAGGAATTTCTGGAAATTATTTGCTTGATAAGGGTCATGGTTTTTACCGGATCCGATTACGAACGCGCCAGAAAAACCGTCATTTGTCTAAATGGCCAACCAAATCAGAATGTGGATGTCGTCTACCTGTTCGACCAGGGAAAACCGGGTAAATGGCAACTACGCGCCATGAAACCTGACTATAAAACTCAGGATGTCATGGTGGATAGCCAACTGGACAGGCCAAGAACCGATTTCTTTGAACTCCCGGACCTCTCGTTCACGAATCGAATGTTGTCGTTTCTGGTTTCACACACTTTGAAAATAATCAACCCATTGGAAACCAAACCCACCCAATTTCAACTCGTTCGGGGTAAGCGTTAAATTGGCGGCGTTGTATTAATTTTTCCGAGGTGCGATCACGATGCTATCTCCGATCATTTCAGGAGTTTGCTTCCATGTCATCCGATATTCCTCAACGTCAACGCCGTAGCCAGGAAGAATGGCGTCAACTGGTTGCCCAGTTTCACGAATCAGGCTTAAACCGCCAACAGTTTTGTCAGTCTCAGGGCGTCAGTCTGGCCCGTCTGGAGAAATGGGATGTATTTTTTCGGCGGGAATCCCACATACTGCACCCATCCCCTTTCATGGATCTGGGAACCATAGGGCCTGCAGCAGTGGCAGCACCGAGTTCCCGGCTCGAGGTACGCTTGGACCTGGGAGGTGGCATGGTCATGACTCTGAGTCGTGCATAGTGTTCTTCCCCGAAGGCAGGGTTCGGGTATTCCTCTACGGGCAACCCACGGATGGGCGCAAGTCTTTCAACGGGCTGTACGCACTGACCCAGGCAGAACTGCATCAGGACCCTCTCAGCGGCCACCTGTTCTGCTTCATCAATCGCCAGGCCACCCTGATTCGGGTGCTGTATTGGGATCGCTCCGGTTTTTGCCTGTGGAGCAAGCGCTTGGAAGCCGGACGATTCCTCCCAAACTGGGATCAGGTCGCCACCCGGGAGATGGACTGGACCGGGTTGAAATTGCTCCTCGAAGGGGTCGAGGTCAAACACTACAGAAAGCGCTTTTTACGACCAGAAACCGCTTGAAAAGATTCAATAAAAACCCCATGAAACCCGCATGAATGCTGGGTTCAATGGTATAATTCACCCCATGAACTCCAGCCTTCAAATCCCCTTGCAAACCCCTTTGGATTCTCCCGTTCAAAGCCCCATTCTGAGGCAACTTCAGGCAGAAAATTCCGACCTCAAAGCCGAGGTCGTCAACCTCAAAAAACAACTGGACTGGCTCAAGCGCCAACTCTTCGGCCAGAAGCGCGAACGGTTTGAAGCGCCCCCCGAACAAATGGCCTTTGCCGATCTGTTTGATGCCCGACCAGCACCCGCAGATGAACCCCAGTATCAGGATATTCCAGCGCACAAGCGTCGCGAGAAATCCCAACAGACCGAAGATGAGACTGCGCTGTTCTTCGATGACAACGTCCCCGTGGAAACCATCCACCTGCCCAGCCAGGAGGCTCAGGGAGTTGACCCGCAATCCTACGAGGTCATTAGTGAGAAAGTCACCTACAAACTGGCTCAACGCCCCGGAGCTTTTGTCATTCTCAAGTACGTGCGCCCAGTCATCAAGTTCAAGCAAACCGGACAGATCGCCAGCGCCCCTGCTCCTGCAGGTGTACTGGGCAATAGCCGCGCCGATGTGAGTTTCCTGGCCGGAGCCCTCACAGACAAGTTTCTGTATCACGCGCCGTTGCATCGCCAGCATCAGCGTCTGGACCAATGCGGTATCCATGTCACACGGCCCTGGCTGACCCAGGTCACCCAGGCGGCTCTGGAACTGCTATCCCCCGTTTATGAGAGCCAGATGGACTCCATCTGCAGTTCCCGGGTCATCGCCATGGATGAAACCCCCATCAAGGCCGGGTTGTCCGAGGGGGGGAAGATGAAAACCGGTTACTTCTGGCCCATCTATGGGGAACAGGACGAAGTAGGCTTCCCGTTCTTCCCCAATCGTCAGCATGGCAATGTAGGGCAGATCCTGCACCGCAAACAGGCTCACCCCCCACCGGATCGGGTCATCCTCTCAGATGGATACGAGGCCTATAAGAAATACGCCCACACCATGGGATTGACTCATGCCCAGTGCTGGAGTCACTCCAGGCGAAAATTCTTCGAGTCCCTCGAGGTGGAGAAAACGCTTGCCAGTCAGGCACTGACCTTGATCGGTGAGATCTATGCGGTGGAAGATGCCATCCGAGATCAGGCGTTACAGGGTGCCGACAAACGGGCCTATCGTCAGCGTCATGCGCTCCCTCTGGTAGATCAGTTCTTCCGCTGGGTTCATGACAAGCTCAATGGTCACGGGTTCTTGCCCAGCAACCCGGTAACCAAAGCTCTGAACTATGTGCGTGAGCGGGAGACCGGGTTACGGGTGTTCCTGACCGATCCGGAGGTGGCCGTGGACACCAATCACTTGGAGCGGGCACTCCGGGTAATCCCCATGGGCAAGCGCGCCTGGTTGTTCTCCTGGACCGAAGTGGGAGCACAGCATGTGGGCATCATTCAATCCCTGATCGTCACCTGTCGTCTGCACAGCATCGACCCCTACGAGTATCTGGTGGATGTCCTGCAGCGGGTGGGAGAACACCCGGCCAGCCGGGTGCACGAACTCACCCCCCGTCTCTGGAAGCAGCACTTCGCAGACAACCCCCTGCGTTCCCCTCTGCACAAATTCGACCAGCAGTAAACAACGCCTCCAATTTAACGCTTACCGTTCGGGAATCCAAAAACTTCAGACAGAATTTTTTGAACCTCCTGAAACAGATTGACCCATCAGGGCGAATCACAGAACACAAACTTTCAATGTTCCTGTTCAATCGCCTTCTGGAGGTTAGCCATGGTGATGTTTGCGCAGCCTCAATAATCTGCGGATACCCGCATCCACTGGCTCGCGTCAAAATGTTTTATTCCGTGAAATCAGTCAATGAACTGGAGAAGTTGTATCGGAATGCCGTAGGGGATCTGGTCAGTCAACTAATGAAAGTTACGCAGCGCACCGATATAACACCTCCACCGCCCATTATTCAGAACCATTTTTCCGTCGGAAGTCGCTTTTGTCCGACCTATGACGCGGTCAAGAATTCTGTGACCCAGTTGAGAACGGCGATCATGGCAAATCGCAGTCATCCGATCGAAAATGGTTTCCATAACCAGTTTGTTCTGTGGGTACTCTGGCACTTCAATTTTTCCACGGCATGCCGGGCCATCGTGGATCCGTATATTCCGATACAGGATCTTGACCCGGTTACGGGTGTTGGCCTTCTGGCTGATAAAGACGACGGAACCGGCTACAAGGCCAGGCTCATCTGCATACCGCCATTTGTTCTCAACCTGATGGCGATATTTGAGTCTTATCTGGATAAGGTCATCAAGCAATACCCTTCTGTGCAATACCGGAGCCACCTGCCATTCTTTATAAAAACTGGTTGTAAGGAAAAACTCTTGGCTGAACAGGTTCGACCGCTAACCCTGAAACCCGTAATGGAACCGTTTTTTTCCTATCCGGCAAACTTTCATCGGCGTTTCATGACAACCACGCTTCTGGATCGTGGTTGTCCGAATGAGATTGTCGACGCATGGATGGGCCACTGGCATACTGGCGAAGAACCCTGGGGCCCGTATTCAAGTTTCAGTTTCAGAGAATACCGCATCAAACTTGAAACATTTCTGGTCCCGGTCATGCAGGATCTTGGTCTTGATGGATTCGTGCCATGAGTACTGTATTGACCATCCCAATCGTCAGACATGCGGCCCATCTTGCCTGGAAACTCGGCGATATCAGCCTCTCTCCGGATCAAATTCCTATTGCATGTGATTTGTTTGATTGGCTTGCACGACAACCTGAAAACATGGCTCATGCGTTGAGGCAAGGTGTCGGTGGAAGTTTTTCACCTGAAGAAATACGCGTTCTTGAACACGAAATCATCAAGCGCTTTGCGCCGTTGCCAAACGCAGAACGCTATCTCAGGGTTCTCTGTAAAGTGGTTGATGCCATCAATTATCGATCCACCACGAAACTTCCAACCCCACGGATCCCACAACTGGTTTCGCGCCCTAAAAATCCCTTCAGAAACGGATTGGTGGATGCCTTGACCAAAACCAGGCAATGGAGGGAAGCCATCAACCAAGAAAGCCATAACCGGAAAACCCCACCCCTGACCACGACCGCTCATGAGAATCATGATGTGGAGTTGCTGTTCAGCAGCGCGGTGTTACACGGCGGATTGGTGGATGCCAATCTTTTGGTAGCACTGGCACGCGCGCTGGCAATATTTCCGGCCTCATCGTTCCTGCTGGAAAACAGCCTTGTCATCCAGTTATCGGTTTCATGGCAGGGTGAAGCAGCATCGGAATATAGACTCTGGTATCCCGACCCCCTGACCGGAACCCTGATCCCCAAGGTGGCTGGCAATAAGTTTTTCTCTACATTTCTGGGTGAGAAAAGTAGCACACAAACTGATAGGGCCCTGCGGGCCGAAATATGGCGCCGAATCAGGCGGTATTTTCAAGCCACCAGTCTGGCAAAGCCAGCACTCCCATCCAGTCTGGGCATGATGCTTGAAACCGTTCGAACCGATTTTCAAAGCAGGATACCCATGGTCCTGGCCAACTACGCCAGTCGTTTTCTGATTGCCCATTCCCTTCCTATCACAGTCATCGAACGAATATGTAATGTCATCAAGCCCAATTACCATCCCTCCCCCCCGGTCGATGACATACATCATGACAGCCCCGACCTGATCACAGATCAAAACCAAACTTTCATGGATATGACGGATATCGAACCCCATTGGTTGCGAAAATACCGTCAAATCTTCACCACTCACAAAAAATCGTCACATATTCAAAATGAAGTGGCCAAAATCAATCCGCCTCTCGATTCTCCCGAACGCTGTTTCCGTGATTTCGCCATCCATCTGGTATCGGCACGTTCAGCCAGCGGAAACATATTGGCCCCATCCACGGCCAGGTCTTATCTTGTCATGGTGTCCAAACGATTGGGAGGCAGGCTTGGAAATGTCAGTCCTGTTACGTTATCTGCCGAAGCGCTCGAAGACCTTTACAAGGAAATTCTTCAGGATACCGATCAGGATGGGGCGTTTCGAGGATTGCGACGGCGAATTGCCAAGGCACTGAGGGAATTTCATCATTTTCTAGTGCAGCAGCACCAGTTCACCTCCATCAATGTCCGTGACATCCTGGGAATTGGGAAGGGGCTTCTTCCGGTCGATGCGAACCTGATCACCTGGGATGAATATGACGCCATCAAATGCATGATACCTGACACGTTGTTGCGCATGCATCCAACTTTTCCTGCCATAACTGATCTTGGCAAGGCATTGCAATTGATTTTCATGCTGTCTTTCAAATGTGGACTGAGGCGGATGGAAGTCTTGATGCTGACATGCGCAGATTTCGGCGAGCATGACCCCGCCGAACTGTTGATAAGAGCCTCTGACGCCCGGCGTCTCAAAACAAAAAGTTCAACCCGAAAAATTCCGCTCCATACCTTGCTGAATGAATCCGATATCCAAGATCTCCGTCAGTGGAAGCCTTCGAGGCTTGCCTTGGCGACACCGTCCACTAACGAATCTGCCATTACCCCTGTCAAACCTCAAAACACATTCCTATTCAGCATCCCGGAATTAGGAAACAATGTCCTTACTCAGGACATGGTGTTCCCCATTATCCACACAGCCATGCGATCCATAACAGGCGACGACAGTCTGCATTTTCACCATCTCCGTCACAGTTTTGCCAGCTGGACTTTTTTGCGGCTCATGATGTCCGATATGCCAACAGTACAAGATTTGTTCCCCATGCACCCAAAAACATCTGCGATCCTGGCCGATTCCAAGTTATTCAGGACCAAACTTTACGCACGAGACGGCATGACACGCCGTCATACCTATGCCGTGGCTTCATTGCTGGGACACTCCGGCCCAGAAA
Source organism: Pseudomonadota bacterium (assembly GCA_021795795.1). Next base: position 3,999 of record JAJYPA010000103.1, on the reverse strand, counting down.
TATCGTTGGAACATTACATTCACACCTGTGACATTCTGCTGAACCTAGCCTTGTCTGACGACGAGTCCACCCCTCATGTCAAACCCATACGACTTCAGGCAGCACGCCCAAAATCGACTATCTATCGCTGGCTTGCCGAAGGGGTTGGTCATGTGCCGTATCGAATGACCAAACGATCTGGGTGGTTCCCTGCCAAAAGACCAATAACCTCCCCTCCCCAACTCCCCTCTCCTTCCACTGGAACCACCACAAAAACGGTCAAATTGGTTTTCTCTGAGGACATTTTTGACAAGATCTGGGACATGCTTTTCCAGCACACTTTTCATGGAAAGTCCCTGTCAGAACTCTGTAAGTCCCATGGCGTCCCACTGGAATCAGCCACCATGATGCTGGACAAAGCCACCCGGATCAGGGAAATGCGTGCCACAACAGGTAGCAAGGGCTATCGGCATCGCATGGTAAAGTTAGCCTTTGACCGGCGTACCCCTGAAAACATGGTTCGCATTCCTTGTCCCGAACCTCCACGGACCCAGCAGGAAAAAGAGCTCACATCCTGTCTTGCCAAAAATCTGGTTACCCTGATGGTTCAAGAGCCGTTGCTATGCCAGAAAGTATTCTCTTACTATCTGAACAATGTCTGGAGCCGTCAGGGTTTTGTGGTTTTCAGGGATTCCCTTCACCCCGAACCCGCATGGGATTTCATTCAGTTTCTGGAAAGCTTGGGCATCAAAAAGTCCCAAATGAAAATGATCGCCTTCGATCAGGCAGAGCGCTCCAGGAATATTCCGCAATGGCGGGGTTTATTGAATCTCAGTGCAAGTTACCCGATTGTCAAACTCAACGATGGCAAATCCCATGTCAAGGCAAAAAAGTGGCTGGCCATCATGCCAATCTTCACGGACGACAACAAATCCGATGAGGCCGAACAGGAAGCAAAAGGCTCTAATGCCTTTCGTTATCTGATGGTGATGGGGGCAATAGTGATGCAGGGTTTTCTATCGCATACCAGCCAAATCAAACAGTTTAGATAGCTAGGTCAGTGAGTTGCATAAATATTCAGGCAGCCGGATGATCTTCGCCGCAATGGCATTGCGAACAGCTATAGTGGTCCCAAGTTTTTGGACAGCCAATTAAGTTATGATCGGACCCATTGGATGGAGTAGAAGGGATGGGTGAAAGGAAGAAGCGTCAGGTATTCTCGCCGGAATTCAAGGCCAAGGTTGGCCTGGAAGCGATACGCGGATTGAAGACGGTCAACGAGTTGGGACAGGAGTATGGAGTGCATCCGGTGCAGATTTCGCAATGGAAGAAAGCCATACTGGAGCAATCCGAGAAGTTGTTTGAAGGGAAACGGGGGCCGAAGCCGGTGTCGGAACACCAGGAACCGGATCGATTGTATAGTGAGATCGGGCGGTTGAAGATGGAATTGGATTGGCGTGTGTCACGAACGCAAGCGCAAGCTTGTGATGCTGTACTGAAGATGGAAGAAGACCTCCCGAAATCGGCTTGCAGGAGCTGGTTTCAAACCGCCCAGTGCTGCTGCGCTTAAAAGGCGTGGTGGTGAGCGACTGTGGAAAAGGCATCATGAAAGATGTCAGGTACGTATTGAGAAGATGAGCGAAAGCAAACCGTTCGATGACGCATCGTTAAATTCATAAGGTACTGTCAAAACTGGGGTCGGCCAGTTACTCCAGGATCAGTTGGGACGACACCTGTTTACGGACCCAATCAGTCGGTGTAAAGGCGGCATGATCTCAATACAGGCTTCGGTATGGAACGTGAGAACCTTGTTTCGGATGTGAAGGGAAATAACAAGTGGCAGACACCATGAGGAAGAATACCGATACCGAAACAAGGGGCGGAGTTGCCCGTAGTAGTGATGAAGCCCCTGTAATGGGGGTGGAGCGAAGGGGTAGCGTTATCCTGTTGACGAAGGTTGCCAACCTGGAGTTCCCAGGGTTTCGTGGACACAGTATTCAATGTCGTTTGATAGTCGCCTCGTACTCTGTCGGGCTCATGCCGTGTAGATAGCTATGCCGTCGTACTCGATTATAGAAATCCTCTATGTACTCTGAAATATCGTCGAGTGCAACGGCCCTGTTCTTATAAATCCGCTTCTTGATACGTTCCTTCTTGAGGCTACCGAAAAATGATTCAGCCACGGCATTGTCCCAGCAGTTTCCCCGCCTACTCATGCTGGGTTCGAGTTGGTTGGTACGGCAAAAACGTCTCCAATCGTCGCTTCCATATTGGCATCCTTGATCTGAGTGAATGATCGTCCCCCGTGGCCGCCGAGTACGAACAGCCATCAGTACTGCGTCTAACACGAGCTGCCGATGAATTGTGGGACGGGTAGCCCAACCAATGACCTTGCGGGAGAATAGATCCATGACAACAGCCAGGTACAGCCAGCCCTCCCATGTGCGAATGTATGTAATGTCCGTGACCCAGACCTTGTTCGGCTGCTCGACATCAAAATTCCGTTTGACAAGATTCGGTGCTAAAACTGATGGCTTACCAACTGCATAATGTCTTGTGCGATAGCCATGCAGGGCCACAATCTTGTTTTCCCGCATGAGTCGTTCGACGCGGTGCTTGCTACATGTTTCACCCACTTCTCTCAGATCGAGAAAGATCCGTGGCGCTCCGTATATTCCATGGCTAGCCTTGTAGGACGCACGAATCAAATGCAACAGACGGGCATCTTCTTGTGCACGATTTGAGATAGGCTGTTGCAACCATGCGTAGTACCCACTTGGTGCAACGTCCAGCACCTTACACATGGTCTGCACGGGGTACTTTTTACTATGCGCCTTGATGAATCCGTACTTGAGCCGAGTCCTCGAAATTTTTGATGGTGTAGCCATTTCCACCTCCAGGCAGATCTTTCTGCCAGTTGGTTATAGACTATCCACGAAACCCTGGGAACTCCATTGGAACTGTGGATGCAGATTCGCTCTACGGCCTATGCCTTGACGCAATTGCTTGCCCTGAAACTGTGGGAATCCTTTCCGTTGATGGAAATCGCGCCCTGGCGCAAGAGAACCATGATCACGGCGGGACTTTTCGGTCAGTGGCTGCGAATCCGATTTATCGGACTTCCCGTGCGCCATGCCTACAACCCGAAGTCGGGGAATTTCGTGATGCCTTTTCCCGGTCAGGATCAACGATTGCAGTGTTGATGCGCGCAACCTCCCGTCTGTCATCGTCGGACCGCCTGTTTTTTTGTGTTCGACCCACCTCACCGCCATGGAAATCCGAGACGGATGGGGGGGTGTATGTCTAAAGTTCAGTTATGAGGAAAGCTGCTGGTACAAAGCGAATCCCTCACTCCAGGCGCCCAAGCCGCTGCTTGTATTGAGGTGGCCGACCGGTCCGACATTAATTAAACGGCTGCCCCAAGCTTCTGCACATGATTTCGTAAAATCTAAATCACTATAAGGATCATTAGAGCTTGCTACAACAACACTCGGAAAATTGAATAACTGCATAGGCACAGGCAAAAACCCGGTGGCATCTGTATCAAAAATAGCCGCTGCTGGAGCCGCCGCTGGACTAGGAGGTGCCACCAGTAGCGCACCTTTGATTTTACAAGTGCTTTGCGCCGCCCAATGCGCGACCAGTAGGCAACCCAAGCTATGCGCGACCAGCACAACACCGTCATTGGCTTGTTGGGTCACTGTTTGTTCTAAGGTGGCGACCCATTCCGCACACACTGGATGTTCCCAATCACGCTGCTGCACTCGGACAAAATTTGGCTGCCCAAATTGCCACAGGCTTTGCCAATGTGCGGGATCAGAGTCGCCAATGCCAGGGAGAATAAGTGTGCGTGTATTCATAATATACGGGTCAAGGTGTAGAAAGACGCAGCATTAACAGGGTGTTGAAAAAGGCCAGAATGATCCCCGGCGAATAGAGGATATGAGATAATTATCCCATTGAATCAAAGAAGAGTGAGTACCATGCGTGGAGCGGATATTACCCAGATTGACTTGTTCA
>JAJYPA010000595.1 GCA_021795795.1 Pseudomonadota bacterium | reverse complement strand
GCCCGGCTCGCGTTAAACTGCGCGTCTTGCTGGCGTAGCTCAGTCGGTAGAGCTACTGATTTGTAATCAGTGGGTCATCGGTTCGATTCCGGTCGCCAGCACCAAATAAAACAAAGTGTTGGAATGTTTTGGCTTGGGTTATTTTAGCTTGAGTTGACTTTCAGGGACAATTGCGGGACAGTGAAGCCTCCGAGGGACACCTTAAGGGGCACCCAAAATGGCTACCATCACCCCACGATACGATCGTGAAGACATTCTAATAGGATGGCAGGCCAAGATTCGCAAGAAAGGCTATCCAGCCCAGAATCAGACATTCAGGACCAAGGCTGAGGCTCTGGAATGGGCAACAGTCATTGAGGCCGAAATGGTCAGGGGTGCCTGGCGAGACCGTGCAGAAGCTGAGTCCACCACTTTGAACGATGCGTTGTCCCGCTACGCCGGAGAAATAGTCCCGCAGAAGAAAGGCGCGGCACAAGAAATGGGTTTTTTGCGTCAGTGGCAAGCGCGACCCATTGGATCCATGTTTTTGGCTACAATCGCTGGCAAACATGTCGCTGGCGTCATTCGGGACATGCAGGCAGAAGGTAAGTCGGCTAACACAATCCGGCTGCATCTTGCCCTGCTCTCGCACTTATTCAATGTGGCCCGCACAGAATGGGGCATGGAATCCATCAGCAACCCCGTAGAGGTCGTTCGCAAGCCTAAGCTGCCGCAAGGGCGTGACCGACGCTTGGTGGACGGCGAGGAAGAACAACTGCTGGCGGCCTGCCGCATCACCAACCCAGAACTTTCCGTGATTGTCATGTTCGCCATCGAGACGGCCATGCGCCAGGGCGAGATTATGGGCATGACGTGGGATATGGTGGACTTGGCAAAGCGCACAGTCGTATTGCCCGATACCAAGAACGGCACCAAGCGTGTCGTGCCGCTGTCCAGCAAGGCAATGGAGGTCTTGGGCACACTGCCGCGCAGACTGGATGGCAAGGTGTGGTCCTACACGCCGGACGGTATGCGTGCCAGCTACAAGAAGGCCATGAGGCGGGCAAGTATTGAGGGAATGACCTTCCATGACCTGCGCCACGAGGCTACCAGTCGTCTCTTTGAGAAAGGCTTTAACCCGATGGAAGTATCCTGCATTACGGGGCACAAGAATCTGCAAATGCTTAAACGATACACCCACCTCAAAGCAGAGGATTTGGCAAAGCGTATGGGATAAACACAGGAAGAGAGCCTACGAAATCTACAAAACCCTCCCAAGTCACCCATAAAAGGAATTTCTGGCTTAAGGTAGTCACTCCCCATCCTCAAACTCCGCATTTTTAAAGCGCAGCACATTGCAATTCTCCTTCACCACCCGTTGCAAGCTGTCATCAAAGCCCGCTGCTGCTTCGGCCTCGATCTCAATGGCGATTTTGACCTTCATGCCGGGGCGAGAGGTAAATTGCAGAATGACTTCATCCACAATATCGGCAAACTGTTTTTTCGCTTGAATAGGGTCAATTTCGATACTGCTGTAGAATTGCCGCTTGACGGCCCGTGACACCAGGACACAATCAGGTCGGGGCAAATCCTCTACGCCGGAAGCCGTACCGCCTTCGGTGGCATTATTCGGGGCAGGGTATCCTGAAGACTGCGGGCGCGCGGCGTCTTCAGCGGCACGTTTTTCCTCCGCCAGCATCGCCGCATAGGTGGCCGCGCTGCCCGGCTCTATCAGCAGCAGCGACGCATCCAGAAACAGCGCCGCACGTTGTCCGAAAATGAAACCCACATAGCGATCCCCTTCTTTGCCTTGCGCCATCCCAAAAAAGTCACGGCTTTCGGTAGCGGCCTGTAGCGTGTGCAGGAAGACGTGATCATCTTTCAGGCGCGGCAGATACAGTTGCTGACAACTCTGCTGCCAGACATTCAGGGCGTTTACCGCCGGGATGCCATCCTTCCAGAACCAGTCCCGCAGCTCCCGCGCCAGATGGATGGGCGCCCACTCGGTGATGAGCAGATCGTTTTCCTTCATCAGCCAGTCGATTTCCTGGGAGAGATTGACCGCACCGGTGTTGAGCTGGAACGGCTCCCAGATCACTTCGGATAACCCTTTTCCGGGCCTGGCCTCCTGCATGGGAGCCAACAGCCATTTGTAGGTTTCGCGGATCATGCGGCGCAGGCCGTCGTTGGCGTCTTCCAGACTTTTGCTGGCCTGCCGGGACTGGTACTGGTCGAGGTTGAGCTTCATCTCCTTGATGTCGTTGACGATGGACTGCCAGGCCAGCATGGAGCGCACCTGTTCCGTCAGGCGACCCACGCTGTCGTACTCGGCAGACAGGAAGATCAGGCGGTTTTGTTTGAAACGCGGCTGTTCGCCCCGGGTTTTGAGGATTTCCGTGGCCCGCGCAATGGCGGCACTCTGCCCCGCGCGGCTGAAGGCAGCATCGGGAGGCAGCACTACCAGGCGCAAAGCCCAGTCATCAGGCACATCGCTGCTGGTGGTGAACACATGAATACCCCCGAAGGCACCACCGCCGAACATACGCTGCAGGCGATCCCTGATGACAGGGAATACGTCCTCTTTCTCCTGAAAACGGCGTTTGCGATCTTCCATCTCGCGGCGCAGGTTGGGGCGGGTGTCGAACCAGAAGCGGTTATTGCCACTGTTGAGGTAGTGCAGGTGGTCGCTCAGGCGGCGCAGGGCATCCTTGTAGAGGCCAACCTGTTGATCGGGCTGAGCCGCCCCCAGCACCACCCGCTCCAGTTCTATGCCGCGCACCATCTGGTTGGCGGTGCTCGGCGCGCTGCCCAAAAAGATGGCGCGGGCGGCCCGGCGGCAGGCATGCACACTGCCGAGGCGGGTGTCGCGGTTTTCGATCTCGGTGGTTTCGGCGCGTTCGCCGTCTACGTCCCGCTCGATGACGGGGTCCCAGCCCGGCGGCAGGTAGTAGATTATCTCGTTGCGCGTATCGGCATCGGCCAGCGGGAAGCTGCCCGGCATGATGAGCGGGTCTTTGTCATTGTCCTTCCAAAGCCGGTGGATGACCTTGGCCATCAGCTTCAACACGCCGCGGGTGCGCTGAAAGTTGTCCAGTGAGGACCAGTCCTCATAGAGCCGGGCGAAGACTTCCGGGTGGATGGGATAGGCATACACCAATCGCTCGTAATAGCGGCTTTCCTGGGTTTCGTGGGGAAAGTCGGCGCTGTTGGCCGTGTAATAATCGGCAAAGGCCCGACAGACCGTTTCTGCGGCCAGCTTATCGTTGATGCTGCTGAACAGGCGACGACGCACGATCTCGAAGGCTTCTTCGCTGCCCACTGGCTTCCAGAGTGCCTGAATACGGCCGAAGTAATGGGACAGGGCTTCCAGTGCGCGCACCCCGCGCTGGCTGCCCGCCTCCTTGTCCGACTCCGGCAGGGAGGCCAGCAGCACGGCGGTGGGAACGGCTTTCAGGGCCTCGGTCAATGCCTGCACAAAGCTCAGGTTGGAATCGAAGCTGCCACCGGTCAGGGTTTTACTGTCCTCAAACTGGCGGATATAGGCCACCAGTTCGTCGATCAGGATGACGCAGGGCGCGTAACGGGCGAGCAAGGTTTCCAGCACGGCCTTGCCCGGCGAGGTGCCTGACAAATCCGCCTCAGCCACCAGCGCGTAGCCCTCGACACCGCCCAACTGCCAGGCCAGATCGCCCCAGAGGGTATGAATGGCATGCCCTTCGTGCATGAAGGGCTGGTTGGGTGATGATTTGATGCCATCCAGCACCGCCACCCGGGCGCGGGGGAGTTCGGTTACACCCGCAGCATCCAGAATGGCGGGTACGCCCTGCAGTTCGCTGACCGGGACCGTGCCTTGAGCCAGGTGATATACCGCCAGCATGGTATGGGTCTTGCCGCCGCCAAAAGCGGTCTGCAACTGAATCACCGGGTCGCCGCCCTGTCCCGATAAACGCCGGACGACCGAGTGGAGCAGCAGGCCCATGCCCTCGGTGATGAAGGTGCGCTGGAAGAACAGCACCGGGTCCTGATAATCGCGGGCAGCGGTCCCGGCATGCACCCGCGACAGGTCGGCGGCAAATTCGGCCTGCTGGAAGGTGCCCTTGAGCACGTCTTCATGGGGAACGGCGACTTCGCGCCAGGGTTTCAGGGTCATTCTGATTCTCCAGGAATTTCGGTGTAATGCGGTAACTGGTGCTGAACAGCTCGCTCCCGGGCCAGGGCCACGGCGCGGTGTAACTCTTGCTGTAATAAAGCCATATCTGGAATATGCGCCAAGTATTCGGCGACGCGGATATTAGCGGCGTTCAAGTCCATCAATTCCACCTGTTCCGCGTTGGCGCTGGCGCATAGGATCAAACCGATCGGCGACTCTTCTCCGGGGGCGCGGTCATATTTGTCGAGCCAGCGTAAATAGGTTCCTCGCTGTTTCAAGTGGGTAGCCTGAGATCCAGCTTACCCAGGATCAGGTAAGCCATGTTGATAAAGTTCTTGTGGGTGCGGTAACCCCGAGCCTTGGCCTT
>JAJYPA010000594.1 GCA_021795795.1 Pseudomonadota bacterium | reverse complement strand
CAGCTTTGCACTGGCCAAAAGCGCCGCAGTCAACTTCTTCCATTTCACAGCGCGCTATGCTACGGCGTGCTCCGTAAGTATCCAGAATTGTATGCGTCAGAACGCACTACGGATGAAGATGGGCAGCGAGCGCAAATCGGTGGATCGCTACCTAATGGGCGCGAAAATCGTGCCGAGCAGCACGGTCGGTGCTATCCAATACGAAAATCAGAGCGTAAACAACAATCTGGAGACTATGCGCAGTCCGGATATGGTGCCACCGTCGGCTAATGAGCCAGCCATTCAGGGCGGACAGTAAGCGTTAGAATAACCGCAAGAGGGGCAACTTCAGATGGGGCCCCCTATTTATTGTGAAAAACCGCAAAATGAGGTAGTAAAAATGTCGCCAAGCCAATCTCTGACGGGTGGTTTTACTGGTCGGTTATTTTCCGTGGGTAAATGGTTTTCCCTTCTTTTTGCGTTGCTGGCGCTTATAGCAGTGATTGTCAGCACGATTTACTTGTTATCTTTGGGATCAACATTTAAGGTTCCTAGTTTTGATGCCCAAGCGCGGCAGGCGATGATTGGTAGCATGCCCTCCCAGCAGAGTAATATTGCAAAACAGAAAGAGCAGGTTAAGTTAAATGCTGAGTACGGTGACAAGGTCATTTCGATTATATCTAAAAACGACATAATGGACGTAAAAACCGCGCAGATTATCGCTACGCTCATGCAGGTGCCGGAACAATATCGTAGTGCTTTTATTTCTGGATGGAGCGAGTTCTTGCGTCAAGGTATAGAATATGCCAAGAAAAATGGCGTGTACCAGGCAGCGCCACAAGTGGTAACTAACGGATTTTTTGGCAGCAATAGCACGCCGAGCACTGCTGACCTTCTCACCAGGCAGTATATTAATGATTTTTCGACGGCCATTGAGACTTCCAGAGAAGGAAAAAATAAGGCGCACATAGAAAGGCTTACGTTTTTTAGCTTGATTGTTTCCGCGATGATCATCTTTATTCTGGCCATGGTTGTGCCTGTGCTGGTGCAAATTGAGAAGAATACCCGGGGTCTCGGACGGATGGGGGAATCCTCAGCCTCATCACCCATGGCAGCGCGAGTTGATGCATACGCAGCCCCTGTATCCGCACCGAAGGCCGCGCAATCATTTTGTCCAAAATGTCACGCTCCCATAACCGAGGGTGATATATTCTGCGGTAATTGCGGTGCAGGCTTACGTTAAGCGATCTTTCTTGCGACGTAAATAACAGGGAGTCTTCATGACGATTCTTACACCGGAAACGCAGAATCATTCCGCAACAGAAGTGGATCTGAGCGTCCTGCTTAAATCTTTGCATGGCCTTACCATGTGGCGGCCAATGACTATTTTGGCTATCTCTCTATTCGCAGGTGTCGTGACCTTTCTGGTTTTAGGCCGGCTGGGTTCAGACATTGGCGGTGTGGGTGCTGCCTTATTGGTGCTTCTCGGGCTGCTGATTTGTATCGCATTCGCAGGTGCTGGCTATCTTGGTGCCGGATTCAGTCTTGCGGCATCCGTGCAGGAGCGGGATACCCCCAGCATAAGTTCCAGTCTTCTTTTCGGTTTGTACGGACTACCGCGCCTCATTGGGTTGATCGTGATTGAGGCACTTATTCTGCTTGGACTGCTTGTTGTAGAAGCGATTATCATCGAGATCTGCCGGGTCCCTGTGCTTGGTGGATTGCTGTCGCTGGTGGTATTTCCGGCGCTGCTCATCGTCAACATGGCACTCACGGCAATGGCCTTTGTGGCCTTCAATCTGAGCGGCCCGGCGCTATGGTTCGGAGAAACCGTCACGCATGCCCTTGGGCATGTCATCGCCGTTGCCCGCTCCCGTCCGGGGCCCGTACTTTTTGTGATGCTTCTGCTTTTTCTGCTCTATTTGGTTGTTGGCGGCGTTCTCGCCATCATAGCAATTTATGCGGCTACGTTCACGGGATCTCTCATCGTGGGAGCGATGGGGGGTGCGATGCATGGTGCCACTGATAGTTTGATCGGCATTGCCAGTATTTTTCAGAATCCGATGGCGGCTGAAATGGGTAGTGCTTATGGGCCGGCATTTTCGGGCTACGGTGGGTACGGGGGTGGCAGCATCCCTATAAACGACAGCCTCTATGTGTATTCCTTACTTATAGCTGTTGCGGCTTTCGGTGTTATTGTCGTCGCTATCCCAAACACCGTTTTGCAGCTGGGGCTGGCCTACCTTTATGACGATAGCACCCGTCTCGTCGATGGGGAAGCGGGGAGCGCCATGGTCGGGGATATGATGAAGAAGGTCAGCGCTGCAGCGGATGCGACAAGACGTAAGGCCGAGGCCGCCGCCCAGCAGGTGCGGGAACAGACACAGAAAGCCGCCGAGCGTAGCCGGGCAACGGTTGAGCCCGGACCTGCAAATCATGCCCCGGTAACGCCGAAAGGGATTTTTTGCAAAAAATGCGGCGCAGCGCTGACTGAAGGCGATCGCTTTTGTGGAGAGTGTGGTCATCCCCGGGAAGGTTCATCCTAGAAACGCGGCAGGACCACCTAACTGCCAGAATGGCTTCAAATTTAAAATGCAATACCCACTATTTTATCCCCACGTTAAAAGGAAATTTTAATGAAACACTCGTTGGTTGTTCGTGTCGCCGTATTGAGCGCCGTCGCCGTTGGCCTTTCCGGTTGCGCCGCCGCGCAGGTGGCGCTCTCCCACAAGAATCTGAACGTCCAGACCAAAATGTCGAACACCATCTTTTTGCCGCCGGTCTCTCCGTCTAAACAGACGGTGTATGTGCAGTTCAAGAACACGGCGGACCAGTCGCTCAACGTTTCTGCGCTAGAGCAGGAACTAGATGCGAGCCTGACGACACAGGGGTACCGGGTAGTGCCCTATAAGCAGGCCCATTATCTGTTGCAGATCAACGTGCTGTCCATCGGCAAGATGAGTCCGTCTGCGGCTCAGAGCGCGTTGGGTGGCGGCTATGGCGGCGCGCTGGGCAGCGCCTTGGCGGGTGCGGCGGCGGGCGGGCTTATCGGTCAATCCTATGTTGGCGCCGGGGTGGGTGGACTGGTGGCTGGTGTCGGCGGGCTGGTCGCGGATTCATTGGTCAAGAATGTGACCTATGGCATGATCACCGATGTCCAGGTGGGTGTGCGTTCACGCCATGCGGTTCAGCAGCAAACCAATGCCAATCTCCAGCAGGGGACCAGTACCAGCACCACCCAGAATACCAATCAGGTGGGGCATTGGATGGATTACCGCACCCGCATTGTGTCCACCGCGAATAAAGTGAATCTGTCGTTCAAGACGGCGTTGCCTGCGCTGCAAGGACAACTGGTGCATAGTTTGAGTGGTCTTCTATAAGAAGGAATTAAGTGGAAGCCCCGTCCTTCCCGCTCTTAAGAGCGACAACCGCAGGCTGAGGGCGAGGACGACGTCTGCTGACATGGCTTACCTCATCTTGGGTAAGCTGGATCTCAGGCCCAGTTGAAGTGACGAGGAACCTATCACTTTGTTATCACGAGCCCATACGCCAAGGAATTTTTATCATGCAACGTCCTGTTCACCCGGTACTTCTGGGATGCCTTACCGTCCTTTGCTTCACTGCCGGATCGGACATGGCGCAAGCCGCGACTTCTACCAATCCTATCCTCGCCGCTAATAACGAAATCGGTCTCGCCGCAACAGGCACACTCATGAATTATCAGGAGCATTTTTCGCCTGCGCAGACCCATGGGAAAAGCGACACCGAATCCGGCTGGATGCCCGGATTCGCGGTCAACTACAGCCTGATGGGCGATTATTTCCGTTCGCTGCCCAACCTCTACTTTGACGTGCACTATGATTACGCCAGCGGCGGATTGCACTATCAGGGATTTTTGCAGAAGCCTGGGCTCCCCAACATACAAAGCACCGAGAATGCGACTACCCAACGCGTTCTCGCCCGCCTGGGTATGGGCTTCCCCGTGGGTCAACGCATGCTGTTAACGCCCTACGTAGCGGGTGGGTATCAGCGTTGGAACAGGAATTTATCGGCCACGCAGGAAGAAGTTTATCATGCGGAACTGGTCGGGGCCGGGTTGCGCTACCAGTTCGCGCCCATGTCCCGACTGGTGTTGTCTGCCAATTTGGAGGACCTGGCGGTCATCGGCGGCGGGATGACCCCTTCGGGTAATCTAATCGCCGATCATTTGGGAAATGCTTCCTTTGGCACCAGCGGCGAGGAAAAAATCGCCGTCGATGTGGATTATCGACTCTCCGGTCCATGGCACAGCTCATGAGCATTATGATGACCTCGTAATAGCTTGTGTATGAGGGTCGCATGACGATCCCCGGCAATACCATGACAGTGGAGACGCTGAGCCATCGTATTCACTTCATACGCGGGCAGAAGGGAAGGTCATGATAGAGCTGATCTGGCGGAACTCTACGGCGTCACTACCAAGGGCACACTCTCATACACAAATCATCTGGAAAAGCGGACTGGGTCGATTTAGGTCAAATACACAAAGTGGGGCAG
>JAJYPA010000005.1 GCA_021795795.1 Pseudomonadota bacterium | reverse complement strand
AACTGCGTGAGCGTGAGTTCTACGAGAAGCCGACGACCGAACGCAAGCGTAAAAACGCTGCCGCTGTCAAACGCAACCAAAAGCGCCTGTCCAAAGAACAATCACGTCGCGTTCGCCTGTTCTAAGAGACTGTTGTTACCGCGTTACAGAGGAATATCGGCATGAGCGCCCTCAAAGCCCGGCTGACCGACGACATGAAGCTGGCGATGAAGTCCGGCGACAAGTTGCGCCTGGGCGTTATTCGCCTGTTACTGGCGGCCATCAAGCAAAAGGAAGTCGATGAACGCATCACATTGAGTGATGACGACGTCCTCGCCATTCTGGTCAAGCAATCCAAACAGCGGCGCGAATCGATCGACCAGTTCAAAACGGCCGGTCGTGATGATTTGGTAAAAACCGAGCAGTTCGAACTCGAGGTCATCGAAACCTACCTCCCCGCCAAGCTCAGCGAGGCAGAAATACGGCAGATCATCACCGATACCATTGCCGCCACCGGAGCGCAGGGTGTTGCCCAGATGGGCGCCGTCATGAACGCCGTTCGGGCCAAAGTAGCCGGTCGCGCGGACCTTGCAACTGTCAGCCAGTGGGTCAAAGCGGCACTCGGCGCCTAAACATTCGACGCCCAGTATCAAGTTGGCCTAAACTGATACTTCAACCACAGGCAAGCTGCCTCCGACATCTGCGGATGAGCATCCCTTTCTTATAAAATTTAAATCAAATGGGTAATGGGCAATGGCTGATCATTTCCAATTTTTGAACGTACCGCGCCAAGATCCGGAAAAAAAACCGGCCACCGTGCGTGTGACTCAATTCGGCGAAATTTACGGCCAATTCAATCCGGAAAAGGCAGCGGAGCAAGCCGATCGCTGTCTTGAGTGCGGCAACCCGTACTGCGAATGGAAATGCCCGGTCCATAACTTCATTCCCAACTGGTTGAAACTGATTGCAGAAGGTAACCTGCTCGAAGCGGCCGAGATGTCGCACAAGACAAACTCCCTGCCCGAAATCTGTGGCCGTGTTTGCCCGCAAGATCGCTTGTGCGAGGGTGCTTGCACACTCAACGACGGCTTCGGTGCCGTCACCATCGGCTCAATTGAAAAATACATTACCGACGAAGCGTTCAAGCTCGGTTGGCGACCAGATATGTCCAAGGTTGTCCCGACCAACAAACGCGTCGCCATCGTCGGTGCCGGACCTGCAGGATTAGGCTGCGCCGATATCCTCGCCCGTCACGGCGTCAAGGTGGTGGTATTTGACCGCCACCCGCAAATCGGCGGTCTGCTCACCTTCGGCATTCCCCCGTTCAAGCTCGAGAAATCCGTCCTGGAAACCCGTCGACGCATTTTCGAAGAAATGGGCATCGAATTCCGCCTGAACACGACCATCGGCACCGACATTACGATAGATACCCTGCTTGATGAATATGACGCCATTTTCCTTGGCATGGGCACCTATGCGGCAATGGCAGGTGGCTTTCCGGGCGAAGATCTAGATGGCGTACACAAGGCTCTGTCTTTTCTGATCGGCAACATCAATCACCTCATGAACTACCCAGGCAACGATCCATTTATCGACGTTTCAGGCCAACGAGTCGTCGTATTGGGCGGCGGCGACACCGCGATGGATTGCACCCGGACCTCGCTTCGCCAACAAGCGGCGCAAGTGACCTGCGTATATCGCCGGGATGAGGAGAACATGCCCGGTTCCCGGCGGGAAGTGGCCAATGCACGTGAAGAAGGCGCCGAATTCCTGTTCAACCGTCAACCGGTCGAAATCGTAGGCGAAAACGGCCGCGTGACCGGCGTTCGCTTCGTAAACACGCGTTTGGGTGAACCGGACCATCGGGGACGTCGCAGCCCCGAAGTCATCCCTCACTCCGAACATATTGTTGAAGCCGATACAGTGCTGATCGCTTTTGGTTTTCGACCCTCTCCTGCCCCGTGGTTCCAGAGCATCGGCCTTGAAACCGACAGCAGTGGTCGCGTGGTGGCCAATCAGAGCGCTCATAGCCCCGCATTCCAAACCAGTAATGCCAAAGTGTTTGCTGGTGGCGACATGGTACGTGGCTCCGACCTCGTCGTTACGGCCGTGTTTGAAGGCCGCAATGCCGGATTCGGTATCCTCGATTACTTGGACGTTTGAAGCCAACCCGGCCTGCCACACTGTCCTGTCGAAACGGCAGACATGGAACCGCCTTGACCAACCAACAAGACGAAACTCAAGCCCGCCGCCCATGGCGCCGGAACCCATGATCGACAGGCCCTGGCCCAATTGCCCGCTCGTCGCGCACAGGTTGAGCGTGTTTAATTTCTACTCTGCCAGAGACTTTGCAGCATGACCCCAGACATCATCACATCAACCGCCACCGCGACGCTCAAGAATGACCGCTTTATTCGCGCACTGCTTCGAGAACCGGTTGACTGCACCCCGATCTGGATCATGCGCCAGGCTGGCCGCTATCTGCCGGAATACCGGGCCACGCGGGCGAAAGCTGGCAGCTTCATGGATCTGTGCCGTTCGGCGGATCTCGCCTGCGAAGTCACACTGCAGCCCCTTGAGCGCTTCGATCTGGATGCCGCCATCCTGTTCTCAGACATCCTGACCGTGCCTGACGCCATGGGCCTTGGCCTGAGCTTCTCCGTCGGAGAAGGCCCCGTCTTTGCAAACCCGCTGCGTGATCGTCGCTCCATTGAGAAACTCCCTCAGCCCGACCCCGAAGGCGAGCTGCGCTATGTCATGGACGCAGTCAGCACCATCCGGGGCGCATTGAATGGCCGGGTGCCGTTGATCGGTTTTTCCGGAAGCCCCTGGACGCTGGCCACCTATATGGTGGAAGGTGGATCGACCAAGGAGTTCGCCCACATCAAAGGCTTGATGTACAGCGACCCTGCAAGCGCTCACCTGCTGCTGGACAAACTCAGCCGGGCGGTGACCGACTACCTCAATGCCCAAGTGCGTCGTGGCGCACAGGCACTGATGATTTTCGACACATGGGGCGGCGTGCTCTCTCCAGAAAAATATAGGGAGTTCTCACTTGCCTACATGCAGAAAATTATCGACGGCTTGATACGGACGCACGAAGGTCAACGCATCCCCGTCATACTCTTTACCAAAGGTGGCGGAGCCTGGGCACCGGAAATTGCCGCCTCGGGCGCGGATGGCGTTGGACTGGACTGGACCGTGGACATCGGGGCTGTACGGCAACAGATTGGGGAGAAAGTCGCCCTGCAAGGCAACCTCGATCCCAGTGTGCTGTACGCACCAGAGGCGGTGATCGAGCAGGAAGTTGCGCGGGTCTTGAGTTCATACGGTCAAGGCAGCGGCCATGTGTTCAACTTGGGTCATGGCATTCACCAACACGTCAACCCGGACAATGTCAACGTACTGGTCGATGCCGTACACCGCCTGAGCCGCCCTTACCACCAGTCCTGAACCGTGCCGCGGCTGCCAGCCGCGATTAGCTGGTCAACCAGAAGGTGAAAGCAGTGATGCCACCTTCGTCACTGAAGCGCGTGTCATGAGCCCTCCACGACTATTTGCCACTGGGGCCTCCTTGATATCATCAAGACCGAACACCACCAGATCGAACGGCACATCGAAAGCCACAAAACTCAGCACGGGGACGCGAGTCTGTCGCCCGTTTCGATAGTGATAACGGCGCTCGGACTCGGTGAACGGAATGCTCTTCGCCAGTAAAAACGTCATAACCGACTCCGGCGTATCCGCAAACAAATGCAAGGTCACTTTAGATTGACGATCCGCCGTCCCCGTCAACACCGAGCCGACTAAACGCGGCGAAAAGTCACTCAAAAAGGTCATGGCTTTCATCGCCTCGGCACGCAGATTTCGGATCACAGCCTGCTGATCCGGACGAAAAATCAATTGATACTGGCGAATCTCCACCTCCAGGCGCTCGCAATCCACTGCGGCAAACCGCTGATCGATCGACTCACCCAAACGGTCAGCAGCCTTTTGCAGAGCCTTGATGCGGTCGAGTGTTGCATCTTCGACGCATAATCGTGTAGCAAAAGACAAAACAGCTTGAGACACCGGACCGGTTGTTGCCACTGAGGCCACCTCACACGATCAAAACAAATTATTCATCAGATTCTGCGGCACCACATCCGCCGGAATCGGGGCAGAGAGCCCGGACTCGTCCGCCGGACTATGTGTCGTATCAAAATACTCACGCACGCCACCAGTTGAACCTGGAGACAACTTATTGCCGGTGTCTGGGTTGATCATGACCTCGACCAAACCGGGCGGTGGCACATCTGCATTACCAGTCGGTGGTGGCAACATTGCCTGCATGAAATCTATCCAGATAGGCAATGCCGCACTCCCCCCTACCTCACGATGCCCCAACGGAGAGTTGTCATCGAAACCGACCCACGCTGTTGCAACCCAATCCGGGCCGAAACCAGTAAACCAAGCATCGCGCTGTTCATTGGTCGTGCCTGTTTTTCCGCCAATATCGTTTCGTTTTAATGCACGATAGGCGCGAACCCCGGTCCCCATGCGCACCACATCGCGCAAAGCGGAACGCATCAGAAAGGCGTTTTGCGGTGTGATTATTCGTGGTGCGACACTCGGATCGGGCGAATCCATAGGGCAAGTGTCACATAATTTAACCGATGGATGGCTGTAGAATACCTCGTTATCGCCATTATCCACTTCGGTAATCAGGTAGGGGGTAATTCGATAACCCCCGTTCACAAAGGCAGAGAAGCCGCCAATCAACTCCATTGGTGTCAAGGTGTAACTACCCAAAGCCATTGAAGGCGTTGGCGCCCAGTTTTGCGTAGGCAGACCAAAACGGCTGACATACTTGAGTACATTTTCCGGCCCCAGCGCCTCGATCAAGCGCACTGACACCAGATTGACCGAATGCACCAGCGCCATCCGCAAACGCATCGGGCCGCCAAAGTTTTTTTCATAATTCTGCGGGCGCCAATCGACCCCTTCTCTGACACCATTCTTCACCACCACAGGTGAGTCGTTGATCATCGTGGCCCATGTAAAACCATGATCCAGTGCTGCTGAATATAGGAAAGGTTTGAAACCCGACCCTGGCTGACGCTCCGCCTGAGTCACGTGATTGAATTTGCTGTCATGCGCAAAATCAAAACCACCAACCAGTGCTCGAATGGCGCCTGTATTCGGATCCAAAGCGACAAAGCCCGCACTGGCCGCAGGAATTTCTGCAAGCTGCCAATGCTGGTCAGCCTCAGCCTGCAAACGAATCAAATCACCTGCCTTGAGCACATCACCCATCTGCTTGGGTTTGGGGCCGCAACGGTTCACAGACTCATAATGACAAGCCCAGCTCAATGCATCCATCCCCAGCGCGATTTTTGAACCATCGGGCATCAGAACTTCTGTCGATTTAGGATCAACCGACAAAACCACTGCGGGGATCAGCCCACCAACGACAGGTGTAGCCTGAAGCTTCTCCAGAAGCGCTTTCGGCTGGGAAAGCAAAGATTCCCAATGATCCTCAGCCCCCCGATAACCGTGACGACGGTCATAAGCCAGAAGGCCGTCTTTCAGTGACATTTGGGCCACTTGCTGCGCCCTGGGATTAATTGAGGTATGAACCACAAGACCCATTTCGTACAACTTATCACCATATTGGGCATACAATTTCTGACGAATCATTTCAGCCACAAAAGGCGCCTGTGTTTGTATATCGGAACCCACAAACAGGTGCCCTGGAAGCGGCTCCAGCATGGCTTGATCATAAGTTGTCTGATCGATTTTCCCGAGAGAAAGCATGCGTCCGAGCACATAAGCACGGCGGGCTAACGCCTTATCGGGATTAGAAACCGGATTCACGCTCGAAGGTGCCTTGGGCAGTGAGGCCAGCATCGCGGCTTCGGCAGCCGTCAACTTATCCAACGACTTACCGAAGTACACCTGGGCTGCTGCCTTGACGCCATAACTTCGGTTCCCAAGAAAAATCTTGTTCAAGTAAAGAGTCAGAATCTGCTCCTTGCTCAAGCTGTGCTCAATCTTGATCGCAAGCAGGATTTCCATCAATTTGCGGCTATAGGTTTTTTGCCTGCCCAGAAAGAAATTGCGGGCAACCTGCATCGTAATTGTTGAGCCACCTTGTCCTTTATGCCCCGTCTTTACCAGCTCATAAGCCGCACGGAACAAACTCTGGACATCCACTCCACCATGTTCAAAGAAACCATCATCTTCCGCAGAAGTGAACGCATCGACGACCACTTTGGGTAATTCGGCGTACGTGACGGGGAAGCGACGCTTCTCCCCAAATTCGGCGATCAAGCCGCCATCTGCGTCGTAGATTCTCATCGGAATTTGGTATTGAACCGTCGCCAAATCCTTCACATCGGGCAACTGCTTGTTGTATATCTGATACACAACACCCACCCCCCCGATGGCAAAAATCAATAAAAAACCAAGCACATATAACGCAAATTTGATAAGTTTCATTTAGTTCATTTTAGCAATGGATTTTTTTTGCACAGATGGATGCAAGGTTAGCAAGAATATTCGACAAACCCACAGGTTTTACCCTAGGATGCGCCGGTGGACTACAAAGTGCGCGCAACCTTAGCGCACACTCAAAGGGAAGGGAATGATCGTGCCATTATTTAGCTCAAAAAATCCTCGTCTTGGCGTTGATATCAGCTCAACTGCCGTCAAAGTGTTGATGCTGGAGAAGTATCGGAACAGTTTCCGCCCGGTTGGCTTTGCTATCGAACCCATTTCGCCCGGGGCGGTTCAAGACAAAACCATCACAGACACGGACGCAGTCGCAGGCGCCTTAAGTAGAGCGTTGTCACGCTCCAGGGCCAAGACCAAACACGTTGTCATGGCAGTACCCACCAGTGCCTGTGTCAGCCGGGTGCTTAACATAAGCAATCCTGGCAATGAATTCGAACTGGAAGAGCAAGTTCGAATGGAGTCGGATCAGTATATCCCCTTTCCTATTGAAGAGGTCAGTCTCGACTTCGAGCCGCTTCATCCTGAAGCAGGAACAAAACAAAAAAAACAGTCGACCAATGATGACAGCAGCATCCTGGTCATTATGGCAGCCACTCGATCAACCAACGTCGAAGCGCGTGTCGCTGTAGCCGAGGCGGCGGGACTATCCGTCGATGTCATGGATATCGAGTCGTTCGCGATACAAAACACGTTTACTGAAATCATCGCCTCTACACTGACGCCAGAAGATCGTGCTCAGCCCATCGCCTTGCTGGATGTGGGTGCCAACACCACCACCATCAATGTATTCAGTGGCAACGACATCATCTACAGTAAAGAACACCCGTTTGGCGGCAAACAGCTGACCAACGAGATATCCTTGTATTACGGTCTCTCCCCAGAAGAAGCGGAAGAAAAAAAACGCAATGACACTTTGCCCGATGACTACCATCGCAAAGTATTGCAGCCATTTATTGACAACATGGCGATGCAAGTTGGCCGATTTATTCAATACTTCTATTCAGAAACTAATCGCGGCACCATCGGACTGATCCTACTTGGCGGAGGGACCGCGAACACCCCGGGCGTTATCGAACGGATTAACAATGAAACCGGCATACAAACGCGCGGTGCGAATCCGTTTATTGCCATCGGCCAAGGATCAACAATATCCGCAGAGTTGCTCGCCAATCATGGCTCATCAATGCTGGTTGCTTGCGGCCTCGCTTTACGGAGCTTCGACCGATGAGAAAAATCAACCTCCTTCCCTGGCGGGATGAACGCCGCCAGACCTTGCAGCGCAATTTCGTTGTGCATCTTGCGGGGTCAGTCGTCGCGGCATTAATCATTGGTGGCGGCATTCATCTCTACGAACAGAACCAACTCGACTATCAAGACCAGCGCAATCAGTACCTCAACGGGGTTATCAAGGATCTTGACCGGAAAATCCAGTCCATCAACGAGCTGAAAAAGAAAAAAGCAGAATTGATCGCCCGCATGCAGGTGATCGAGACCCTTCAATCCAGCCGTCCTGTGATCGTCCACCTAATGCAGGAGTTCGTTTCAACCCTGCCCGATGGCATCCAGTTGACCAACATTGCCATTACGGGCGATAAAACCATCGCCATTCAGGGTTATGCCGATGCGCAGGCGCGGGTTGCCGATTACCTGCACCGCCTCAACGATTCGGAGTATATAAAGGACGCCATCATTGTCGGCTCGGGTATTCTTGCTCAGAATCAGGACAAAAAGGGGTCCTCTTCAAATCGATATGTGTTCTCGATTACCGCATCGGTCAAAACACCCAAATCGGCCGATGCGAATAAGGAGCAATAAGAGATGGATCTCAATGAATTAAAAAACCTGGACTTCCAGACCATCGGGCTTGCGTCTCTAGGGACGCGTATGGTGATCTTCCTCTTCGTTATCGTCCTGATTGTTGGCGCAGTCATTTATTTCGACACCCTGCCTCAACGGGATGAGCTCGCTCAAAAGCAGCGTCAGGAAACAAGTCTGCTGGCCACGATTGAGACCAAGCAAAACCTTGCCGCCAACCTTAAGGCCTATCAGGATCAGCTCAAAATAATGCAGACGAGCTTCGGCGAGCTACTCCGACAACTGCCGAATAAAAGCGAAGCTGAAAATCTGATTATCGATGTTGCCCAAACTTCTCTCAAGAACGGTCTTAAAAACAAGCAAATTCAGCCGGGCCGTGAAATTAAGCATACCTTCTATGCGGAGATGCCCTACACACTGACGCTGGAAGGCAGCTACAACCAACTGGCGAAATTCATTAGTGACACGGCTAATCTGTCCCGAATTGTCACACTGCACAATCCAACCATCAAGCCGGAAAACGGAGAAAGCCCGGACATGAAGTCCCCGCCGCTTGTCATGACCGTTGTGACCAAAACCTACCGTTACCTTGAGCAAGGTGAAGGAGAAGGC
The DNA here is from genome assembly GCA_021795795.1 of Pseudomonadota bacterium. The sequence continues at coordinate 56,277 of JAJYPA010000005.1, read as the reverse complement.
AAATGAAGCACAATCGGCCTTTTTCTCGTGAACAGAAAACCTCCTCGATCAAATGGATATTGGTATTAGCACCGGCCGCACTCATGTTGAGCGGCTGCGCGAACAACATGAGCGATCTGACACAAAAAGTTGACCGAATTCTGGCGAGGCCCGGTGGGAAGATTGAGCCCATCCCTGAAATGAAGCCCCTACCGAAATTCAGTTATGTGGAAACCAAGGACCGCACACCATTTTCGCCAGCCGATACCCAGACTGCAAATAAAGGCAACGGCATCACCCCAGACATGAACCGCTCCAAAGAGCCGCTGGAAATGTATCCACTGGACGCGCTTGCCATGAAGGGCGTACTCGAACGCAAGGGCACGAAGTACGCGCTAGTCCGGGACGGTGATGATGTCTTACATGAGGTGCAAGTGGGCAACTACATGGGGATGAATTACGGCAAGGTCGTCAAGATCACGACCGACAAGATCACGCTCGAAGAAATCGTGCCCGACGGACAGGGCGGCTGGCGCAAGCAAACTGCGATTGTCCAGCAAAAGCGACCAAATGATTCAAGGGGATAGAAAGCAATGAACAGCGTTATGGATGCAAAAACACTTTATCGACCTCTGACCCGAGCCATCCGGCAATCGTTGGGCGTGTTATCGATATCACTTCTTATTCCCTCCATTGGTTATGCAGTCGACATCAATACGATTAGTACCGACCGCACAGCGGATGGCTCTATTCAAGTACACTTCAAACTGTCAGCGCCTCTATCAGGTAGTCCCGACAACTTCCAGATCGACAACCCAGCGCGGGTGGCGATCGACCTGCCTGACACGACGAACAAGACCGGCGAACGTACCCGGAACATCAACCTGGATCCCGTAAAGTCACTGCTGATGGCCCAAGCCGGCGGTAAAACGCGTGTTGTATTCAACCTGACCCAAGCCACCCCTTACGCCATCAACCCGCAAGGCAATGAATTAACCGTTACCTTCAAACCTGCCGCTGTCAGCAACTCGACCCCGACGGGCCGGCCCGTCAGCACCACGGCGGGTAGCAATCCGATCACCGCCATGGATCGTGGACAGAGCATCGATTTCCGGCGTTCGGCCGATGGCGCGGGCAGACTGCTCATCCAGACCTCCGGCCCGAACGCCCCCATGAAGATGCGCAGCGAAGGCAGCAACATCATCATTGATCTATCCAACACCCGCGTCGAGTCCGGCCGCTTCGGCGTCAAGGACTTTGCCACGCCGGTAGAAACAGTGGATGTTCGCCCCATGGGGAGCGGCAGCCGTATTACCCTCTATACCCGCAACGCGGGCGAGCACATGGCCTATCAGACGGATAACCGCCTGGTCGTTGAAGTCAAGCCCATCCCCAAAGGTGAAGGCGCGCAAAACATCGGTGAGAAAAAATATACCGGTGAACGCCTGACCCTGAAATTCCAGGACATCCAGATTCGACCCCTGCTCCAGCTCATTGCGGATTTCACGGGCAACAACATCGTTGTCAGTGACGATGTCAAAGGCTCAATCAGCCTTCGGCTCGAAAATGTACCCTGGGATCAGGCGCTTGACCTTATTCTAGAAACAAAAGGATTGTCGATGCGCAAAAATGGCAATGTCATGTATGTTGCACCCACAGCAGATATTGTGGCGCGAGATAAAGCCGAACTTGAAGCCCGTCAGCAATCACAGCAGCTCGCTCCGCTAACCACCGATATTATTCAAATTAATTACGCTAAAGCAGAAGATATTTACAAGCTGCTTGAGTCCGCATCCAAGACAAACGCATCGTCGGGTAAAAACGGCGAAAGTACGGATACCGCACAGCGTTTCATCAGTGACCGCGGCAGTGTGACGGTTGACGCCCGCTCCAACAGCCTAATCGTTACCGATACCGCCAGTGCACTTGATCGCATCCGTGACCTGATTCAAAAACTCGACAAGCCCGTTAAACAGGTACTGATTGAAACCCGAATTGTGATCGCCACCGACAACTTTGCTCGTCAACTGGGCGTCCGCTGGGGTGTGACGGGTGTTGGCACCGGAAATGGCAACGTATACACAACCGCTACCAACGGCAACGATGCCGCAACCATGGCTCAAAATGTCGCCTCGGGCGCCGCTGCGGGTATCCCAGGCTCGCTTTACAATTTCAACACACCGATAAGCGGCACCCCGACCGGTGGCTTAGGCTTAGCCATTCTTGGCTCCAACGTATTACTTGATCTGGAGCTATCCGCGCTACAAACAGAAGGTACAGGTGAAATCGTTTCCAGCCCGAAAGTCATTACCACGAACGGCCACACGGCATTGATATCCCAAGGCACAGAAATCCCCTACATTGCCACCCAAACGGCCGGTGGTGTGGCCAGTAACACAGTCAGCTTCAAAAAAGCAGTTCTGTCCACAGAAGTAACGCCGCAAATCACACCGAACAACAACATCATTATGGATATTGATGTTAAAAAGGATGAGCCGGACTACACCAATTTACTGCCTGGCACGACCAATCCGCCGATCAACACGCGTGAAGTCAAAACCAAAGTAGAGGTCAAAAATGGTCAAACAGTGGTATTGGGTGGTATTTATCAATTCACTAACACCAATTCAATAAATAAAGTCCCCTTCTTGGGCGATTTACCTGGCTTGGGAAATTTGTTCAAAAATCGAGAGATCAACAACCAACGCCTTGAATTACTGATTTTCGTCACGCCGAAAATAATTGATTCAAACCAACAACTCGTTGACACAACGGAATAAAGTCTCAAGAACACAATCGGGAGAACGTGAACCATGTTTAGCAAACTGATAAATAAACTGAAGGGCGGCATCGTGATTGCCACCATGCTCACCCTGACGGCATGCGGTGGTGGTGGCGGAGGCTCCAGTTTGGTGAGTAGCCCCGGCGGCACAGGAGGCACCACACCGCCAACAACCGCCACCTACAAAATCACGCTTTCAACTGATAAAACCAGTTTGAATGCAGGCGGCACGGCAAACCTGACCGCTTCTGTTACAGATGCATCGGGCGCTGCTGTCGATGGAGCGACCGTTTCGTTCGCCTTTGGTTCAAAACTGTCAAACGGTACGCTGTCGGCCAATTCGGCCACCACCGCCGCAGGGTCTGCCTCGGTGCGCTACACCGCCGGTACTCAGTCCGGTACCGATACCATCATCGCCACCGTCACCGATACCAACGGCAAAACCGTGCAGTCGGCCGTGTCCATTGCAGTGACTGCAAGCGATGCCACCGCATGTAAAAATGTTGCCTATTCTGGAACTGGTGCAACCGTTCTTAGCAGTTTCACGAATATCTCAGGCCCAACGACTTTTACAATGTCTTATAAGGGTTCTGGTAATTTCATTGTCAATCTCAAAGATGCGACGGGCAATAACGTTGCTTTACTGGCGAACGAGATTGGTGATGTAGTCAATAGGCAACAATCAGTAACTTTAGATGTCACAAAAACATACTTCATTGCAGTTGAAGAAGGTTTGGGGCAATGGACAATAGCAGTAAACAACCCTAGCTGTACTTCTGCTCCTGATACTGTTGGCTTTGTTCAAATATTAACCTCAACGGGCCAAGTCGATACAAACAGCTCAGCAGGTACTGACGTTACCGTAATCGTAAAAAGCCCAACAAATGTTTTAATGCCTAATGTGCCAGTAACACTGAGTGCCAGCGATGGCAACATTACGCCACCTGCGGGCGGTTTTGTTACCGCGGCCAACGGTGCGGTAACTGCCAAGCTGGATACCCAGGGTTTGTATAAGAATGGAACAATTACTCTGAATGCGTCGGCAGGCGGTGTGAACGCCACCCGCGCAACCGTTAACGTAAGTGGCACAAAAATTGCTATTAATGGCCCGAGTGCAGGCACAGCTGGCAATAACTTAAGTTACGCATTGCTTTTGCAAGACAGCAACAACAAGCCAATTTCTGGGCAATCAGTTAATCTCACTAGCACTGTGGGCATTGTCACGCCTGGATCAGTTGTCACGGATGCAAATGGTCAAGCTCCATTCAGCCTATCAGCAACGGCAAATACCACCCTAACGGCGAACGCTACTGACTTGAATACGACGGGTTCACTCGATGTAAAAGTGGCTCAGGTAGCAGTTAACTTTACGAAACCAGCGGTTGATTATGATGCCCAAAATCCGAACGCTGGTTCGATTTTGGCAATTAGCCCATCAAATCAACCTCCACCACACCCATTTATCGTGAAAGTCACTGATGGGGGTAATGCGGTTATGGGTCAAATAGTAAACTTTGCAACCACTCGCGGTAATTTAAGCAGTAACACTGCTCTAACAGATAACAACGGAGATGCCACGATTTATCTAGGTTCGTCTACTGCAGGCCCCGCCATCGTCACCGCAACATACGGAGCCGTAAGTGCTAGCAGAATCGTAGCCTTTACTGCATCTACTGCAACACAAGTTATTGTTCAAGCCACACCAAGCACGGTGGCTCCAAACAATAGCAGCACCATTACAGCAAAATTAATGGACAGCAACGGCAATTCTGTTGTAGGTAAAAATGTAACATTTACCACTGACGACACTTCAGGTGGTGCCTTCACTTCTCCCACAGCGATCACAGATGAACAAGGGGTAGCAACAACGACCTTTACAGCGGGTAACGGCACTTCGCCGAATTTCACAATTACCGCAACAGATACGGCAGATAACATTAACGGCACAACTAAAATGAATGTAGCCAACAAAACCGCCTTCGTAACCATTGGAACAGATAATTTAATTGCTAAATCAGCACCAAATTATCAAAAAACCTACAGTGTAATTGTGACGGATATCAATGGCCGGCCAATGACAGATCAGCCTGTAAACATTTATCTGTACTCAACCGCTTATGCGTTAGGTGATTGGTCTTTCGACCCAGCAGCAGGAAAGTGGGTTCAAAATGTCAATAACCCTCCAGGCACGTGCACAACTAACGACACCAATCATGATGGCGTACTGAACCCAACTGAGACAGCGGTTGTTAGCGCCACACGAGGGAATGTAATTGCACCAGGCAACGTAGCTACATTCAGCCCCGCTCAACCGAGGACAGATCAAAATGGTATTGCAACCATTACAGTCACTTACCCTCAAAACTACGCATCTTGGGTAAAGGTCTATCTTTCTGCGACCACAACAGTATTAGGCACGGCAAACACCAGTGCATTAAATTTCTGGTTGCCCGTAAGTGCTGATGATGTAACCAGCCAATCCGGCCCCGCTGCTCAAACGAATCCTCTAGGCAACGGTGCGAGTTGTTTTGCAATCAACTAGAGCTCGTAAAATTTGAGGGTGTTCGTTCCCATACAACACCCATAAAACCCCGCCATGCGGGGTTTTTTTATGATTTCAGATAAAATGCAGCGCTATGAATACACACAACATTATCCTCATCGGCCCTATGGGTGCCGGCAAAAGCACGATTGGGAAATTGCTTGCCCACAGCATGAACCTGACCTTCCACGACACCGACAAGGAAATTGAGCATCGCACCGGTGCAACCATCCCGCTGATCTTCGAGATCGAGGGCGAGGCGGGATTTCGTGATCGGGAAGTTGCGGTTATTGATGAGCTTACGCGCACTTCTGGCTGGGTGCTCGCCACGGGGGGCGGAGCGATTTTGCGTCCCGAGAATCGGGCGGTTTTTGCCGAGCGCGGCTTCGTGGTTTATTTGCACGCCACCGTGCAGCAACAGGCGGAACGAACGGCCATGGACACCCAGCGCCCGTTACTGCAAACAAAAGACAGAGCAGGCAAACTGAACGAACTAATGACGATGCGTGAGCCGCTCTACCGCGTGGCCGCTGATCTGATTATTGAAACGGCTGGTAAATCACCGAAGGTGGTTGTCGATTTGATTCGGCAACATCTGGAATGAACTCCCCGTTCTATAAGGTGCGATGAAATCAAAGGAATCTCTTTAGGGAAGCACTGATTTATTCAGTGCTTCCCGCTTGGGGCAGGATGCCCCAACACGAACAAAGACGCAAGTCTTTGATTCGTGAGAGCCATCGCGGGCGTGTACCGCGATGAGCGAGCTGATTTATTCCAAGGATGGAATAAATCAGCGTTTACTTACAGATGTTAAGCCCTCCTAAATCCCCCTCATTCCCCCTTTTTCAAAAGGGGAGGCGCACTTCTTCAAAAAAAGGGGTGGGGGAATTTACTGGTACGTAACTGGTGCTCGAAGAATTCCTGAAAAGGGAAGTTAATCGTACTTACTCAGACCAGTCATGACTGGTGGGCAGTCCACAGGTAGCACGACGCTCACCCCGGTGATGCCGCTTCTTTTCAGGCAGGTCATCATAGAGGCGTTCTCGCAGATCAATGAAAAACGCCTCGATGACGGCCAATGGAGCAACATCGACCTTGGCAATCGTCCGCTGGAATATCTTTTCGGAACTGATGCGTATCTCATCGATGAGGGGCCAGGCCCGCGGGGTCAAGCGAATGATTTTGCAGCGCCGATCGGTTTCGGAGAGGATGCGCTCGACCCACTCATCTTTTGAGAGACGGTCGAGCATGGCGACCAGCGACGGCCCTTCCACCCCCAGTTCGTCCGCCAGCTCGGACTGAATCATGCCCTCCGGTCGTAGCGCCAGAATCGCCAGCGTGCGCCATTTAGCCTGACTCAAACCGTGATGCGCCAGTTCGGCATCCATTAGCTGGCGCCACAATTGTGTCACGCGCATCATCAACACGGGCATCTTGTCTTCGGTGCAAATATCAAATTCGGGGGTAGGCATGACTGTTAGCTGATCTCCATAGTGGCTTTACCGTCCTCGTCGGGTGGTCATTCCCCTGGGTGGACGTCTGACTCATTGTCGTGGTTCAGGCGGAACAGGGTGATACCCGATAAAACAAGCAGGCCATACTATTGTTTTCGAAGTAAAAAGCAAGGAATCGGAAGGAATTATTCTTACAAATGACACCGCATACGGTTTTTAATGGGGCTTTCATAAACGAACGATGGATGGCACCCAAACGCGGGTTCCATCTACAATTATTAACCAGATTATCTAGTTTTGCAGTGATAAAAAACCGCACACCCGGTTCGGTGGCGGTTTTCAGGTTGATGGCCCGCGTATGATCAATCCGGGAAGATGACCTCTGCCGTAATGCCGTTTTTCTTGGCAACCGATTTCAGGCGCCGGACGGCTTCTAACTGTATCTGCCGGACGCGCTCACGAGTAACACCCAAATGATCGCCCACTTCTTCCAGCGTGTGCGTTTCGTAACCGCGCAAACCGTAGCGCCGGACCAGAACCTCGCGCTGCTTGGAATCGAGCTGCGCCATGAGTTGATCGAGCAGGCCATGCACGCCGGCATCTTGCAACAGTTCATCCGGTTGATTACTTTCCCGGTCGGGGATCAGATCGAGCAACGAGAATTCGCCTTCGCCTTTCAGCGGGCTATCGAACGAGGACTGTCGCTCGTTATAGGCCATGACCTTCAACACATCATGCACCGGACGATCCAGATGGTCGGCGATCTGCTCGGCCGTAACCTCAGCGTTCTGGTTCTGCGCAATCTTTCGCGCCGCCCGGTTGAAGGAATGGACTTCCTTAACCACATGAACCGGTAAACGCACCGTACGCGACTGATTCATCAGCCCACGCTCGATGGTCTGACGAATCCACCATGTGGCGTACGTGGAAAAACGAAAACCTCTTTCGGGGTCGAATTTCTCAACCGCTCTCATCAATCCAATATTGCCTTCCTCGATCAGGTCAAGTAGATCGAGACCGCGATTCATGTAACGCCGAGCGATTTTGATCACCAGACGCAAATTGCAGACAATCATTTTCTGCCGGGCAGAATCATCGCCCTTCTGAGCACGCCGCGAATAGAGAACTTCCTCCTCAGCGGTCAGCAGACGCTCGGTTTCCACATCCCGAAGATACAGACGTACTGGATCGGCCGATTCGGAATCGCTGGCACTGAACACAGTGACCGCTTCTTCATCCCCCGGCTCCGGCGCCTCAGCGTCATGATCAAGTACGGGTTCATCCATCACCATCAGCTCGACCGTTTCTTCGTAATCAAGCGCCATCCGTTGACGTGTTGGAATCTGAACGCTGTCGGTACCGACAGACTTTTTACGTTGCGTCACACTACCCATGGATGGCTCCTCACATATAAGCAAAACTCGAGTCGATTACGTGTACAACTTTTGCATAGAAAAAGAGCTTCATCAAGTGAAATAACTAAAAAAACATCGACAATCTAGATAACGACCTAATCGAATGCACAAGTTATGCACATTAAACAATCACCAAGAGATAAAGTTCCACTCAGACACAAATAAAACGATCCCTTGAGAGGCAGAATCAGCCGGATGCCCCTCACCCCGCTGAAAAGTCACAATTTTCACTCAAGAGCACACTCTGTTGTCTCACGAAAGGTTATCCTCTCAGGCAGCATCACCAGCCACCTGGCAAGAACCGGATCCGCCATTGATATTTTCCTTGGTGGATGGAACTGGTTGATTGAGAATGAAGTCATGACAGAACAAGACCGCGCGGACGTTTCCTCTACTCCTTTTCTGGGACTGGCCCCTTTTTGCGCGCCAGTATCGAAGGGCAGGATTTACAGGCTTTTGCCAGAGCGGCTCTGGGCAACCTGAACCAATTCCCGCAGGATGCGAACCTCTGGATGAATCTGTCCACCTTGATGTTCAGTCTGGGGCAACGTGAATCGGCCTTTGCCAGTCAGAATCAGGGTTTGTTGCTGCAACGTAACTTTGAGATTCCCGCACTTGAAGAGCCGAGCAGTTTCAGGATGCTCATGCTGATGGTTCCGGGCGATATTGCGGCCAATACGCCACTGGATTGCTTGCTCGAAGGCAGTGACATTGATTTGATTTGCCATTACTGCGCACTCGACTCGCTCCTACCCGACCCGTTGCCGCCCCATGATGCTGTTTTCATTGCGATTAGTGACGCCCCGGAGCAACGCCCGCTTCTGACTGCGTTGGCCACCGCATTGAACGACTGGCCCGTGCGCGTGTTGAATCGACCGCAAGCCATCCCGAATACCCAACGGGACACGGCCTGCCAGATACTGCACGACATCCCCGGCGTACTCATGCCGACGACGGACCGCATATCGCGGGAATAACTTGCCGCCGTCGCGAAAACGTTGCAGCCGCTAACACACATTGCCGCCGACCTGGACTTCCCGCTCATCGTGCGCCCATCCGACTCCCACGCCGGGCATGATCTTGAGCGGCTGGCTGATAGCGCGGCCATACAGCGTTATCTGGATCATATACCCTCAACAGAGTTCTTCATCGCGCCCTTCATCGACTACAGCGAAGCCGATGGCCTGTTCCGCAAGTTTAGAATCGCACTGGTCGGCGGAAAACCCTTTGCTGTTCACATGGCTGTTTCCGCACACTGGATGATCCATTACGTCAACGCGGGCATGTATGAGGATGCAGAAAAACGGCATAAAGAAGCACAGTTCATGATGCACTTTGACGCATTCATCAACCGACATGGGCAGGCGCTCGGCATGATCACGGATCGAATGGGGCTGGACTATGTCTGCTTTGACGGCGCCGAAACGCAAGCGGGCGAACTGCTCATTTTCGAAATCGATCATGTGATGGTAGTGCATGCCATGGACCCGGTTGAGCTGTTTCCTTTTCGAATCGTTGACTCGAGCGCCCAACCTGCTGCAAGAGTGCGTATAATTTCGCCATGAATCCCATCACGCACCGCCCCCTGTCCGCCATTACCGTTGCCGGCATCATTTTTCGTGAACAGCGCTTCCTGCTGGTCGAAGAATTAATTGAGGGGGAGATCAAGCTCAATCAACCCGCCGGACACGTCGAACCGGGCGAAAGCCTTATCGAAGCCGCCAAACGGGAAGTACTGGAGGAAACCCGGCATCATTTCCACCCCGAAGCCTTGCTTGGGATTTATCACAGCAATCCCGCTTGCGGCCCTCGAATCATGCGGGTAGCGATCATCGGCAGCGTCGATTCCGCGCCCGATCCATCCCTGACCTTGGATGCGGGTATCATCTCGACGCAATGGCTCAGCGCCGATGAAATTTCAGCCCGTCGGGCAGACCTTCGCTCACCCTTCGTAACGCGCTGCATCGATGATTTCCTACAAGGCAACCGCTTTGATCTTAACGTACTCCATTCTTTCACCGGGCTCGAAAAATGACCTCGACCGAACGTATGCCGCCCCATAAAAAACCAGAGGAAACACGCGTCATCGTCGGCTTGTCCGGTGGGGTGGATTCCTCGGTCGCCGCCCTGCGTCTGCTGGAAGCGGGTTACCAGGTTGAAGGCCTGTTCATGAAGAACTGGGAAGGGGATGATAACGACGAGTACTGCGCGGCCAAGGCCGACATGCTTGATGCCCTGTCTGTTGCCGATCGACTCGGGATCGAGTTTCATTTTGTAAATTTTGCCCAAGATTACTGGGATCGCGTGTTCGCCCACTTCCTCGATGAATATCGCGCCGGTCGAACACCCAACCCCGATATTCTCTGCAACCGCGAAATCAAGTTTCGCGCGTTTCTGGACCACGCCCGAACGCTGGGTGCGGATTACATCGCGACGGGACACTATGCACGCGTCGAGCACGCCTTACCCGACGGCTCGGGCCAGACACGTCTACTGAAAGGACTGGATGCCAACAAGGATCAGAGCTACTTCCTGCATGCACTCAGCAGGGAACAGCTTGCCTCGGCACTTTTCCCCATCGGTGAAATGGAAAAGCCCGAGGTACGGCGGATTGCCGGACAAGCGGGCTTCAAGACGGCAACCAAAAAGGACTCCACGGGCATCTGCTTCATCGGTGAGCGCCGATTCAGCGAGTTCCTTAAAACCTACCTGCCGGCGCAACCGGGCGACATCATTACCGTGGATGGTCAGGTAGTCGGCCAGCATCAGGGCTTGATGTATCACACCATTGGTCAACGGCAGGGTCTGGGTATTGGCGGGCTGCGGGATCAGGGCGATCAACCCTGGTATGTGGCAGCGAAAAACCTACATGACAACACACTTATTGTGGCGCAGGGGAAAGATCACCCGGCGCTGTTTGCCCCCGCGTTGCGTGCCGGACAGATTCACTGGATCAATGACCCAATGACGCACGTTGGCCCCTACCCTCTGCGATTGACCGCCAAGATTCGATACCGTCAACCCGATCAATCCTGCACAGTCACAGCCCTGTCCGAAGATTTGCTGCATGTCACCTTCGATCAGCCCCAACGGGCCATCACGCCGGGACAATCGATCGTCTTCTATCAGGGCGATGTCTGTCTTGGTGGCGCCGTGATTGAAGAAGCCGTAACCTGAACCACAAACCACCCATTCTTCCGAGCTGAATACTAATGAGTACGATTGAAGACCAGACCATCGCCATTGCCGGTGTCTTACAGTGCTGCCGACTCGTGCGCGAACTTGCCTATGAAGGCCGCATCGAGCATGAGCATCTGGCTGCGGCCAACATATGTTCGCTGTTTAATTTCAACCCCAAGGATACGCTGGACACGTTCGGTGGCAATATCCACGATCTCAACCTCGGCCTGGAAACTTTTTTGAAGCTTCTTTCCGGTGGCGAGCGACAGCCATCGGATACTGAAATCATCCGTTATGCCGTCAATCTGATCGGCGTGACCAAAGCTTTCATGAATGACGCAGACATGATGCGCAAGCTGCACCAACGGCTTGAAGAGCTCAAACCTGCTTTTCTGGAACATGGTGTGGATGATGCGCTGATGACCGATCTTAACCTGTTATATCGGGAAACAATCAGCTCACTGCCCGTTCGGATTGTCATCAATGGTGAAAAACGATTCCTAGAAGAACCGCGAATCGCCAGTCATATCCGCAGCCTGCTGCTTGCAGGTGTGCGGGCAACCGTATTGTGGCGCCAGGTCGGCGGCACGCGCTGGGCGCTGTTACTCCGTCGCGGGCAATACCTGAAGGCCGTGCGCAAACTAAGCCTCGGACATGAATAGCAAAAACTCATGGACGAGTTTGTCAGCATACTGACAGGCCCACGCGAGGTGGGCCTGTAATAACTCCTGAGCGCGGGGGTATGCTCTGCTATCGAGCAGATAACAGTTGCTTTTTGAGCTGGTACTGCCAGATAAACCCTGGTGCGGCCAGTGTGGCGAACATGAAGAGGGTTACCACCCAGAATTCCCACGGCTTGTGCTGAATACCGCCAATCTGGTCTTCAAGGTACAGCCCGATCCCGATCCCGATGGCATACAGAACAAACCATTCCACGAGCCGAAACCAGAATGGCTTTCGTTCACCTGCCTTGACGACCGGAATCAGCACGAACAGGCGCTGATTGATAAAGGGCAGGTTAGCCAGCACCAGCAGGGCGACTATATATCCTTGAACCAAGGTCTCGTTAACCATCAAAACACTCCAGGGCCAATCTAATTACCAATACTGCCATTCATCAAAACGGCAGGGCAAAGCCCATCTATCGAATTTTAAAAACCACCGAACGCGCGGGATGCAAAGCCGACCAGTACGCCGGGGAAGATGCCCAGTACAAGCACCAGCAGACCGCTCAAAGCGAGCACACCCCGAACATTCCAGTCCGGATTGACAGGTGATGGATCGGTCGGTGAGTCGAAGTAGGCAAACTTGACCGCGCGCAGGTAATAGAACGCACCGATAACCGACATGATGACCGCATAAACCGCCAACCACCACAGGCCAATACCTACGACAGCCTGAAGCACTGCAAGTTTCGCCCAGAAGCCCAGCGTGAACGGAATTCCCGCCATGGAGAACATCAACAGCAGAAACACGAACGCCATTGCCGGGCTTCGGTCGTTCAAACCGCGCAAGTCATCCAGACTCTCCGCTTCATAACCCTGCTTGGCCAGCAGGAGGATCATGCCGAAACCACCCGTGGTCATCACAATGTAGGCCAAGGTGTAAAACAGTGCGGCCGAGTAGCCCACATCCGTACCGGCGAGAATACCCAACATCACAAAGCCGACGTGACTGATGGTGGAATAGGTCAACATCCGCTTGAAGCTGGTTTGAGCAATGGCGACGATGTTACCAATCGCCAGTGAGAGCACTACAGCTACGATCAGCACCGGCTGCCAGTCCGCAAAGGCACTCCCCATACCATCCACCAGCAGACGAATGACCATCGCCAGAGCGGCCACCTTGGGTGCCGTCGCCAGGTACAGCGTTACGGCGGTAGGCGCACCTTCATACACATCCGGCAGCCACATGTGAAACGGAGCGACGCCGAGCTTGAAGATGGAGCCGACTACGATCAGCACCACGGCGGCCTTCAATGCCAGCGAACCGGAATCATGACTCAAAGCGGTGTTGATATCGGTCAACATGAGCTGACCCCCAGTCACGCCGTACAACAGAGACATACCGTAAAGCAGCAGCCCCGAGGCGAGCGCACCGAGAACGAAATACTTCATCGCCGCCTCGGAAGCGCGACCATCATCACGCTTGAACGCCGTCAAGGCATACATGGACAGCGACATCAACTCCAGGCCAAGGTAAATCAGGAGCAGATGATTCGCAGAGATCAGGATCATCATGCCCAGCAAGCCGAACAATGCGAGCATGTAGTACTCGCCCTTATCCATCCCTCGATCTCGCAGGTACCCGCGTGACATGATCAACACGGCGGCAAGAGCGATATAAGAGGCCAATTTCATGATGTCGGACATGGGGTCATTGACCACCATGCCGCCAAAGCTCATGCGCACCGTGGGCGACATCTGCATGAGGGTAACGATGAACAGAGCCACGAGGGTGAGCAATGAAAGCGCATAGCTCACATTTCGTCCATGTCTGGGCATGAACGGATCAATCAGCAAAATCAGGCACGCCATTCCCGCGAGGATAATTTCTGGGAGTACCGGCATCAGATTCAAAGAGGTCAAATTCGGCATGTCGAGGTTCACAGTTTTGAGGTCAGCGCTTGTTGCGCGAGATGTTCAATCGTGGCGTGCATCAAATCGAGCAGCGGATTTGGCCAGATACCGACCAGAATGATCAGGACGACAAGACTGCCCAGCATCCAGGCTTCCCGCTTGTTGACGTCCTTGAGTTTGGCCACGCCCTCGTTCTGAACGTCGCCGAAAATCACACGCTTGACCATCCACAGCGTGTATGAGGCGCCGATGATAAGCGTGAGCGCGGCCAGCAGGGCAATCCAGAAATTGGCCTTGAACGAGGCGAGGATAACCATGAACTCACCGACGAAGCCGGATGTGCCGGGCAGACCGACGTTCGCCATGGCGAACACCACGACCATCGCGGCGAACCACGGCATGGTATTGACCACCCCGCCGTAAGTAGAAATTTCCCGGGAGTGCAGACGGTCATAAAGTACGCCGATCGAGAGGAACATGGCGGCTGAAATGAGGCCGTGGGAAATCATCTGCACCATCGCGCCTTCAAGCGCCAATCGGATACCACTACCACCAATATTCAACGGGTTGGCCGCAATCATGAAGATCACGAACATGCCCAGTGTCACGAATCCCATATGCGAAATGGACGAGTAAGCGACCAGCTTCTTCATGTCGCTCTGCACCAGAGCAACCAGACCGATGTAGACAATTGCGATCAGCGAGAAGGCGATAATCATGCCATCCAACAAGGCAGACGCATCCGGTGTAACTGGCAGGGAGAACCGCAGAAAGCCGTAACCACCAATCTTCAGCATGATGGCCGCCAGAATCACGGAACCACCGGTCGGCGCCTCAACATGCGCATCGGGCAACCAGGTATGGACCGGCCACATCGGAATCTTGACGGCGAAGGCAATGAAGAATGCAAGGAAAATCAGCACCTGCTCGGTCAGGGTCAGCGGCATTTGCTGCATGTGCAGAATCGAGAAGCTACCGCCCTTGAAGTACATATAGATCAGGGCGATCAGCATGAATACCGAACCGAGGAAGGTATAGAGGAAGAACTTGATCGTCGCATACACGCGCCGCGGACCACCCCATATCCCGATGATGACGAACATCGGAATCAGCATCCCTTCGAAGAAGAAATAGAACACGATGGCGTCGAGCGCTGCAAAAGAGCCGTTCATCATGCCTTCCATGATCAGGAAGGCCGCCAGATATTGGTGTGCTTTCTCCTGAATCACTTCCCAAGCGGACACGATCACGATCACGGTCGTGAATGTGGTCAGAATCAGCAAGGGCAGGGAAATCCCATCCACACCGAGGTGGTAATGGATACCGAATTGCGGAATCCACGCGACACGCTCGACAAATTGCATGGCATAGGTGTGCGTGTCAAAGGCAGGCAACAAGGCAAGGCTGAGCAGGAACACGACCACCGAGCTGACCAGAGCGAACCAGCGTGCGAAGCTGGCGCGCCCGGCACCAAACCACATCACAAAGATACCCGCGATAATCGGGAGCCAAACAATCAGGCTGAGCATCGGCCAAGAAGAAGGAAGCATTAAACCAGTATCCATTTAGAAAGAGGTCAACGTAAAAAAACGATCCAGGTCATTAAACCGATCAAGCCCAAAATCATTACAAACGCATAGTGATAAAGATAACCGGTCTGGAGCTTGCGCCACTGCATGGCCGTAGCACCGATCACGCCCGCCGTACCATTGACCATCAGGCCATCGATGAGCCGGACGTCGCCAATTCGCCAAAGCCCGCGCCCCAGCAACCGTGAACCACCACCGAACACGGCGTTATTGAAATCGTCAAAGCCGTAGGCACCTTCCAGAATCCGCTTTGGCCAGGCAAACACCTTGGCAAACAGCGCGGGCAGTGTGCCGGGCATGAGCAGATACATGACCGCTGAGAGTGCCACGCCGGCAATGGCCAGCCAGAACACAGAGCTGCTCAGGCTGTGCTCGATCATGGCCAGTGCGCCATGGTAATGCTCGCGCAGATGCGTCATCGCATCATGCCCCGGCATCACCACGATCGCCTGCTCGAAGAAGTCAGAGAACAACAGCGGATCGATGGCAAAGAACCCAACCAGCAAAGCAGGAATGGACAAAAGAATCAGCGGCACGGTGACCACCTTGGGTGATTCATGTAAATGCGAGCGGGTGTGCGCATCCATCCGTTCCTTACCGAAGAACACGAGGAAAAACAACCGGAAGGTATAGAACGCTGTAACAAATACGCCCAGCAACACCGCCCAATAGGCGAACGTGGCACCAGGCAATTGAGAGGCATGAACCGCCATGATAATGCTGTCTTTGGAGAAGAAGCCCGATGTACCGGGGAAACCGATCAAGGCCAGCGAACCGATCAGGAAGGTCACGAAGGTGACGGGCATATACTTCCACAGGCCACCCATCTTGCGGATGTCCTGTTCATGGTGCATGGCAATGATTACCGAACCGGCAGCCAGGAACAGCAAGGCCTTGAAGAACGCATGGGTCATTAGATGAAAGATTGCTGCGGAGTAGGCCGAGGCGCCCAGCGCCACGGTCATGTAACCGAGTTGCGACAGGGTCGAATAGGCAATGACGCGCTTGATGTCATTCTGCACGATACCAAGCAGCCCCATGAACAAGGCCGTAATCGCACCGATCACCATAATGAACGACAGTGCCGCATCGGACAGTTCGAACAGCGGCGAGAAACGCGCCACCATGAAAATACCGGCCGTAACCATGGTCGCGGCATGGATCAGCGCAGAAATGGGCGTCGGGCCTTCCATCGAATCGGGCAGCCACACATGTAGTGGCACCTGAGCCGATTTACCCATCGCGCCGATAAACAGCAAAATGGCAATCACAGTCGGCAGCGACCATTCCACACCGGGCCAGTACTCGACTTTCACGCTGGCCAATGCCGGTAGACGCTCGAAGAAAGTGGCGTAATCGAGCGTGTTTGCATACATCAGGATGGCGGCAATACCCAAGAGGAAACCAAAATCACCCACGCGGTTGACGATGAACGCCTTGAGATTGGCAAAAATCGCAGTTTCCTTTTTGTACCAGAAACCGATCAGCAAATAGGAAACCAGCCCCACTGCTTCCCAGCCGAAGAACAGTTGCAGCAGATTGTTCGCCATCACCAGCATGAGCATGGAGAAGGTGAACAGGGAGATATAACTGAAGAAACGCTGGTAACCCGGATCATCCGCCATGTAGCCGATGGTATAGATGTGCACCATCAGACTGACGCCGGTGACGACGACCATCATCAGAACCGTGAGGCGGTCGACCATAAAGCCTATATCAAAATGGAACGCGTCCGTCGCCGCCCAGGTGTACACGGTAGCATCGAAGGTGGGTAACCCGCCCCAGACATGCATGTAGAAACTGTATGCGGAGAGCACAAAGGAAATGCCCACGCCGATATTGGTCACCCAGTGAGCACCGGCGCGGCCGATCTGCTTGCCGAACAGGCCGGCGACCAGTGCCCCGACCAAGGGCGACAGGGCGATGATGAGATAAATTTTTTCCATGGCTTATCCCTTCATCGCCGTTAAGTCTTCCACATTGATGGTCCGGCGATTGCGGAACAGCGTCACCAGGATCGCCAGGCCGATCGCCGCCTCGGCTGCCGCCACAGTCAACACGAAAAACACGAACACTTGACCGTTGATATCGCCCAGGAAGTGAGAGAAGGCAATAAAATTGACATTCACGGCCAGCAGCATCAATTCAATCGCCATCAGCAGGACGAGGATATTTTTCCGGTTCAGAAAGATGCCAGCCACACTGATGGAAAACAGTATTGCTCCGAATACCAGAAACTGGGACAGACTAATCACGGCGCTTTTCTCCCGCTGAGTTTGACGTGTCGTCGTCAGCTTCGGACCCGACAGGTGTCGAGGAAGCCATCTTCACCACACGAATCCGATCACCTCGATTGACTTTCACCTGCGCATCGATGTTCTGGTACAGAGCGCCCTCACGCTTGCGATGCGCCAAGGCGATGGCCGATACAATCGAAACCAGCAGAATGAACGCGGCGATTTCAAAGGGATAGACATATTCGGTGTACAGCACTGAGCCCAGTGCCAGGGTGTTGGAGGTGCCGGCTGCCGCCGGAGTCGGCGCGGGATAATTCGCCAGACCAAAGGCATGGGAACCGACGATCAAGCCCAACTCGACCACCATCACCAGCGCAACAAAAACGCCCACCGGCAAGTTACGCACAAACCCCTCCCGCAACGGTGCCAGATTGATATCCAGCATCATCACCACGAACAGGAACAACACCATCACCGCGCCGACGTAGACGAGCAACAGCACGATGCCGAGAAATTCCGCTTCCATCAGAATCCAGGTCAACGCCGTGGTGAAGAAGGTCAGCACCAGAAACAGAGCCGCATGGACAGGGTTTTTAACCGTGACCACCCGGATGGCCGAAATCACGGCCGACGAGGCAAACACATAAAAAAGAAACTGATATAGAGTCATTCAAACCTTCCTGATTAATACCGGCTCTAATGCCGACTGTTTGAGACAAGTCATTGCGCGTCTCAACGGTACGGGGCATCGGCCAATCGATCGGCGGCAATCTGGGATTCCAGTCGATCACCAATCTCCAGCAGTTTTTCTTTGGTCATGATCTGCTCGCCGCGTTCTTCAAAGTGATATTCAAACACACGGGTTTCAACAATCGAATCAACGGGGCAAGCCTCCTCGCAGAAGCCACAGTAAATACATTTGAATAAGTCAATGTCATAGCGTGTGGTACGTCGGGTACCGTCCTCGCGTTGTTCAGACTCGATGGTGATCGCCAGCGCCGGGCAGACCGCCTCACATAGCTTGCAGGCAATGCAGCGTTCTTCGCCGTTGGCATAGCGGCGCAGGGCATGAAGCCCGCGAAAGCGCGGCGACATCGGTGTTTTTTCTTCCGGATACTGCACAGTGAACTTGCGGCCGAAGAAGTACTTGCCGGTCACCGACAGCCCCAGGAACAGCTCCCACAAAAACCAGGTTTTAACAAATTGTTTGAATGCGTTCATCGCCCATTACCTCTGGGTGTTTTCTCGGGCCAACTCAAACTCGGGCGACCCGCGATCAGGAAAACCCAAGCTCAAGAAAACCATGGCCCAACCTTGAAATACACCAACACACCCTCAACGAAAATCCAGACGACGGTCACAGGGATAAACACTTTCCACCCCAGTCGCATGATCTGGTCATAACGGTATCGAGGGAACGTGGCCCGGAACCACAGGAACAGGAACAGCAGGATCGCAATTTTGATAAAGAACCAGAAAATCCCGGGAATAAAATCGAAAATCGATTCCAGCGCGGTTCCCTGGAAGGGGGAAAGCCAGCCGCCGAGGAACAACAACGCAGTCAATGCCGAAATCAGGATCATGCTGGCGTATTCGGCCAACATGAACAGGGCGAAGGTAATGCCTGAGTACTCCACATGGAAACCGGCGACGAGTTCCGATTCGCCTTCCGTGATATCAAAGGGTGCGCGGTTGGTTTCGGCTACGCCAGAGATGAAATACACCACAAACATCGGCAGCAGTGGCAACCAGTACCATGTCAGGATATTGCCGGATTGATGCTCAACGATCTCGGTCAGATTCAGACTCCGGGCCGCCATGAGCACACCCACCAGCGCGAAGCCCATCGCGAGCTCATACGCAACCTTGTGCGCGGCGGAACGCATTCCGCCCAGCAACGCGTACTTCGAGTTGGAAGCCCATCCGGCCAGGATCACGCCATAGACACCGGCCGCACCGATGGCCAGCACATAGAGCAGACCGGCATTGATATTGGCCAGAACCCAGCCCTTGTCGAACGGAATAACCGCCCATGCGACAAATGACGCCACCAGAATCAAGACCGGCGCCAGATAGAAAATGAATTTATTGGCGACGTTAGGTGTGATGATTTCCTTGAACAGCAGTTTGAACACGTCGGCAAACGGCTGAAACAACCCCAGTGGACCGACACGGTTCGGGCCGATTCGTACTTGCATGTAACCGATGACCTTCCTTTCGAAATATGTCAGATAAGCCACGGCAATGACCAACGGCAGCAGAACGACCAGCACCCAGAGGGTATTGACCACCAGATATTGCCAGGCCGGTGACATCCAGCCGATGACCGGATGCAACAATTGATTCAACACGCCACTACCTCCCGTGACACTTCAACCAGACCGCCAATGGCTGGAAGCGCGGCACTCACTTCGCTGACATAAATCAGCAATGCGCCCTGCGGCACGGAATCATCGAATTTAACCGTCATCTCGGTTGAACAGCCGGACTGGGTGATGGTCACGACACCGCCCTCATCCCAATTTTGATCAGCAGCATCTGCAGGATTGACGAGGCAATGTCGTTGTTTTTTCGCCAGATCAGTGACCTGCAAAGGCGCGGCACGGCGGATCACACCATCTACGGCATACATGGCTACCGGCGCAATGCGCACCCACCCTTCTGCCGATGAAGCCGCCACCGGTCGAACCGCGCCGAGCACTTCACTTTCATTGCTCAGGCTAACCTCGGCGCACTGGGATTGAACTTCCGCACGCACCTCGGCGGCGTCCATGAAATCAAAGCCACTAAGATCCAGTAGATTACCGAGAACGCGTAGGACCTTCCAACCTGGACGGGACTGGGCCCAAGAGCGGACGATGCCGCGTTGCGGCTGCCAACGACCCTCGCCATTGACCCACGTGCCCGCAGATTCAACAGCCGTACCAATCGGCAGCAAAATATCGGCAAACTCAAGTTGGCTGGGGGTGAGATGAGAAACCAGACTGACCACGCATTCGGCCGCACGAAAACGGTCCACAGCTTCGGCACCCGCATGAGTATCGAGATCCGGATCGACACCACACAGCAACATTGCCGGTTTGGGTGCGTGCAGTAGCGCGCGGGCATTTACTCCTGACCCGACCGCAGCCTGACCACCCGCCAGACGATGCGGCACAGCACCGGCCAACCAAGCCCCCGGCTGATTACCGCCTTGCGGCAGGATACCCAGAGAGACATCAAGCGCCTTGGACAGACGACCGGCCAGATAGCGAATCGCGCCGTACTGTGGATCGTTCTGCGCCAGATGCCCCAGGAAGATCGCGGCATTCGCACCCTGTTCGAGATCAGCAAGAATTTGAGTGCACAGTTCCGTATCGACCGGCGCGGACTCAACCAATCCTTCAGGCAAAGTCACACCTGCCGTTCGGCTCAAGGCAATCAGGACATCCAACAAACCGCCGTCTGGTGCACAGCCCCATTGCGCAGCACAGAAGGTCAGAGACTCCTTAACCGGGTGAACCACATGAATCCGGGCTCGCTTGGTCAACACCGCCATGCGCAGACGATGACCGAACAGTGGGATGTCCTCACGGATCGAACCACCAATCACCAGCACCGATGTGAGCTGGCTGATCTGGGCGATGTCCATGCCGAACCACGGCATGACCGGATCGCCCGCATCGGCCGAGAAATCAGTCTGGCGAAGGCGATGATCGACGTTATTCGAGCCCATGCCACGAATGATTTTCTGGAACAGGTACAGTTCTTCCAGGCTCGCGTTGGGAGAGATCAGTCCACCCAAGGCTTGAGCACCCTGCTGCTGCACGATGCCCTGAATTTTTTCAGCCACTAGAGCAAGTGCGCTATCCCAATCCGTTTCATGCCATTGCCCATCTCTCTTGATCATCGGCTGTGCGAGACGATCTTCGGTGAACAAACCGGTGTAGGCATAACGATCACGATCCGATAACCAGGTTTCGTTGATCAGATCGTTATCGCGCGGCACCGTACGCATGACCTGTCCATCACGGGTATGCAGATACAGATTCGAGCCGAAGGCATCATGGGTTGAGATGTGCGGTTGCTGGACCAACTCCCAAGGGCGGGCAGTATAACGAGAGGGCTTGGCCGTGAGGGCGCCCACTGGGCACAGGTCAATCACGTTACCGGACAACTCTGACGTCACACTTTTGGCGATGTAGGTACCGATTTCCATGTGCTCGGAACGACCAACCACACCCAATTCTTTCAGTCCGGCGATTTCTTCACCAAAACGTACGCAACGAGTGCAATGAATGCAGCGCGTCATGTCGGTGGCGATCAGTGGTCCGATGTCCTTGTCCTTGACCACACGCTTGGTTTCGGAATATTGCCCGACCCCTTCGCCATAGCCCATGGCCATATCCTGCAACTCACACTCACCGCCTTGATCGCAAATCGGGCAATCGAGCGGGTGGTTGATCAGCAAAAATTCCATGGTCGCGCGCTGGGCGGCCAGTGCTTTGGGGCTGCGCGTCTGCACGCGCATGCCTTCGGAAATGGGTGTTGAGCAGGCAGGTAGCGGCTTGGGCGCGCGCGCCACTTCCACCAGACACATCCGGCAGTTGGCCGCGATTGAGAGTTTGCGGTGATAGCAAAAGCGAGGAATGTTGATGCCTGCCTGATCAGTTACTTCGATCAGCATGTCACCCTTGCGCCCTTGCAGGCGATGGCCATCAACTTCAATGGTGATCAAATCGTCGTGAATACTCAAAGACTTAACCCTGTATCTGTTAGACCGTCGCCAAACCATCAGCAATCATGCTGTGGCCATGCTCGATGTAATATTCAAATTCGTGACGGAAGTGCTTGAGGAAACTCCGCACCGGTACCGCCGCCGCATCACCCAGCGCACAAATGGTTCGTCCCTCGATCTTGCTGGCCACGTCATCCAATCGGTTCAAATCGGCCATACCCCCCTTGCCTTCAACAATGCGGGTGAGCATCCGGTAAAGCCAACCGGTGCCCTCGCGGCAGGGTGTGCATTGACCGCAGGACTCCGAATAGTAAAAACGCGAGATACGGCGCAAGGCTTCGACCATGCACGCCGAGTCGTCGATCACGATCAGGCCGCCCGAACCGAGAAACGTGCCTGATTTGGCGATGGCGTCATAATCCATGGTGGTCTGCATCATCACAGACCCCGGCACCACGGGAGTGGAGGTACCGCCCGGGATCACCGCCTTGAGCTTGCGTCCTTCGCGTACGCCACCGGCCATTGCCAGCAGTTCACCGAATGGAAGACCCATCGGAACCTCGAACACTCCCGGCTTGTTTACATGTCCGGAAACGGAAAAGAGCTTCAAACCCCCGCTGTTCGGCACGCCCAGATCCGCAAACCATTTGCCGCCGTTGCGCATAATGGCGGGAACCGACGACAGTGTTTCGGTGTTGTTCACCGTGGTCGGGCGCCCGTACAAACCAAAGTTGGCCGGGAACGGTGGCTTGAATCGAGGTTGGCCTTTCTTGCCTTCCAGAGATTCGAGCAAGGCAGTCTCTTCGCCACAGATGTAGGCGCCGGCGCCCAACGAACCGTACAGATCAAAATCAATGCCGGAGCCTTGCAAGTTCTTGCCCAGCAAGCCCAACTCGTAGGCTTCCTTGACTGCGGTTTCAAAACGACGGAACACGAGATCAGTGAACTCGCCGCGCATGTAGTTGTAACCCACCGTTGCGCCAATGGTGTAACCCGCGATCGCCATCCCCTCTACCAGAGCATGGGGATTGTTGAGCAGAATCTGCCGATCCTTAGCGGTACCTGGCTCGGATTCGTCCGAATTGCATACGATGTATTTCTGCCCCGGCGCATTGCGCGGCATGAAGGACCATTTAAGACCGGTCGGGAAACCCGCCCCGCCTCGACCACGCAGGTTTGAGGTTTTCAACTCTTCGATAATCAGGGCTGGATCGGTATTTTCGGTCAGGATTTTCCGCCAGGCCGAATACCCGCCAATCTTGAGATAGCTCTCGAGGGTCCAGGGCTCATCAAACTGCATCGTCGCAAAACAGACTTGTTCCGTCATCGCGTCACTCCAGTTTATCGAGAATGGCGTTCACCTTCTCGGGTGTCAGCCGTTCGTAATAGACATGATCGACCTGCATCATCGGGCCGCCGTCGCAGGCAGCCAGGCATTCTTCCTCCACTTTGAGGTAGATTCGGCCATCAGGAGTCGATTCTCCGAGTTTGATGCCCAGTTTCTTCTCACAATGCGCCACAATCTCGTCTGAGCCCATCAAGGCGCATGAGATATTGGTGCAGATGGATACGTGATGCCGGCCGCAGGGTTTTGTTTCCAGCATGGAATAGAAAGTCGCCACTTCATACACGGAAATGGGTGGCAGTTCGAGGTACTCGGCAACCGCATCCATCAGGTCCGTCGTCAGATAGCCTTCATTCTGATGCTGCGTTTCGCGAAGTGCGGCCAGCACGGCTGATTGCTTCTGCTCGGGCGGATATTTACTGAGCCAATGATCAATCTCATGGCGTGTGTGATCGCTCAGTAAATAAATCTTACTGTCTTTCATTAACGGTCCACCTCACCAAAAACAATATCTTGCGTACCGATAATCGCCACGACATCGGCCAGCATATGCCCGCGTGACATCTCATCCAAGGCTGAGAGATGCGCAAAGCCCGGCGCGCGGATTTTCAAGCGATATGGCTTGTTAGCCCCATCGGAAACCAGGTAAATCCCAAACTCACCCTTCGGATGCTCAACAGCGGCATAGGTCTCGCCTTCGGGTAGGCAATAGCCCTCTGTGAACAATTTGAAATGGTGAATCAGCGATTCCATGTCCGCCTTGACTTCTTCCCGTCGTGGCGGCGCGATCTTACGGTTATCCACCATGACCGGACCTGGATTCTTGCGCAACCAGTCAATGCATTGCTTGATGATCCGGTTGGATTGCCGCATTTCCTCGACCCGAACGAGGTACCGATCGTAACAATCACCAGTCACACCCACAGGAATGTCGAAATCCAGCTTGTCGTAGACGGCATAGGGCTGCTTCTTGCGCAGATCCCACTCGACACCGGAACCACGCAGCATCGGGCCGGTAAAGCCGAGCGCAATCGCGCGCTCCGGCGGAACAATGCCGATATCCACCGTGCGCTGTTTCCAGATCCGATTATCGGTGAGCAGAGTCTCGTACTCGTCCACATAGCCAGGGAATCGCTGGGTGAAGTCTTCAAGGAAATCCAGCAGGGAACCTTGCCGGGACTCGTTCATCCGCCGGACATCGCGCTCGCTATGCCACTGTGATTTCTCATACTGCGGCATCGAATTGGGCAAATCCCGCGCCACGCCGCCCGGACGATAATAAGTGGCGTGCAAGCGCGCACCGGAGACCGCTTCGTAGCAATCCATCAAATCTTCACGTTCACGGAACGCATACAGGAATACCGTCATCGCACCGATATCCAGTGCGTGCGCCCCCAGCCAGAGCAGGTGATTCAGAATGCGGGTGATCTCATCGAACATGACGCGGATATACTGCGCCCGTTCGGGAATCTCTAGATTGACCAACTGCTCAATGGCACGAACATAGGCATGCTCGTTGCACATCATGGAAACGTAATCCAGTCGATCCATATAACCGATAGACTGGTTATAAGGTTTGCTTTCGGCCAGTTTTTCGGTTCCACGATGAAGCAAACCGATATGCGGATCGGCACGAACGATGGTCTCACCATCCATCTCCAGTACCAGGCGCAATACGCCGTGGGCGGATGGATGCTGTGGACCAAAGTTCAACGTGTAATTGGCAATTTCCGGCATGATCAGCGTCCTCCCCGCGCGGGCTCTTCGGGCTCGACGTATCTGCTATCGTGGCGGTGTACTTTAGGCACCAGCACGCGCGGCTCAATGGAAACAGGCTCGTAAACTACTCGATTCTTCTCCGGGTCGAACCGAACTTCAACGTGGCCGATCAATGGGAAATCCTTGCGCATCGGATGACCAACGAAACCGTAATCCGTGAGGATCCTGCGCATGTCGGGATGGTCATCGAACAGAATACCGAAGAGGTCGAAGGCTTCACGCTCGAACCAGTTGACGACAGGCCAAACGGCCACGACCGAAGGAATCGTAGGCAGTTCAGCATCGGCACAGGGAATCCGGACACGGACACGCCAGTTGTGCTTATATGAAAGCAAATGAGCCACAACGGCGAAGCGAGGGCGATCCTGATTTCCTGACCGCATCTCATCCCCGAACTTCAGGCGGGCATTACTTGCCGGTTCGACGCCACGACTATAACCCGCATAGGACACACTTTCCTCACCAGCCCACTCTTGCCGCCCATATTCCAGATAGTCGATTCCACAAAGATCGACGCATTGATCAAAATGGGTTTCAGGCACAGTAGCCAAACGCTTTGCCGCCTCTTGCCAGTGCGCTGCCGCCACCTCAATGGTAATTTCATCCAACGCAACGGTCAGATTGATCAACAGATCGCCAAGCACAGATTCCAGGGCTGGTTTCAGGGCCGGATTAAGCCTTTGCTGCACAGTCATAATGATCTACTTTGCCTATTGTTTTGCACTAACACAGTCAGCTCCGTGCGATTGTATTGGTACGGCGAATCTTGTTCTGAAGCTGAATAATCCCGTACAGCAAAGCCTCGGCCGTTGGCGGACAGCCCGGAACATAAATATCGACCGGCACGATTCGGTCGCAACCACGCACAACAGCATATGAATAGTGATAGTAACCGCCGCCATTGGCACAGGAACCCATCGAGATAACCCAACGGGGCTCGGCCATCTGATCATAGACTTTACGCAGGGCTGGAGCCATTTTATTAACCAGCGTACCCGCCACGATCATGACATCCGACTGACGTGGGCTGGGGCGGAAAACAACCCCGAACCGGTCCAGATCGTAACGCGCAGCACCCGCATGCATCATTTCGACCGCACAGCAGGCCAAACCGAACGTCATGGGCCAGAGCGAGCCAGTGCGCGCCCAGTTAATCAGCTTGTCGGCAGAAGTGGTGACAAAGCCTTTTTCGAGAACGCCTTCTATTCCCATTCCAGCGCCCCCTTTTTCCACTCATACACAAACCCGACAACCAGAACACCCAAGAAGATAGCCATGGCAATCAACCCGAAATGCCCGATCTGGTCCAGAGCCACAGCCCACGGGAACAAAAAAGCAATTTCGAGGTCGAAGATAATAAATAGGATGGCGACGAGATAGTAGCGCACGTCGAACTTCATGCGTGCGTCTTCAAAAGCCGCAAAACCACATTCGTAAGGAGCGTTCTTGGCCGAATCCGGGCGGAATGGAGCGAGAAGCTTACCGCCAAACAACAACCCCAAAGAAAACAACACGGCAACGCCGAAGAAAATCAGGATGGGAAGATAACCTTCTAGCACGGGGCACCCTCTCGGTCAGCGCGAACCAACGTCCGCTTGATTTTTCGCGCGCGAACTAAAACCCAGCACACAAGCAATTCCTGCGGACTGGCCTACGTCTTATTATAATTTTACTTACACAAAATTGGTGCGGACGGTGGGACTCGAACCCACACAGCTTTCGCCACTACCCCCTCAAGATAGCGTGTCTACCAATTCCACCACGTCCGCGAAATCTGCGCCTATCTTCACCAGGGATCAAACTGGCGAAACAGGCTTTCTATTCTATACAAACCAAGTCAGTTATCGGGTCATTTACCAGGTCATTTATTTGGCACATCAGCCGGCTTGGTTGATTCACTAACCGCCGGCGCGACCTGCTCAGTGCCCGCCGATGTGGATGGCACATCTGAAGGTTTACCTTGACTCGCTGGTGCAGGGGTCACTGACTCAGAAGGTGCAGGTATTGAATTCTGTGGATTTGGCGTAGTGCCCATCCCATCATTCTTATTGGAGTTCGTCTTTGAAACGGGCACAGAATTTACCACGCTGGAAGGACTATGTGAAGTATTAATGACGTAAGCGAGCAGCAAACTGGTCGCAAAAAAAGCAACCACAAGCCAGCCTGTCATTTTTTGCAGAAAGGTTGCTGCGCCGCGGGCACCAAATACGGTGCCAGACGAACCCGAGCCGAAGGCGGCCCCGGCATCGGCGCCCTTTCCATGCTGAATCAGCACCAAACCAATCAAGGTCAAACCAATCAGTACATGTCCAATCAAAATCAATGTTTGCATCACACGGTTCCAAGCGAGTCGGCCGCAGCACGACAAATAATCAGAAAATCTTCTGCCTTCAGAGATGCGCCGCCAATCAAGCCGCCATCAATATCAGGCTGGGAGAACAGTTCGGCCGCGTTATCCGGCTTGACCGACCCACCGTACTGAATGCGCAGGGTACGCGCGACCGGTTCGTTCAGCCCGGCAATCAGACCACGAATCGTAGCGTGCATTGCCTGCGCCTGCTCGGGCGAAGCAGTCAAACCGGTCCCGATGGCCCAAACAGGCTCATACGCGATAACGATCCGATCAAATGCTGCGACACCGACCTCGTCGATGACCGCGTGAACCTGAGCACACACGACTTCGTTCATGCGCCCGGCCTGGCGCTCTTCCAAAGTCTCACCCACACACAGAACCGGCATAAGGCCAGCTGCCAGGGCGCGCCCGACTTTACGGGCAATCACCTCGTCGCGCTCACCAAAAAGGGCACGACGCTCGGAGTGACCGATCAGCACATACTGACAGCCAACATCACGCAGCATGTCAGCCGAAACTTCGGCCGTATAGGCTCCTTCGACATACTCAGAGCAATCCTGAGCACCTACTTTCAAATCCGTATGCGCCGCTTGGCGCACCGTTTGCGGAATAAGAACGAATGGGGGGCAAACCCCTACATCAATCGCGTCCAATCCCGTTACCCCGGCAAGAATGCCAGCCACAAGTGCCTCAGACGAGGCTGTTGAGCCGTTAAGCTTCCAGTTACCGAGTACGATTGGCTTACGCATGCCGTCCTATTTCCCCTTGGTTCTGCTTTTTCTGGAACGCACCCGCGCCCGATCTGTTATCAAAAAGGCCATCAAGATTACTTGTACAAGCGCGTTAAATCAATCACTCATACCCGCTTCACACTATTAGCCCTGCTGGGATAAGGCGATCGCTTTTACTTCTTGAGCCAGCTTCTGCGCCTGTTTCTCAACCAAATCAGCCCGCTTGCCTTCAACCATGACACGAATCAACGGCTCAGTACCCGACGCACGAAGCAGGACGCGGCCCTCATTACCCAGTGATTTTTCGACCGCCTGCACCGCCGATATGATGCCCGGCTGATTCAGATCACACTTTCGCTCAGTGCGGACATTGATCAAGGTCTGCGGGAAGATCATCATGTTTTCGGCAAGCGCGCGCACACTTTTCCCCGCGGCTTTCATCGCCGAGAGAATCTGCAGGGCAGCGATGATACCGTCTCCGGTCGTGTGCCGATCAAGACATAAGATATGCCCGGAAGACTCTCCGCCCAAAATCCAGTCACGGCGCCTGAGTGTCTCGTGCACATAGCGATCCCCAACATTGGCACGCTCAAATGGCAAACCCAGCTCCCTGATGGCAAGCTCAAGTCCGAAATTGCTCATCAGCGTACCGACGACGCCCCCCGTATAACCTGCACGACTCACCCGGTCCGCCGCGATGATGTAGAGCAACTGATCGCCATCCAGTACATGGCTCTCTGCATCGACGAGCAACACGCGATCACCATCACCATCCAGCGCCACGCCTAGATCCGCCCGGAACTCGGCCACGGCTCGTTGTAGCGCAGCAGGATCAGTTGAACCCACGCCTGCATTGATATTCAACCCATCCGGATCAACACCAATGCGAATCACTTCGGCGCCCAACTCCGTAAACACGCGCGGTGCAACTTGATACCCGGCTCCGTTGGCGCAATCGACTACGATCCGCAGATTGGACAATGACAGCCCCGTCTCGATCGAGCTCTTGCAGAATTCGATATACCGGCCCGGCGCATCGTCGATACGCTGAGCCTTGCCCAGCATATCCGAACGGGCCACGGTCATGGGTTCATCCAGCATGCGCTCGATTTCGGCCTCGATCACATCCGGCAATTTTTCCCCTTGGGAGGAGAAGAATTTAACGCCGTTATCCTGGAAAGGATTGTGAGAAGCGCTGATCACCACGCCGGCCGATCCACGCAACGTGCGAGTCAGGTAGGCAATGGCCGGTGTGGGCATTGGCCCCAGCAAGCGCACATCCACACCCGCAGCAGAAAAACCCGCCTCCAGAGCCGACTCGAACATGTATCCGGAAATACGCGTATCTTTTCCAATCAACACCCGACGGCGCCCTTCCTGACCCAGCACCATTCCGGCGGCCCAGCCAAGTTTCAGCACGAACTCCGGCGTCATCGGCCATTGTCCCACCGCACCGCGTACGCCATCGGTCCCAAATACCTTCATATCCATTCACCTTAACCTGCTACAGCCGCCCGCATCCTAACCGATAACACGCCCGCTGCCACTCAATAGCACTCAGCCAAAGAAATCGCCCAAACAAAAAAACCGCCTAAACAAAAGGCGGTTCATAGAGACAACACCACCCCGAGGAGGTGGCGACCAACACAATTACTCGGTCTGAGCCATGTTGTTGTCGGCGCCTTTCACATTCATTTGCGAAATGTAAGCGGCCAAGTCGCGGATCTCTTCAGGCGTCAGGTATTTCGCCTGTGCGTTCATGACGTAAGAGTAAGGGCCCAGCTGCTTGCCAGATTTGTACATTTCCAGCATGGAAGAGGTTGCTGAAACCGGCAGGCCAGAAAGCTTCGGCGCGTTCAGGAGTTTTCCACCCTCGCCCTCCGCACCGTGACACACGGCACAGCTTGAGAACAGCGCATGACCAAAGCCGATGTTGGCATCTGCCTTGATCATGTTCGCCGCAGGCGCCGCAGCAGCAGCAGCAGGTGCCGCAGCAGCAGGCGCAGCGGCAGCACCGCCACCGAGAGTGGCGATGTAAGCAGCGAGGTCGGCGATATCGGCTTCAGACAGGTTGGCGGCCTGAGGCGCCATGGTGCCATAGCGTGCGCCGCCCAGATTATGAGCCTTCAGAGTTGCCATATCGCCTTTTTTGAAGGCAGTAAGGATGGTTTCGGCATCCGCTGCGTTCAACTTCGTTAACGACGGGAAAGCCCCCCCGTTACCTTTTCCATCCGCGCCGTGGCAGGCTGCGCACGTTGCAAATTTTGTTTTACCCGCAGCAGCATCTCCTGCGGCCATTGAAACCATGGGCTGAATCATCAAACCGCCCAACATGACAGCCAATAGCGAACGACGCATCATTTTCATAGTTACTCTCTCGTTTTTATCATGACAATTTGAACGCAATGCACTCTAACAGGCAAAAATCGATCAAATACCCCCGACTGCGTAAAATATCAGAGAACCCTAATAGGGAACAACCGGATGCGACTTATGCATCAATAAATAAATATATGGTAACGACGTTGAAATCAAAATTGATGCAGACAGGTCGCCCGATACAGCCGGAGCCCGTCTCTCGTCGCTGCCACATCGTGGACGCGAACGATGTCCGCCCCGCGCTCCATCGCCATCACAGCAAGCACAACGCTTCCAACCGCCCTATCGGAAACAGCCCGCCCCGTCACCTCACCGATCATTCTCTTTCGTGAAAGTCCGACAAGGATGGGCATGTTCCTGGACTGGAATTGGTCTAACCGAGCAAGAAGTTCGAAATTCTGCTCGGTAGTTTTCGCAAAACCGAAGCCAGGATCGAGCATCAGATGGGCTCGAGGGATACCCGCCTCTATCGCTGCATTCACCCGCTCATCCAGTTCTGTCAGCACATCAGACACCAGATTTTCGTACTGACACAGGCTGTTCATCGTCGAGGGTTCGCCCCGCATGTGCATCAAACACACCATGACACCCGAAGCCTGCACGGCTTGCCGGGCCGCTTCCAACGCCCCCGGACGGACCAAAGCCCGCACGTCATTGATAATGGATGCACCCGCTTGTGTCGCAGCGAGCATCACCTCAGGCTGACTGGTGTCGATGGAAACAGGCAGATCGAAACGAGCCCTGATCGCCTCGATCACCGGCACGACACGATCAAGCTCCTGCCCGACGCCAACCACTTTGGCACCTGGGCGTGTCGACTCGCCACCCACATCGATGATATCGGCACCCTCCGACTGTAGGGTCGCTACAGCATCAATCACCTTGTCGATATCAATTTTCTCGTGCCGAAAAAAAACACCCCCGTCCGAAAAGGAGTCAGGAGTGATATTCAAAATCGACATGATGCGAGGCGACTTCTGATGAAGCCGCGACATGAACGAATCCTGCATGGGCAAAATCAGTGCTGGTTCGCCGGGCCACCAACAGCATCAGCTGGGGGTGCAGATTTATCCGCCTGAGGAATGGATTCTTCAGGTTTGGCCTCAGACACAGTCTCTCCGCTTGCCGGCGGTGTCTTGCTGCCCGAATCAGAGCCAGTACCCCAATCAGCAGGTTCACGAACCGGTCGGCGGGCCATTAAATCGTCAATCTGGGCCACGTCGATCGTTTCGTACTTCATCAGGGCACCAGCCATCGCATGCAGAATGTCGATGTTATCCGTCAACAACTGATGGCAACGCTGGTAATTGCGGTCGATGATAAGGCGTACCTCTTCGTCGATCACACTGGCGGTACTGTCAGAAATGGTACTGCCCGGTACGGCCCGGCCAAACATGGGATCGCCGTCTTCCTCTGAATAGGCGAGAGTACCGAGTTTGTCCGACATACCCCACTTGGTGACCATGTTGCGGGCAATTTCGGTCGCACGCTCGATGTCATTGGAAGCACCCGTCGTTACGGCTTCCGCGCCGAAAATCAGCTCTTCGGCTATACGCCCACCAAACAGGCTGGAAATATTCGATTCGAGCTTGCGTTTAGAGTAGCTGTAACGGTCTTCATCCGGCAGGAACATGGTGACGCCCAAGGCACGACCGCGCGGAATGATGGAGACCTTGTAGACAGGATCATGCTCGGGCACCAAGCGGCCGACAATCGCATGGCCTGCTTCGTGATAGGCGGTGAGTTTCTTCTCGGCCTCGCTCATCACCATCGATTTGCGCTCGGCACCCATGATGATCTTGTCTTTGGCGCGCTCCAGATCCGCCATGACCACTTCGGATTTGTTCGCACGGGCGGCGTACAAGGCCGCCTCATTCACCAGATTGGCGAGATCGGCACCGGAGAAGCCCGGCGTCCCCCGTGCAATCAGGTTGGGAACGATGTCGGCAGCGGCCGGCACCTTACGCAGATGAACCTTGAGAATCTGTTCACGCCCCCGCACATCGGGCAGGCCAACCACGACCTGGCGGTCGAAACGGCCCGGACGAAGCAAAGCCTTGTCGAGTACGTCTGGGCGGTTCGTCGCCGCAATGATGATCACGCCTTCATTGCCTTCGAAACCGTCCATTTCGACCAGCAACTGGTTCAATGTTTGCTCACGCTCATCGTGTCCGCCACCCATACCGGAGCCACGATGGCGCCCCACCGCATCGATCTCGTCGATGAAGATGATGCAGGGAGCCTGTTTCTTGGCCTGCTCGAACATGTCACGAACGCGCGACGCACCGACACCGACGAACATTTCAACAAAATCGGAGCCGGAGATCGTGAAGAACGGCACTTTGGCCTCACCCGCAACCGCGCGCGCCAACAGAGTTTTACCCGTACCCGGCGGACCGACCATCAGCACACCACGCGGCACCCGCCCACCCAGACGCTGGAACTTGCCCGGATCGCGCAGGAAATCGACCAATTCCACCACATCCTGTTTGGCTTCATCGGCACCGGCGACGTCGTTGAAGGTCACCTTGACCTGATCCTCGCCCAGCAGACGTGCCTTGGACTTACCAAAACTCATGGCACCCCGGCCACCGCCGCCCTGCATCTGGCGCATGAAGAAGATCCAGATGCCGATCAACAACAGGAACGGGAACCACTGGATGAAAATCGTCATCAACAGGGACGGACGTTCTGGCGGCACGGCATCGATTTTGACGTTGTTGCTCAACAGATCACCAATCATCGCTCGATTATCGGTTTCCGGACTGTAAGTCTGGAACGTGGCGCCCGAGCTGGTTTTGCCGGTAATGGTCTTGCCTTCAATAATCACCGAATCGATGCTTCCACCCTTCACATCGCTCAAAAACTGCGAGTAGCTCATCGGTTGAGTCGCTGTAGAGCGCGAGCTGAAGCTGTTGAACACGGTCATCAGGACAACCGCAATCACCACCCAGACGAGAATATTTTTCGTTAAATCGTTCAACACGCCACCTCTGCATCACATTGACGGGAAGCCATACCCCGGCAAATAAAATTTATAGCCTTAACCTTATACCACGCGCTTGCCGCGCGCCACCAAATACACTTCACGGGAGCGCGGACGTGATGCCTTGGGCTTGCGCACCACGACACTCTTGAAGGCGCTCCGGGTATCCTTCATGAGCGCATCGAAGCCTTCGCCCTGAAAGACTTTAGTCACAAAGGCCCCCTCAGGCTTGAGCATGTGATGACAAAAATCCAGCGCGAGTTCCGCCAGATACATGGCACGAGGAATATCCACCGTTTCCACACCGCTCATGTTCGGTGCCATGTCTGAAATGACAAGATCGACCGGCGCTTCACCGAGCAACGCTGTAAGACGCGCCAGCACTTCTTCAGCAGAGAAATCACCCTGAATGACGGTTGTATGGGCAAAATGATCCATAGGCAAGAGGTCGAGCGCAAAAACATGCCCCCGTTCACCGACAACCTGCGCGGCATATTGCGTCCACCCACCGGGCGCGGCGCCCAGATCGACCACCCGTTGGCCTGGTTTCAGAAATCGGTCCCGCTCATTGAGTTCCTTGAGTTTGTATACTGCACGCGAGCGATAACCCTCACGCTGAGCGCGCATCACAAATTCGTCACGAAAGTGTTCAGCCAGCCAACGCTGACTGCTATTTGACCGGGCCATAGGCTCCCCTGATCGTCGAATAATCGATCATTATCGCCCGAAGCGGGGCATTCACCAAACCGGAATACATAAAAAACCGACTGTCGAAAGCCGGTTTTGCATCGCGCCGGATATATGGTTCAGGTTGATCAGTGCTTCATCATGCCTGGCATCGCAGGCCGTTTTTTTACCGGCACCATGATCGTTTCATGCGAGCCGTCTGCAAACGTGAGCGTCACTGGCAGTGAGTCACCCGCCTGCAACCGTTTCTCCGGTTGGATCAACATGATGTGATAACCACCGGGTGCCAGCCTGGTTTCGCCATGGGCGGGCACAATGATCTCTGTCTGCTCGATCATTTTATGCATGCCATTAACTTCGATCGACTTGTGCAACTGGACGAGTTTGAAGCCCGGCGCTTCGGCTTTGACCAAGGCTTCAGGCTTGTCGGTCTGGTTATTCAAATTGAGAAAAACTGCGCTCGCCATTGCTCCGGGGGGTTGCTCGGGAATCCAGGCATCGGAAATCACGGGCGCCGCAAACGCACCGCCACTTATAGCCATAAACACTGAACCCACTAACATTCGCTTCATTGCACCACCTCTTTGAAAAATCGAACCAAAGCCTGATCTATCGCCGCCGGATCATGCGGTGATGGCAAAATGGCGACCATCTTGCCATCAGGGGAAATCAACCGATACGCGGTATCGTGATCAATTTCATAACTCATATCACCGGGAGTGTGCGCCGAGATTCGGTACCCCGCCTTCATCGGTTTGGTGACTTTATCGATCATCGACCGCATCCCCGTCATCCCCATGAACTGCTTATCGAAATAATGAACGTACTCATTGATCCGCTTGGGCGTATCCCGCTCGGGATCCACGGACAAAAACACAATCCGCCACTTCACGCCGGGCAATGACTGCTGCAACTTCGGCAACAACCCCGCCAAAGCGGTCAGTTCGGTCGGGCACACATCGGGACAGAAGGTGTACCCGATGTAAAACAGCGTCCAATGCCCCTTGAATAATTCCGGTGTCTTGACCGGCCCGTTTGCCGTCATGAATTCGGCAGACGGGACAACGACAGGAGATTCCAGCGAACGTATCACCAGCAAATCCTTCGGCTCGAAAGCGGACAGCCGCTGGATATCGACTGCACGCTCATTGATCGAGCCACGCTGATTCTGGTCGCCACAAGCCGAAATTCCGAACGAGACAAACGCACCCAAGGCCAGCAGCGCCAGAAAACGCACCAACACCAGAGACACATGCGGGAATCGACACCCAGAACCAGCGTGCAACATGAAATACCCCTTTCCGAAGACAATTAATCCATCACCACAACCACAGTTACTCCACGCCGGGAATCGATTGGTTAAAAATGATTAAACCGTTAATATGCCCCCTATCGGGCACCAGTCACAATGTGTGATTTCACACACTTTTTCCTTTTGACTGCTTCACTTTGGTTTTATATATCCTCGGTACTCGGATACCGGTTCCATTTTTCACCAGCAAGATCAGCATGGCTCTCACAAATAAACAAAAACAGTTTCTGCGCGCACAGGCCCACCACCTCAACCCTGTCGTACTTCTTGGTCAACACGGGCTGACAGACGCCGTCATGGCTGAAATCGAGCTCGCACTGACTACGCACGAACTCATCAAAGTGCGTATCCCAGGTCAGGATCGGGATGACAAGAAAGATATGATGCAGCAGATCGCCACCACGACCGGTTCTGAGCTGGTGCAATCTGTAGGGCACATTGCCGTGTTTTACCGCCCCGATCCGGATGGTGCGCGTTTGGCCTTGCCCAAAGCCACTGCCGGATCCAACCGGCGTTGATCGGCTATTGATCAAACGATGATTCTGCCTTTTCTGAGTGAGGGCGAACACGCTGACCCCGACGATTTCCCACCGGTACACCGGGCACTCACGGAACCCAATGGATTACTGGCGGTAGGTGGCGATTTAACCTTGCCGCGCATGGTCTGTGCCTACAAACGCGGCATTTTCCCCTGGTTTGGCGCGGGCGATCCCGTGCTTTGGTGGGCACCTGATCCGCGCACAGTGTTGACCCCAGCAGGCTTTCACCTTTCCCGATCACTCGCCAAATGGCGCCGCCAGCAACGTTACCGAATTACGGTGAATAAAGCCTTCGCAGACGTGGTCGCCGGTTGTGCGGCCCCGCGTTCAGATCAGGACGGCACCTGGATCGTGCCGGACATGTTCAAGGTGTTCATCGAACTCCATGAAGCAGGACACGGATATTCCATCGAAATATGGGATGGCGCGCAATTGGTTGGTGGCCTGTTCGGGGCGAAATTCGGTCGCGCCGCGTTCGGCGAGTCCATGTTCAGCCGGGTGCCGAATGCATCCAAACTCGCTCTGGCGGCCATCCTCATCGATCAGAGCTGGGGCGAAATCGACTTTCTCGACTGCCAGTTCACGACCACTCACCTGTTGAGCCTCGGGGCGGAAGAATGGTCACGAAGCCAGTTCAACAAGCGTTTGGCCACGAGCATTGCGACGCATCAGGGCGATTGACGAAACCCACGCCAGCCGCGATGATCAAGCCCTAACGAATCCGGTACACGCCCGTATTCGTTAGCGAAAAATCAACCACATACGTGATTGATTTGCGGGCAGGACATCCATGTCCCGCAATAACAGGCTGTTGAAATGAGTATTTCATCAGCCTATTACGCCTCCTTGCTTTTCTAACCTGATGACACGTACACCACGATGCAACACGATGCCATGGCCTCATTACTGATTTTATTGATCATCTCGGTCGTCGCCGTGGTGGGGCTTCGTCGTTTGCGCCTGCCCGCAATCCTGGGTTATCTCTTCGTGGGCGTTGTCGCTGGCCCCTACAGCTTGGGCTGGATCGGCGATGTCAAAGACATTCACCTGGTTGCCGAATTCGGTGTGGTGTTCCTGCTCTTCATGCTGGGATTGGAATTCTCCCTCCCGCGACTGATCGCGATGCGCCGGGCGGTCATCGGCATGGGCGGAGCACAGGTATTGACTACCGCCATTGTGACGGGCGTTGCGGCATGGTTGATGGGGTTTTCACCGGCCGCCGCTTTCATATTGGCAGGCGTGCTGACCGTCTCGTCCACTGCAATCGTCATCAAGCAACTGGGTGAACAACTGGAAGTCAACAGCCGCCACGGCAACAACGCCGTGGGTGTTCTGCTGTTTCAGGATCTGGCCGTCATCCCCTTCCTGATCATCATCCCTGTTCTGGGCGTGCAAGCGGGCGCATCCAACAGCACGGCACAGATCAGTCTGCACATCGCCCTCACCATCGCAGCGGGGATTGCGGCGGCGGCTGTGCTCTTCTTCGGCGGACGCTGGATTCTGCGCCCGCTTTTCCGGGAAATCGCGCGCGCGCGCTCGGCGGAACTGTTTACCATTGCTGTGCTGCTGGTTGTGTTGGGCGCCGGCTGGTTGACCAATCAGGCCGGACTCTCCTATGAACTCGGTGCGTTTCTGGCCGGTATCGCACTCTCCGAAACGCAATATAAACATCAAATCGAAACGGATGTGCGGCCCTTCCGCGACGTATTGCTCGGCCTTTTTTTCATCACCATCGGCATGATGCTGAACGTACGGGAACTACCGGATGTGTTCGTCTGGGTGCTGCTGTTGCTGGCCCTACTCGTAGTTGTCAAAACCAGCATCGTATTCGTCATCGGGCGAGCCATGGGAGAGGAGCCGGGTGTTGCCCTGCGTACGGGCCTTGTGCTGGCGCAAGGCGGGGAGTTCGGTTTTGCCATGCTTGCCATCACCGCACCGGAGATAATGACCGACTATCAACGGCAGATCGTTCTGGCCGTGGTGATTTTTTCGATGGTGCTGACCCCGATCCTCATCAAGTTCAATGGCTGGATAGCCAAGCACATCGTGCCCAGTTACCAGAAGAACCGTAAGAGTCAGGCAGAATCAATCTCGCAATTCACCAATGAGCTGAGTGGTCATGTCGTGATATGCGGCTTTGGCCGAGTGGGCCAGAACGTCGCTCGCTTACTGCAAAGCGAAGGCTTCGAATATGCGGCCATCGAAATCGATCCGGATATCGTGCAACAGGCCTTGCAGGCCGGCTTGCCGGTTCACTTCGGCAATTCGACCCACGCCGATATTCTCGAGGCCGCGGGGTTGAGCCGGGCGCGGGCACTGGTCATTTCCCATTTGGACGACAGTGCCGCCATCAAGACAACCGAGGTTGCCCGCAGCCTTTCCGAAAACATTCCGATCATGGTGCGCGCACGGACGGACGAACAGATCGATCCTCTGTACGAGGCAGGCGCCACCGATGTGGTTGCCAGTATTTATGAAATGAGCCTCGTACTCTCAGGCAATGTCTTGCGCGCATTGAATGTGCCGGTATCCAAGATTATCCGGCAGATTCAGGAAATCCGGCGGGAAAACTACGCCCCTTTACGACATACCTATGCCGGTAACCGCGCGCGCGACAGCAACGATTTCATTCCGCTCGCACCGCGAACCCTGCGCAACATTTCACTGGTTGAGGGCAGCTACGCCATCGGCCGGACGCTTGAAAGCTGCCTGCCGACCAACAAGACCATTGTGGTCGATGCCATCAACCGTTCTGGTATTCGCGGGGAAACACCGCAAAGCGACACCCTGCTGCAGGAAGGTGACACGCTTACACTGTACGGCGCGCCCGAAGAACTCGATAGCGCCGAACACTTCCTGCTCTCCGGACGGGGATAAATGCCTGGAATAAAACAGGAAGATGTACAACCGTAGAAATGGACGTATCATTGAACACAGTAATGCACGATCAAGGAGCAGGCCATGATCAATTTACACGCCAGTTATACGAATACGCCCATTGCCGACGGCGCGCTTGTCCTCACCGCAAACCAGAACCCGAACTTCAGTTCGGCCCAGACACGCAACATGCCCGTGGAACAGCAAACACCCAACCGCGTGAGCAGCCCGGAACAAGTTGCTGCCGCAGTCAAGAACCCGACTCCAAAGGGCGTTAACGCAAATTCGACAGGCTCCCTGCTCGACGTTCGCGCCTGATAATGGCAAATTAACCACCAACTGTAATACTTATTTCAGCAGGCGGTTAAAGCAGGGCATCGATATCCAGCAGACTGATAGATAAGTTTTATTTGCGCCGCATCCACAGGTGGCTACGCTTGGAGCTGGGTGAAATAAAAATATACCCGGATGAAGACACGCCCAGGAAGATGCAAATAAATCGCCACAGGCTTATATGTGTTGGCTGGAAGTCCACATCAGCCTGATTTCATTGAGGAGCCAAGATGAATCCTATGCCATTCCTGACAAAACACGCTCTGAGCCTGATTTTAGCGGCCTTGGTCTGTAGTACATTTGCCCTGCCTGCTGCGGCCGAAGCGCACGATCCAAGCTGGGGCGCGAGCCTACACGCGCAACACTGCGCGGCCTGTCACGCGGCGCCACATGACGCCGCGTTCTATGAATCACGCCGCGGCGGCAAAATCCAGAACTTCGAGAGCCTGCAAACCAAGGTTCAGTCATGCGCCAACCACTTCAACCTGCCGTGGTTCGACGAAGAGGTCAGTGCTGTCTCGACCTATCTGAATCAGAACTACTACCAATTTGAGTAGTTCTGGTTCGAGTGTCCCCATCATATGGATACACTCTGCGGGCGAGACCGCTAAAAAACGTTAAAGAACTACGAGCCGGTCGGCCAGCGGGTCGAAACGCAACGACAGATCCACGGCGCGAATGTGCTTGGTGATCGCACCGATTGAAATGTAATCAACTCCCGTTTCCGCGACATCGCACACGTTGGAAATATCGACGTTGCCCGATGCTTCCAGCTTCGCTCGCCCGTCGTTCAAAGCCACAGCGGCACGTAGCCCATCCAAGTCGAAGTTATCCAGTAGAATCCGCTCAACGCCCGCCGCCAAAGCTTCCTCGAGCTGGTCGAGGGTTTCAACCTCTACCTCAAGGGGAACATCCGGGTTGATCATGCGACTGGCCTGCACCGCAGCCGTGATCGATCCCGCAGCCATGATGTGGTTTTCCTTGAGCAAAACCATGTCATACAGACCCATGCGATGATTGAAGCCCCCGCCGCAGGTGACTGCGTATTTCTGCGCCGTGCGCAAACTGGGGATCGTCTTGCGGGTATCGAGAATGCGCGCCGATGTCCCGCTGATGGCATCGACAAAGGTGCGGGTTGCTGTCGCAGTACCACTCAGTGTTTGCAGAAAATTCAAAGCCGTACGCTCGGCCGTCAGCAGGGCGCGTGCCGGCCCGTCCAGCCTACAAATGACACTATCTGCCGGGACGGTATCGCCATCACGGTACAGCCACTGAACCAGTGAACGATTCGATACGCGGCGGAACGCGGTTTCTGCCCAGGCTGTGCCAGCCAATATGCACGATTCCCGCGCTACAATCCGCCCCTGCATCATCTGTTCGGCCGGAACGAGTCGCGCAGAAACATCACCGCCGCCCATATCTTCGGTCAGCGCGCGCGTTACATCATCTGCTATCTGCTGGGAATCAATCATCACTTCGATTTTTTCGGAATTTGAGGGCCCTTACTGTACCGCTCGGCGCCCATGAAGGCTAGCGCGCTGCACAGGACACCCTTGACTCAAGACACTGGTTGCGCAACACCACCAAGGTCCCCCAGGGAATCTCTGCACGAATCCATCCATGGCTTCATGGGCCTACACCAGCTTTGCGTGCAGAAACACCCGCGCCGGTGGGCTTGCGCCAGCTGAATGTTCGGCAGGCGCAAGCCCGCGTTCACGCCCGGCACGGTTTCAGAAATTAAATGGCTTACGTCATTGTGCGGCAGGGCTTCCGTGCCCTGCACGGGAAGGGCTGCATTTGTGCTGACCTTCCCTAGACACAAACCACCCGATTATCCATCACTTGGATAATCGGGCGGTTTGTCATATTGTCATAATCGTGTCATTCCCTTGCGGTCAAATAGTCATCACCCTGCAACACGAGCATTAACCATGGCACGCAAAACAATTTTGATCGTTGAAGACGAGAAACCCATTCGGGAGATGGTAGCGTTTGCCCTCGGGCGCGCGGGCTACGATCTGATCGAAGCGGGCGATGTATCCGAAGCGTTCGAACAACTGACGCACAAACTACCGGATCTGGTCCTGCTGGACTGGATGCTTCCGGGTGCCAGC
Source organism: Pseudomonadota bacterium (assembly GCA_021795795.1). The sequence goes on along the minus strand of JAJYPA010000005.1, from coordinate 14,368 downwards.
GGCATCGAATTCGCCCGACGCATGAAGCGGGATGAACTTACACGGGACGTGCCGATCGTCATGTTGACTGCACGAGGCGAGGAAGAAGACAAAGTCAGCGGCCTAGAGGCCGGTGCCGATGACTATATCACCAAACCATTTTCACCTCGGGAATTGATGGCGCGCATCAAGGCTGTTCTGCGTCGCGCATCACCCGATAGCGAAGGCGGCATGATCGAAGTGGCGGGTTTGCGGCTTGATCCGGAAAGCCATCGGGTGACGGGCGGCAATGTCGATATCGATGTCGGCCCGACCGAATTCCGTCTTCTGACCTTCTTCATGACGCACCCGGAGCGCGTGTTCAGCCGGACGCAATTGCTCGACCGCATCTGGGGCCGCAACGCCTATGTGGAAGAGCGCACCGTCGATGTCCACATTCTGCGTCTGCGCAAGGCCCTGATGCCCAGCGGATTCGATGCCCTGATTCAAACGGTACGCGGCGTCGGCTACCGGCTATCCAGCAAAGCCTGATCGATCGTGCCGCGGAATATACTTAACACTGTCAAACGTCCCGATCGATCCCCCACAGCCCGATACAGGCACCAAGACCGGATATGGCGCCTGAACGCCGCACGCTGGCGGCAGGAATTCATGATGCTTCTGCTCTCGGCTTTGCCGGGTGGGATTTTATTCATGTTTGGTGGCGCAATCAGTTGGGCCGTCGCGCTCACGCTAGGTTGCTACGCCCTCTCACTGCTGTATCGGCTGATGCGCCTGGCGCGCAGTGTCCGGCGTCGGTTCACCAGTCACACAACCTATGGGCTGACCGGCCTGATTCAGGATCGTCAGCGCCGTGTACGCGCCTCTTGGGTTCGGCGACAACGCAAGCTGGTCGATTTATTGAAGCGCTACCATCGCTCCGCCATGTCGGTACCCGATGCGATGGTGGTGCTGACCCCGTTGCGTGAAATCGAGTGGCTGAACGATGCCGCCTGCGATCTGCTGAATCTGACGCAGAACGATGTGGGCCTGCGTATCGACAATTTGATACGCGATCCCACATTCGTGAATTGGCTGGGGGAAGGCGCTTCGGGGCGTGTGCTGGAATTCCAGTCTCCGGGCGATGAGCAGCGGGCGCTGAATCTGCGCATGGAGCCCTATGGCGAGGATCGCAGCTTGCTGATCGGTCGGGACGTGACGGCGCTCTATCGTCTTCAGGGCGTGCGGCAGGATTTCGTGGCCAACGTGTCGCATGAATTGCGCACACCATTGACCGTGCTGGCGGGCTATCTCGAAACGCTGCTCGACAGCGAGGAAGATACGCAGGGTGAAATGTTCCGCATTCTTACCAACATGCACCAACAATCGGAGCGTATGCGTCGCATCGTCGAAGATCTGTTGCTGCTTTCGCGACTGGAAACCTCTCGCCCCGACGAGGAGTATTTCGAGTCCATCGACATGCGCAGTCTGCTCGAAACCGTCGCTCACGACGCACAATTGCTCTCCGGCGCAGAACAGCATCAGATTCTGCTGGAAGTAGACCCGGGGCTATGGCTGGTCGGCATCATGCGAGAGCTGCACTCAGCCTTGTCTAATCTGGTCTTCAACGCCGTCAAATACACCCCCGGCGGAGGAACAATCACCATTCGCTGGCAGCAAAACGAAAAAAACCAACCCGTTTTTGAAGTGGAGGACACCGGCATCGGCATCGAGCCACGGCATATTCCCCGACTGACCGAACGCTTCTACCGCATTGATGTGGCGCGATCACGCTCACGCGGCGGTACGGGGCTCGGCCTGGCGATCGTCAAGCACGTGATCCTGAGACACGAGGCCAAACTCGATATCACAAGCCAGATCAGCCAGGGCAGTGTGTTCCGGGTCACCTTCCCTGCCTCGCGTGCCGAACGCCATAACACGCCGACAGCGACCGTCGGCATGAAAAACGGCCCGTAAGGGGCATAAGCTTTGGGCTCAACAGTGCAGCGGTTCGAAAACGTAGCCCAGTCGCCGGCTATTCGACGCCCCATTTGGACAACCGATAGCGCAGTTGCCGCAAACTCAGGCCCAATTGCCTGGCCGCCTCGCTGCGATTCCACCGGGTCATCTCCAACGCATTCAACACTTGGCGCTGTTCTTCGGCTTCCAGCGCGCTGCTGGGCGGAGTGACGGCCCAGCTCGTGGACACACTGGCAGCCTGAAACGCAGGCCGGGCAACCTGCTCGATCGAAGGAGTGTATGCGCCGGGATCGGTTAAGGCAGAGACGCCGAGCAGATCACCATCGGTCAGCGCAACCCCGCGCTCCAACAGATTTTCCAATGCCCGGACATTACCTTCAAATGGCTGCTGAGCCAACCAGTGCAAGGCCTCTGTTGTCAGACGGGGTGGGCGGCGGCGTTCCCGCTCGGCCAGTTTATCCAGAATATGGGCACAGAGCGCGGGCAAATCCTCCAGGCGCGCGCGCAGGGGGGGGACGCGCAGCTCGATCACATTAAGGCGGTAAAACAGGTCGTGACGAAATTGTCCGTCGCGCACCGCCGCGTTGAGGTCCTGATGCGATGCTGAGATGATGCGGACATCGATGGGTATTTCGGCTGATTCACCAACGGGGCGCACCTTGCGCTCCTGAATGGCGCGCAGGAGCTTGACCTGCAAACCCAAAGGCAGGTCGGCAACCTCGTCCAGAAACAGGCTCCCACCTTCCGCCGCGCGGAAAAGCCCTTCATGCGCCCTATGTGCTCCTGTAAAGGCCCCCTTTTTGTGGCCGAACAATTCGCTCTCGATCAATTCAGCCGGGATGGCGCCACAGTTGACCGGGATAAAGGGGCCATCGGCCCGACCGCTGAAGGCATGAATCTGACGTGCCACCAATTCCTTGCCCGTGCCGGACTCGCCACAGATGAACACCGGCGCCTGTGAGCGGGCGACCTTTTGAATCGTCTCGCGCAACTGCTGCATGGTACGCGACGGACCGATCAGGGATGGTGCGCCCTCCCCCCGCGCTGAGGATATCGGCCGATCATCCCCAGGCACGGCATCCTCTTGTGCACCGTTTGGTTCTGTTGCCGTGAATTGCGTGTCCGGCGGGTTCGCCTTGAGTGCGTCTCGCAGAAGTCGCTTGAGCACCAGCTGCTCGATCGGCTTGGACACGAAATCGAAGGCACCGGCCTTGAGTGCACGAACAGCGGCATCAACCTGTCCATGCGCCGTGATCACCGCCACGGGCAAGTCAGGAAACCGCTGGCGTATCTCATCGAGCAGATCCAGCCCATCGCCATCGGGCAGGTGCATGTCGGTCAAACAAAAATTGAGTATGTGGCCCAGCTCGGCCAATTGAGCACGCGCGCTGGCCAGATCGGCGGCCAGATGACAGGTCACGCCTTCGCGGCGGAGCGACAAAGCGATTAGCGTGCGGATGTCCAGTTCATCGTCAACGATCAAGCAGGCGGTCATAAACAAAATCCCGGTTCATGAAGCGCCATCATACAGCGCGCGGACAACGGAGCACAAAGCAGGTGCCGTGCGCATCGGCAGCCGCACCCTTTACCGCCGCTTCGACAAAAAGCTGTGCGCCGTTGGACAAAGCAAGCTCTCGGCTGACATACAATCCCAGCCCCACCCCTTCGACATGGGTAGTGAAAAACGGCTCGAACAGCGAACGGGCGGCCGCATCACAAAGGCCAGGGCCACGATCACAAATCCGGAGCACCACGGTTTCCTCTGTGTCGATATCGCAAGTCAGGTTCAAATAGACCATACCATCGGCACTGCGTCCATGCCGTACGGCATTGGTAACAAGATTATCCATGATCTGCCACAAGTGAGCCGCATCAAAAGTCAGTGCACAGTCGGCATCTGCCTGTTCAGGCGCCTGCCAGATCACCGAATTTGCTTCCCAGTAAAGCCGGTGCAGTTTGACAAACTCGTGCAGCCATTGGGCAAAATTAATCCGGACCGGCTGAACCTGCGGCTTGCGTGCCACATCCAGCACCCCTTCGACCAACGTGTTGATTCGTGCACTGTGACGGATAATGATCGGGATCAGTTCGGCGCGTTCCTCATCCGAGGTGGAGTCGGCTAGCAACTCGCTGGCCTGGCGAATGGACGACAGCGGGTTGCGCACCTCATGGGCGATGCTCGCCGTCAACCGGCCCAGCGAGGCCAGCTTGCTCTCCTGCACACGGGCGTCTTCCACGGACAAATCGACCAGAATCACCAAGGCCCGCTGCCCGAGCCCGGTTTCCAGCGGATGGAACTCCGCCCGGAATCGGAGCGGTTCATCACACTCGATGCTGCCGCTGTTTCGCCCGTCATACCAATCCTGCAGGGCCCCCACAAGCGCGGGGTGCACATCCCTCAAGCGCATTTTTACCGGAAATTTCCCCACCGTTTTGCGAACATCACCCTGCCGGCGCGCCGCCAGCAACTGCCGCGCTGCTGTGTTGATATAGTCCACCTCTCCGGCCGGATCACTGATCAAAATGCCATTTGATGAGCGCTCGATGATCTGAACAGCCAAAGTAGACAGGTAATGAATTTCCTCTTCTTTGCGCTGACTCAGGCGCTCCATCCTTTGGACGCGTTGCTCGAAAGTCGCTACCAGAATCGCCACCACGAACAGGGCAAAGCCGAGAAATCCCGCCGCCGCGAACTGACGTTCTTCGTGATCGACCAGAGAGGAAACCATCGTCTCGCCCAGCACCATGATGCTGGCCAAGGCGGCGTAGCCCATAGCGGCCGTGGCGCCCAATAAGACCGCCGACAGGCCGACCGCGATAATCATCAACAGGGCAATGCCGCCACCAGGGCCACCCGATGCGTGCATCACCAACACCAGAACAATGATGTCACCGAACGCGTGCAAATGCGCCTGCGGACGGAAAGGCAGGACATGCAGTTCGAGCAGGAACTCGAAACCCATAGCGAGGACAAGATAACCCCAGGCGACAAAACCGAACAGGTAGGGATCCTGCTGCCCGAAAACCTGTGGTCCCCGGCCGGAAATGGAGGCGGCGACGAGCGCAAAGGCAAGAAAAACACGGTAGGCATTGACGAGACGAATACCCCGCCAGTTGTCGGCTTCGGAACCAGATCTGGTATTGGGGCGAGTATGAATCATTGGGCCTCGATCATTGATGTCGGGTCATGAGTTCGCGAATCACGAATGATCGCTTGAGGAATGCCGATCATGCCATTTCTGGGCATGCTCCCAACTGCAAAAAGAGTGGCCATCGCGCATCACCGCCTTGTTTTTTGCCGTGAACACGCCGCATTCGGCACAGCGGATCGTCTCGAAGGTGTCGAGCGGCTTGTCGCGTGGCAATCGCGGTACCGTGCGTGCACGACGTTTGTATACCACGTAACCGACAATCCCGAGAATGATGACGATCCAGAACAATAATTTAGACATGAAATCTTCACAGTAAAAAATCAGGGCACATACAAGAAGTGCCGCTTATCTTACTGCGTTTGGCCCCGGAACCAGATAGCTAATCCGGTACGAAATTCAGTACATCACCATTGATGCAGTAGCGTTTGCCGGTTGGTGGCGGGCCATCGTCGAAAACGTGGCCCAAATGGATGCCCGAGCTGGCACTGATCACCTCGACACGGTGCATGCCGTAAGCATTGTCCTCTCTGAGCTCGATGGCGCCCGGTAGGGGGTTGAAGAAACTCGGCCAACCGGTGCCGCTGTTGAATTTGGTGTCGCTTCGGAACAAGGGCGCACCGGTAATCGGATCCACGAAGGTGCCGGGGCGTTTTTCGTCCAGATGCGAGCCGGTTCCTGGTCGCTCGGTGCCTTGCTCAAAGGCGATTTTCTGTTGTTCCGGCGTTAACAGGTGAAAGCCGAGCCATTTCCAGAATCGGTCTTTGTCGCCGTTGTAGCCGGTGTATCGGGATACTTCCTTGCCCTGCTCGAACAGCACGATGGTGGGCGTGGCAAACAGGGCTTTCTCCAGCGTCCAGCCCTTGGGCGGATTGGGGTTGAGCGTGGCGACGACCGGCACAGGCGAACGCCAATCGGCCAGCACGTCTTTCTTGAACTGGGCGCAGAACGGGCAATCATGCGCTTCAAACACGATCAGTTGACGATCGGCATTCAAATCCGCCGCAACCAGTTGCGGCGCCGGGACAGAAGCGGCCTGATCACTGCCGGGATAGGCCACGCCGGTACCCCCCAGACCACAGTAGCCGTTCGGGTTTTTCTTGAGGTAGTCCTGATGGTACTCCTCGGCGGTATTGTAATTACGCAACGGTGCAATCTCGGTGGTGATCGTGCCGCGTCCGGCACGCGTCAGGGCTGATTGATACGCGTCTCGCGTTTCCAGTGCGACCGCCTTTTGCGCGTCGTCATGGTAATAAATCACGCTGCGGTAGTTGCTGCCGACATCGTTACCCTGACGATCACCCTGTGTAGGGTCATGGTTTTCCCAGAATTTGATCAGGATGGTTTTCAGGCTCACCTTGGCCGGATCAAAAGTGACCTTGATGACTTCGGCGTGATTCCGCTCATCGAGCGCCCCCCGGCGGATGGCCTGCTCGTCGTTCAGAATCTCGCGATAGCCAACCCGCGCCTTGTCACCGCCCGCATAGCCGGATTCGACATCCACCACACCGGGGATTTCCGACATGCGCTTTTCCGCACCCCAGAAGCAGCCCAAACCCAATACGATTGAGTCGGTGGCCGCGGGGCGCGTTTGACCTGCGCCAGTATCGGCCGCGTAAACATTGCTTGCCATGAATACAATCCCTCCGATCAATAAACCTAACTTTTTCCAGATCTGCTTTCGACTGCTTTGAAACATGACTCGTTTCCCACGTATTTGTTCGTGCTCTGAGTGTAGTTCGATCAACGATGAAATTCCGTTACAGAAATCATACGGGCAGCCTGATGAGAGCGGGCAGAAAAAACGGGGTGATTGGGAAAAGGGCGGAAGTGCCTTTTTTGACAGGCTATTCGTGCCGGGAATCGGGCCGATTGCCGCTGTCCTTGTACATCAACTGCGTGATCTGCTCGGAAACAAGACCAATCAGAAAAATGGTGACCGCTGCGCTCCACAAAAACACCGATGCCAGCGACAAGCGATTGAATTCACTGTAGGTGTACAGGTAATAGCCCAGTCCGACAATGAAATGCAGCAGGGAAACCGGCAGGAACAATTTGAGGGGGGAGTACAGGGTGCCGATCTTGAAGATGATCAGCAAAAAACGGATGCCATCCTTGACGGGCCGAATATGGCTTTTGCCAATCCGCTGGGCTGCCATGATCGGGACATAGGCCACACCATAGCCGGCGCGGAAGAACGCCATTGTGCAGGTGGTGGGGTAGGAGAACCCGTTGGGCAACAAATAGAGAAATTCACGGAATTTATCGGCGCGCACGGCGCGAAAGCCGGAAGTCAGATCTTCGATCTTCTGACCGGTCATCCAGGAAGCCAGCGCATTGTAGAAGCGGTTGGCCAAACCACGACCCACGCTGGCCTGTGAACCGGATTGGCGCGCGCCCACCACCATGTCCAACCCGTCGCCGAGCCGGGCAAGCAAACGGGGAATGTCCGCCGGATCGTGTTGACCATCGGCATCCATGAACACCAGCACCTCGCCGGTCGCGTGACGCGCGCCGGTTTTGATGGCCGCGCCATTGCCCACACTGTAGGGATGCGTGATGACCCGTGCCCCAGCCGCTTCTGCCACTTGGGCCGTATCATCGGTCGAGCCATCGTTGACCACGAGAATTTCTGCATCGGGAAAGGCCTGACGAATCCGACTGACGGTATCTCCCACCGCCCCGACTTCATTCTTGGCGGGCAGGATGATCGAAAGGGCGGTTGAAGCCATCATGGCAGGGGGTTCCTTAAAGGGTCTGATTGAATACAGCGGTCTGTTATCGATCTAATCTGAATGTTAACCGGGCTCTCAACCGGGCTTGCCGAAGTGCTGGGCCAGACGGGCGAGCTTCTCTTCCATACTCAGGTTCTCGGTTGCGGGTGCCGCAGCCTGAGTACCGGGAGCCACCGGTTTGTCTGATCGCGGAGGGCGCGCCTGATCCCGGCGCGGACGGCGCGGGCGCTGCCCTGATGATGCGCCAGCATCTGCATCACGCCCTTTTCCTTCGCTTCCAGTGGCAGGACGCGGTTTGCGGGCCTGCTTGGCACGGGGCGGCTTCTTGCCCTCTGTGGACTCATCTGTAGATTGCTCACCCGAGGCGGCATCTGCCGGATTCTGCGCAGCCTTGTTTTCTTCTTGGCTTGCTTTTTGGCGCGCTTCTCGTTGTTGCTTGATCGCAACGATCTGGGCTTTGGCAAATTCGCGAGCCTTGTCGTCCACTTCCTCGGCAGGTTCTCCGGCGAGCGTGATGCGGTGCGTGTTGTGCACCATGCCGTAGTGGTACGACAACCGGGATGTATAAAATTTGATGCCCGTGCGAATCGCGTGGCTGTTCAAGCCATCAAGTTCAGCCGGACGATTCGCCAGAATCTGCTGCAACACACCGATTGTCAGTGGCTTGACCGAGCGCGGCTCCGCAAAGAAAGCCGAAGGCCAGGCCGCAACTAGGCGGGCGATGACTTCCTGCGGAGGAACCCGCTTTTTGGCGGGTTTATCCGTCTTTTGTTCAGAATCTGTGGGCTCCGAATCCGTCTGCTCCAACCCTGCCGGCATCTGGTCAGCGCTCGGCTCGATCGCATGTTCCACGGGTGTTTCAGATGTCACATCAGCCTCTGCCGATACAGTAGCGTCCGGCGCCGATGCCACGGAGCCGGTCTGATCAAGAGCCAGATCGCGGAATGGGGATTGATCAGCCGCATCAGCAGCAGGGCGGGAAGATTGCTCGGTCATATTCAAAAGCTACTGGCCATAGTACAAGGAAGACAGGATGCGGAGCTTAACGGTTTAGCAAGTCGTACACCACATCGGCGACAACCTGTCCGGCCAAATTGGCGATCACCACGTCGGCACCGACCTGATAATAACGGTATCCGGGCGGCAATGGCTGCAGCCCGCGCACAACCTCGTAAGGCAGTGGGGCATAGGCATACGGCGGTGGCCACGGCGCGCCGCGATAGAGTTTTTTGGCCTGTCCCGGAGGCAAACGATGCGCACCGTGCCCGTGGCGACGATACCAATCCGTGATGTAGTACTGCTCTCGAGTGGTGATTTGGTAGTGATCGTGCCCACGATCCGCTCGCTCGCCACGACGATCATCGCCGCGATCATGATCGTCATCGTGATGTTTATCCGATCGATCCTGTCCGCCAGCCCAAGGTGGCGGGTCGGCACGCGCAACCGTGCTGTCGACACTCACGCTGAACATACTGGCCAAAACGGCCATTAAAACCTGATTTCTCAAACGCATAGCACACCCTCCCGGGTTAATTCGGCGAACGATCCATTTGCTGGATCATCGCCCTAAGTTTGAATAATAACCAAAGCCCGGGCAAAGCGGCGATAAAAGTCAGCACAAAAAAACTGGGCCACCCCAAGGCGGTTACCGTCAACCCCGCAACCGGCCCGAGGTATACGCGCCCCAAGCTGGCAATCGCCGACAACAGCGCAAACTGCGTGGCGGAATAACGGATGTCACAAGCCGCCATCAACAAGGCCACAAAGGCCGCCGTACCGAGCCCGCCCGTGAAATGTTCCAGCGCGATGACCGGCACCATCAATTCCAGACTGGGCGCCACCGCCAGCAGGGCGTAACCCAAGTTAGTCACCGCCTGCAGGACACCGAACACCATCAGTGAGCGGAACAGGCCCAGCTTGATCATCCACAAACCGCCGAACAAACCGCCGACGAGGGTGATAACCAACCCCAGACCGTTATTGATCAGGCCGATCTCGGCGAGGCTGAAACCGGCACCACGAATAAGGAACGTGGTTGAAAGCGCGCTGGCAAAGGCATCACCGAATTTGTACAGCACAATCAGCGCCAGCAAGGCCCAGGCTTCGCGTCGCCCGAATAACTCCCGCAGAGGCTCGACCACCGCTGCCAGCAGGCTCGGTGGCGCCAATTCCAGGGTGTTTTTCTCCGGGGCAATCAAGGTGGCGACGATGCCGATACCCATGAAAACGGCCATCGCCGTGTAGGTGAGCGGCCAACCGAAAAATTGGGCAAAGATCATCGCCAGACTGCCGGCCGCCAGCATCCCGAGGCGATAGGCCATGACAAACAATGCCGCACCGAAACCACGCTCTTCGGGGCTGAGTGTGTCGGTTCGCCACGCATCAATGGCGATATCCTGCGTGGCAGAGAACGTTGCCAACATCAAAGCCAAAAGAGCGAACGGCCAGATCTGGCTTTCTGGTTTCGTGATTGCCATGGCCAGCAGAGTCAATGCAATGGCTACTTGCGCCAGCAACATCCAGCTTCGACGTCGCCCCAGCCAGCGGATGCTGTACCAATCGAGCAACGGCGCCCAGAGAAACTTGAGCGTGTAGGGCAACCCGACCAGCGCAAACAAGCCGATCGTGGACGTGCTGATGTGACTCACCGTCAACCAGGCTTGCAAGGTACCGGAACTCAACAGGAAAGGCAGTCCCGAGGAAAACCCCAGCAACAGAACCGCGAGCTCGGTTCGAGAGGTCAGGACACGGCGAAAAGGGGTTAACCAGGAGATATTCATGCTGCGCATCCTCGCACGAAAAATCGGTTTGCGCTGCATTTGGGATAAACTTGGCCTCGTTCACCACTGAAATAGACCAACATGCACTGCACTATCTACAAAAGCCTGAAAAAAGCCGATTTGTACCTGTTTCTGCCCAAGGGCACCTTGCCGGACACGCTGGACGCGACAATACGGGCACCTTTTGGCCGACTGGAAGAAGTCATGCATCTGGATTTGAGCGTGGATCGGGCTCTGGCCAGGACGGATGCGGCCACGGTTCGCCACTATCTGTCGACGCTCGGGTTTTATGTGCAAATGCCGCCCGGAAGCCAGAACTGGGCACATTGGGACAACCTCAAGGCCGGCATTCCGCGGCCAGTTGGCCTGTAACCCGGCTTCGAGATTCCATCCCACCCTGTTCAATACCCAAGTCCATACTCTTTTAGGAGCCTTCGCCTTGCGACCACTGAGCTTTTTAACGCGTAGTCTCTTTCTGTTGGTACTTTTAGCTCTTGGAGGTTGCCTGTTCAATAACGGCCCCGATAAAGACTCCGTGCGACAGATTCTGCAAGATCAACTCGATCCATCCGGCAAAGTCATCGTGGTCGAACGCATTGACTCCCTCAACGCTGCCGAGCTGAACCACCAATGGACAGTCGACGTCACCGCCACACTGGCCTTCAAACAGAGCGCAGAACAGGTTGCCAAATCACTGCAAAACGCCGACTCAGCCAGCAGTCTGCTGGGGACCGTCGGGCAAATTGGCCTGATGTTGCAGTTCGGTAATTTCAAGCAAGGCCAGACGCAAATCTATCTCACGCGCCTGCAACTCTTGAAAGGGTCCAGCGGCTGGATGCCGGTCGAACGTAAATAATGCCGCTCGACGTCGCTATGATGCGGCTGCCGCGTCCTGCATCTTCCTGATATAGTCCATACCTTGAGGACTGTATCGTACTCGTCCAACTCACTGTCTCCATGAATGAAGGTGATCCCATGCCCGATACGGCTACCGCGTTAATGAACACCGCTCCCCTGGTTGTTGATCTGGCCGATCGCAGTTATCCAATCTACATCGGGGTTGATTTGCTCAAGCAGCCCGAGCTATTGGCTCGACACATTCTGGGCGATACAGCCGTAGTCGTATCCAACACCACGGTCGCACCGCTCTATGCCGACACGCTGATAGCTGGGCTGCGGGCATTCAAGAAAGTCGAACAGATCGTGCTGCCGGATGGCGAGCAGTACAAATCCCTTGAGGTACTCAGCACGATTTTCGATGCACTGGTAGATGCGCGCTGCGACCGCCAGGCCACGCTGATTGCCCTGGGTGGCGGCGTCATCGGCGACATCACCGGCTTCGCCGCCGCCAGCTACCAGCGCGGTGTACCCTTCATCCAAATTCCGACGACACTGCTCTCGCAGGTCGATAGCTCCGTTGGCGGAAAAACCGGGGTCAATCACCCCCGTGCCAAGAACATGATCGGCGCGTTTTACCAGCCCCGCTGCGTGATAGCGGACATCCGCACACTCGACACCCTGCCCGATCGGGAGTTGTCGGCTGGGCTGGCGGAAATCATTAAATACGGCCTGCTCTGGGATGTGGATTTCCTCGACTGGATCGAAGCCAATATGGCCAAACTGCGCGTCCGCGAAGAAACCGCTTTAAAGCATGCCATCACCCGGTCTTGCGCCATCAAGGCCGATATCGTCAATCAGGACGAACGTGAAGGGGGACTGCGTGCCCTGCTCAATCTGGGGCACACCTTCGGCCACGCCATTGAAACCGGCATGGGCTACGGCAACTGGCTGCATGGTGAAGCGGTGGGTGCGGGCATGTGCATGGCGGCGGATCTTTCCCATCGGCTCGAATGGATCAGTGCCGCTGATCTGGCCCGCGTTTATCGCATTGTGGCTGCAGCAGGGTTGCCGACACAAAGCCCGAGCGAGCTCAGTGTCGAAACGATCCGCAGTCTTATGGACAGTGACAAGAAAGTGCAGAGTGGTCGACTTCGACTGGTCCTGATGCACGGCCTCGGTTCGGCGCTCGTCACCGACAAAGCTCCGGAAGAAACCCTGATGGAAACGTTACGACATACCCACGCAACGGCCTCTTAATTGCGACTCTGATTTGAATGGACACCCTCATGAATACCGCGCAGCAACACGCACTCGATCAAGCCAATCTGATCACACAACTGATCAAATACGCCGACCGGACCATCTTGGTCGAGAGCGCATCCGAACCGGAACGACGGGCATTCGTCAAGCTGCTGGACGAACAGCTACCGGATCACATCGACATCCTCGGCCTGAGGGCCAGCCCGACCACCACCCCATCGGCGATCATCACCCTGGTCACTGAAGCGTTGCAACTCTCGCCGGGAATCGAGTCCCCACAAGAACTGGCCACCGCTGCTCACGAAGCGCTTACGGCATCCGAGCGCGTTCTGGTCGTCATTGAAAATGCCCATGTCTGGCTCAACACCCCGCAATGGTCAGAGATGGTCAGTTACCTGCGTGCGGCGCACGACTTCGCAGCAAACCAACTGCTGTTCCTGTTAACGGGCGATATCGGCCTGACCGATCAACTCCGGCTCGAACCCGAACTCTCCGAAATGCAGAGTGATATGCACCCTTGCCAACTGCTTGGAGAAACCCCGCCTTCAACAGAACAAACGCCAGCTGAAGCTCCCACCGCCACAACGGTCCAATCTCTGTTCGTCGACGATCCGGAAGATGGCCGCGGTTTCAATACGTCAGATCACTTCAAACCAACCAAGCGGTTCAGCCCGGCATTACTGATCGTTGCTGGCATCAGCGTAGCCGTTGTTGCCTTCGGTGGCTTTGCCTTGCTCACTCGCTCGACCGATCAGCCAGCCAAACCACAGTCACTGCCACTGGCAACAGAAACCACCGCGACAAGCACACCCACGTCACTGGCCAGCAACGAAATGGCGCAAACAGACAATCCATTGCCGAATGACGGCCCGGTCAGCACACCGGATCTACAGGCTAGCCAAGCCACTGTAGCCCCGGCAACGCCACCGGCCGCCGTTGCGCCCCCGTCAGCAGAAATTGCCCCTGCAACCCGGCCGACGGAAGCTACAAAGCCTGTCGAGCAATCAACCGCCCCCATTGCGAGTGAAGCACCTCACCTGATTCCACCCAAGTCGCAAAAGTTGGCGGGACAACCTGCCACAACCGCAGCGAAGCCATTAGAAAAAGCTGCACCAACACCGGTCAAACCCCCGGCTCCGGTGGCAAAGCCCGGCGAACCCAAACCAGCAGTTAAACCCGTTGCTGTCGAGGGTGTGGACAACGCGTGGTACCGCGCACGGGCGCCGCACCGTGCCGTCATCCAGATGGGCGCGTTCAATGATGAAAAAGCAGCTCTGGGTTTTATCAAACGTCACACATCAGGTGCACACATAACCGACTGGCACCTGTTCTCTCAAACCAAGAACAACCAGGTGCTGTACACCGTTACCGCAGGCGACTTTGCCACCCCGGAAGCGGCGCGTAAAGGCTTGGCCCAACTGCCGACCGTCCTGCAAAAGCTTAAGCCGTACCCTCGGACATTCGCCTCGATTCGCGAGGTTCTCAAGCCCTGACCGAGCAACCGGGTCGGCCCCACCACTCCCGCAGGCTGGCGTAAATTGTCAACCCAATTCTAAAATGTCCCCTTTTTTCCAAAGCTGAAATGTCCCCTTCTGAGTTGTCCTAGCGCGGGGTGGGTGGTGTAGTGTGCGCAGCCTTGCCGATGGGGGAATGACGCCAGATGTGA
>JAJYPA010000593.1 GCA_021795795.1 Pseudomonadota bacterium | reverse complement strand
GGTACCTGTTTACTAACAATATCAGCGGTGATCAGGACGCTCCTTGATTTCGATCAAGAGGCTGTGCCGCTTCCGGATGACCGCTGATGAGGAATTCATAAGCAAAAGGCAGCGATTGACCCTGCCGGGTGATTCGGCGTAACGTATTTAACCGTCAAAACGCGCTCTTCCTGTCCCGGCTGAATGTCTGGATTCTGGGATTGATTATGCCTGCGAGACGCCACCTGTCGGCATATGACAGGCTGATTTATAATCCGTAACAACTGCATCATGGGGTAAAGATGGTTTTAGACATAATTTTATTTGCCAAAAAGCCAGATTGATGACAATCGGACAAGTAGATAAAGAAATGGATCTATTGCGCCGGACAGAAATATTTTCTGTATGGTCGGATGAGGATCTTTTCCATTTATTTGGTGGCGCACGGGTTCTTGAGATGACTGCTGGACAAATCCTGTTTCTCGAAGGAGATATGGCTACCGCTTTCTATTTTCTTCTTGACGGACAAGTGAAGCTGGTGACACCATCTGCTGACGGTCACGAGAAAATAGTTGATATTCTGCAAGGCGGTGATCTTTTTGCTGAAGCTGTTGCCTTTTTGGGATATCGTTATCCCGTGCAGGCAATAGCTGCCATACCGAGCCGGGTTCTGGCAATACCACTAACGACCTTTCTCGCCACCCTACAACAGCATCAGGAACTGATGCTGCAAATGTTGGGCCGACTGAGCCTACGTTTACGTCATTTAATAAAGGAGCTGCGTCATCTTACTGTGGAATCTGCTGACCAACGAGTTGTAGGGTATCTGCTGGAACTTTGCCCGGCGGGAGACTCTGCCGTGAATTTGCTTCTACCTGCTACAAAAGCAATGATTGCGGCCCGCCTAGGCTTAACCCCGGAAACTTTTTCTCGTGTCTTGAAGCGATTGCGAGAGGAACATTTGATCACTGTTGAAAAACTTAAGATACATGTCTACCGCCCTTCTATGTTACGGCGATGGGCGGATAGCCGCTGACAAGTGGGTAAATTCCTGCTGTCTTCAACGGAACCAGCGCTTGAATCCATGTTCTGGACCTTTACTGGGCATCTCAAGAGTTCTCCGCCTAAATCTCTGGCACACCCAGCAGCCGCCCCACAGGCCCAAGCGGTGTTGCGCTGGACGGTGGGTATCCCTGTTCCCCGTGCCCACCATTCGTTATTGGTGAGCAGGGTGACCTGCACTTCTTTACGTCAATCTGGCAGCAAGTAAGAAAAAGAATTTTTGAACACCGGCGGCTCTGCCCGAACGACTGCTTTCGCTGCATCACCGCCCATTCCCTGGCCATATTCTTACCGCGGGTTGAGGATTTCGTCCAGCAAGCTCATCTGGTGTGCTACACCGCTCCCCGCCTGGACGTGGACCAAGCCGCTCACGGTGATCCCCAGCAGGCGCACGGACGTGTTCTTGGGAACTGCTCGGTCGAGTAGTTCTGGTAACAATGCCGCGATTGCATCCGTGGTCCCGATGTCCTCAGTCGCCGTATGTGCTCGAGTGATCGTGGTGAAGTCGGGAAAACGTGCTTTGACGCTCACCGTGTGGCCCGCCAAGTCGAGAACCTGGAGACGGGCCGCAACCTGCTCGGCCATTCTCTGCAGGGTGGCGAGCATGACGCTTCGATCCTCCAGGTTTTTGGAGAAGGTGCGTTCGGTACCCACCGACTTTCGCTGTCGGGAAGATTGGACGGGCCGCTCATCAATTCCTCGCGCCACTCCGTAAAACCAGGCTCCTGTCTTGCCGAAATGAGCCATGAGTGTCTCCCGGGGGAGGTTTCGCAGATCCGACACGATCTCAATGCCCATTGCCGCGAGTCTTTTGACAGTCGCCGGGCCCACGCCATGCAATTTGCCTACGGGTAGCGGCGCCAGTAAAGTGAGACCCCGTTCGGGTGGAATCACAAAAAGCCCCTGGGGCTTGCGCCAGTCGGAGGCCAACTTGGCCAGCAACTTGTTAATTGAAACCCATCGTGCCCGCGCTTTTGCTTCAGCGCCTCCAAGCAAGCCTCTTCCGTGCCAAACCGCGCCTGCCATTGCACGAGATTCATCGCTTCAGCCTTCATCTCGAAACTCCTTTCTCTATTGGCTACAATGAGTTAGAACTTGCTTGCTGAGAATGGTTCAGAGGCATGTTTTGCGATGAAAACCAGGATGCTCGATTTTGGTCTTGATTTCCTGACCCTGGGTAGAGACGCGAGGTTGGCCAAGCTTCATCGCTGTAGGGTATTGCCAGGGGCGCACTTCTGCAATACGTTAAGCCACGGTGCGGAGCCTGTATCCTCGGGAGAGTCCGCAGGCTTTGCACAGGAGCGTTTGCGCAGGTGCACGTCACAACAAAGAATGCACCGCATCCGCCATCGGATGGGGATGATACGATTTTCATGCTGTGCGCTTTGGATGGGGAGGCCGACTACTTGGTATCGGAGGATCATGCGTTGTTGGCACTGAAACCGCATTATTTGAATTCCATCATTGGGCGCAGTGCGGAGGGTGGAGCGGCGCTGGGTATTTGTAACACTCGCCGTTGATAGCTGATATGACCACCAGGAAAACCGCCCCCACCTGGAGCGACGTCAAAACCAAACTGGCCGACTTCGACCGTTCCGGCCTGATCGTCCTGGTGCAAGCCCTCTACGCTGCCAGCAAGGATAATCAGGCTTTCCTCCATGCCCGCTTTGCATTGGGTGGCGACGTGCTGAAACCCTACAAGGCCACCATCGACCGCTGGCTGTGGCCGGATGTGTTCAAGAACCAGGACACATCGGTATCGAAGGCGAAGAAGGCGATCTCGGATTACAAGAAGGCCATGGGGCAGCCGGAAGGGCTGGCCGAACTGATGGTGTTCTACTGTGAGCGGGTTGCCGGTTTCAGCGACGATGTCGGCTTGCAGGACGAGGGCTACTTCGATGCGCTGGTGCGGATGTTCGAGCAGGCCTTGAAGGTCATTCATTCGCTGCCCGAGGATGCCCGGCCCGCTCTACATGGCCGGCTGGATGCCGTCCGCCGCATCAGTCACAACTTCGGCTATGGCGTCGGCGACGACATGGACGACTTGCTCGACGAGTATGGGATCTTCCGACCTCGATGATCCGGACGCGCTGCGCGCCGAAAATGCCCGGCTGATCTCGCTGCTGGAATCCCACGGCATTGAATGGCGCCTGCAGCCCCCGCCTGCCGTAGCAGATCCAGAACCCGAGCCCTCCCGGCTCTCCACTACCGAAAAGGTCGCTCTGTTCCGTCGCCTGTTTCGGGGACGAACCGATGTGTACCCCGTCCGGTGGGAAAGCAAGACCACCGGCAGGAGCGGATACTCCCCGGCCTGCACCAACGAATGGCGTGCCGGGGTCTGCGAAAAGCCTCGCATCAAGTGCGGCGACTGCAGTAAGCGCCTGCTGATGCCGTTGTCGGACTCGGTAATCTACGACCACCTGGCCGGCGAACATACGGTCGGGGTGTATCCCCTGCTGGAGGACGACACCTGCTACTTCCTCGCCGTTGATTTCGACGAGGCCGAGTGGCGCGACGATGCGCGGGCATTCATTCAATCCTGCGAAGAACTTGGCGTGCCGGCAGCCCTGGAGATTTCCCGGTCAGGCAAGGGCGCGCACATTTGGGTGTTCTTCGCCGGCAAGGTTTCGGCCCGCGATGCCCGTCGCCTCGGCACTGCCATCATCAGCCATACCTGTGCCCGCACCCGGCAACTGAAGCTCGAATCCTATGACCGGCTGTTCCCCAATCAGGATTCCCTGCCCAAAGGGGGCTTCGGCAATCTGATCGCGTTGCCCTTGCAGAAGTATCCACGCGAGAATGGGTGCAGCGTATTCGTCGATGCCGATCTGCGTCCTTACCCGGATCAGTGGGGATTCCTGTCCGGCATCCGGCCGATGCCAGTACACGATATTGAACCAACGATCTTCAGGGCGACGGGCCATGCCCATCCGCTTGACGTCACCTTCATTGACGACGAGGATTTGAAGGAACCGTGGAAGCGCTCGGCCCCCAAAAAGCTGGCCGGTCCGATGCCAAAGTCACTCACAGGCACACTCGCCAATCTCATCTATTTCGAGAAAGCACAACTGCCGCAGGCACTGGCCAATTGGCTGATCCGCCTGGCGGCGTTCCAGAATCCGGAGTTCTACAAGAAACAGGCAATGCGCTTCTCGGTATGGGACGAGCCGCGCGTGATCGGCTGCGCCGAGAACTACCCCAATCACATCGCGCTCCCGCGTGGCTGCCTCGATGCGGCACGGGATCTGCTAAGGGACAATGGGATTGCCTGCGATTTGATCGACGAAAGATACGCCGGTGTGGCTTTGGAAGTCGGTTTC
Source organism: Pseudomonadota bacterium (assembly GCA_021795795.1). The sequence goes on along the minus strand of JAJYPA010000593.1, from coordinate 159 downwards.
GCCGGCACTCTACGGCCGGATCAGGAGGCAGCTGTGGCGGCCATGCTCAAGCATGATGCCGGCGTGCTCTGCGCTCCGACTGCCTTCGGCAAGACGGTGACTGCGGCGGCGATGATCGCCCGACGGGGTGTCAACACGTTGGTTCTGGTGCATCGCACC
>JAJYPA010000102.1 GCA_021795795.1 Pseudomonadota bacterium | reverse complement strand
TCCGCCAGTGCGCTCCCGCTTTCGTGATTGGGGTGCGTATTATCGGAGCGCAGTGATTGATCGCGGCTTCGGCAAAGGCAAGGAGAATGTCGCTCAGAACCTTCTCAGGGAAGCAATTTTAAGCCTGTTTGAACCAGTAATCGACCTTATCCCCGGTGGTCTCGGCGGCGATTGGCCTACGGCCATGGTACGGAAACACAGAAAGGCATTTCATCCGTTGCGGCATGTTCTATTCCAGATTTTTTTGGACAAACGGTCGCCGCAACGGCGGCCGGCACCCCCCTTCGGCAAGGGACCGTGGCCCTGCTTCAATCGTCTGGCAGACCACTATGGGCAGAATGTGATCCACGAGATCGCTGTTCGCCATGATCAGGATCGGGTGATTGGTCGATTTTCCTGCGCCTGCGGATTTGTGTACAGTCGAGAGGTGGGATCAAGGAGTTCGCCGCGCATTTTGGACTTTGGCCCCCTACTGGATGATCAAATCCGGCAGAAAGTGGCGGAGGGCCTGGGACTCAGGGCGGTAGCCAGATATCTTGCCATTGATCCGGGGACGGTGAGGTTGCACGCCTCCCGACTCGGGTTGAATGTGCCCTGGAAGCCCTTAGCCGCACGACATTCCCGAACATCGGTGCCAGACCGGGATGCCATAAGAACACGGTGGTTGGACATGCAACAAAATCACGCTGATTTATCACGTCGGCAACTGGCGCTCCTGCTACCCAAAGAACACTCATGGTTGTACCGTCATGACAGGGAGTGGCTGGAGCAACACTCACCGACGGCGCTGCACAAGAAATGGTCTGATCAGCGTGTGGACTGGGAGGCTCTGGACCGTGGCGTGGCGGTACAATTGCGTAAATTTTTCCGGGAAATGCTGTGGGAAATACCTCTCCGACGCGTTACTCTGAGCGCATTGGAACGCAGAATTGGGCAACCACACTGGATTGCTAGACGCCAGGCAAAACTTCCCGAGTGTATGAGGGTGATTAGCGAGGTCACGGAGACCATCGATGCGTTTCGCCTGCGCCGTATTGCTTGGGCTGTCGCGGAATTGGATCGCCAGGCGTTGCCGACGCGGTCATGGCGCGCGCGCCGGTTAGCGGGACTTCCTTCGGTAACTTCACCACGAGCAGAGGACGCTCTGGTGTCACTCCAGATGGGGGAATCCCCTTTGGAAAGGGTACTGCGCATTGATTAAAATAGACGTATTACAAAGATCTCCTGAAGATCTGGAGTTATACTGGCTGGCCGGGCTGCGATGGCATCCTAAGAAGGGGTGGCTGGTGGGCATGGTGACTCGTGGTGTGTCGACAGGGAAATTAAAGTGTTGGTGGGTCCCGATTGGGCTACTTCCGGTGCTGGCGCTAGGCTACCGGTTCTCCGACGGTTGTATGCTCAAAATGGTGTATGGCAATTATTCAGAAGTGATTATTCCGAGATTGGTTGCTGGGGAAGAGATCACCTCTGGCGAGATTCCATCGGGATTATATTCTTTTGGCGATAACCCCGGCGGTGTGCAGCGACTTCTACGGTACCGAATAAATGGGATGGAATATTTGATCCCAACCATGGAACTCATTCGCTGTCTGTTCCTGCATAACAAAACCCTCGCTAATAATATCATGCAGCCAGGGGGCGTTATGACACTTTTTAGCCCGGAACAGCCCGGGTTTCATCCCAGTCTTCAGTTGGATTTTACGCGGCAGATGCCCGTTAAGTCGCTCAACAAACCATTCGTCATGGAGTTCTCCTGGTTAGCGGTAGATATCGAGGGACAGCGCGCTTGGGACAGTGTCTACGAATGCTCTGTCAATCAGGAGTACATGAGTCTTGATCCCCCAGACCTTGGGGCGTGCGTCCTAAAATTCCGTGGTGTCAAGCGGGATAGGCAATGGCTCGTACTGGAAATATCAGGGATCACGGGCAAAAACATTCCCTGTAATGTCCTATATTTTTCCCATCCATTGCTGGGCAAGACGATTTCTGTGCCTATGCCTAGAGGTCAACCGAAAAGAGGTACTTCGGGTGGTGGATCATCACAAGACGACGCCCCAGTGGTGAATACCAGTGGCTTTGGCAGTAAGACTGATGTTCATCAGCCGCAGTTGTCATCATTGTTGACCAGGACTAGCATTTTCGACCGGGATGTTGAGGTCCATTTGGTGCATTTAAAGGACCGTATCCGTACCCTCGTGCGAAGAGGAAAGGGCGTTTCGAATGGCGATAAAAATGGAAGCATGTCAAGAAAACATCCTGGGATCGGGAAACAGCGTGGCCCTAGAGCAAGCGTTTCCCCAGAATCATCGGAGAGCAACCTTCCGCCTACGGAATTCCGGATACTTGATATCGCAAAAAATAGAAATTCGGAAGATTTGGAACGGTTAATGCGGGTAATCGAAGTTATGACTAACGGATTGAAGGACGTCCGTGTCTTGAAAGCTCTATGTCAGCTTAAAGTGGGGCGCGCTTTTTCAATGGTGGGAGGGCTTCAAAGATTGTGCTTGGTGGCGGTATTTTTTCGTAAAGAGAAGCCTCCCGTGGTATTGCTGGATGTGGAGCATTCTGGGAAAAAGGCTCTATCGACCATGCTTATCAGATTCAAACAAGATATAGAACTCAATGCGGTTGAGGATCATGTGCAGTTGATTCTGGATAAGTTGATTTATCAGGGTGGTCAATGGGATGTCAAAATAGATGCGCCACTAGATAACGATGCCGTATATGAACGGTTGCCGAAAGTTATGAGGCCGAAGCTGGAAGGCGATGAGGACCAAAATACAGCGAGTTGGGCAGCAAAACTGTCGAAAAAAATATTTAATAGGTAGATCATAATATGGCTGTTTTGGCCGCTTTTGGTGGCAGTCGGTATGCAAAAATGGCCAGGCTCCTGGAATCTCGAGGCTCCATGGGTCATTGGTTAGCGTCTTAGTAGCCTCGTGCAGGTCAGCGTCAACTGAAACCCCTCGCGCTGCGGTTGTCACCGTGACGAGTAGCCGCGAGATCCCGGGAGGGTTTCATGGCGACCACCCGTGCTGAACGCATGCGCGAGCAAAGAATGCCGCTTATAGGCAGTGCACTCTATAATGATGGTTACGAAAAAGCATAGGCCAAGCCGAGATCCATACCCTGTGTCACTGGCCGGCAATATGGCGCAACCGAAGGGCTGCGTAATGGCGCCATTATCAAAGTGCCTGAAATGGGAGCAGTCAACATTCTTTGAGCCCATCGGACTCTTGTGTATAAATCCTTTATTATCAATTTAATGGCGATAAAAAAGATGTCCCCTGTCACGCATTATCTGCTCCCATCGAGCTCCTCTTATTTCGTGCTTCATGTGGGTGCGATCAGCTCGGCAGATAGGTGGATGGCTTAGTCAGCGTTTGAAACGCTGCTCAGGCTAATCGTGTCAGATCTTCCGCGAAAGTCGTGCGAGCGCATCATCGATTAGCCCGACAGCGGTTTCAATGTCATCGTCGGTCGTTTCTCGCCCGAGACTAAAGCGAATAGATGCTTCGGCCTGGTCCGTGGTTAGGCCGACCGCGCGCAAGACATGAGAGGGCTCGGGGATGCCGGACGTGCAGGCTGACCCCGTCGAGGCGGCGAGATGGGGCTGAAGTGTGCTGAGGATGCTCTGCGCTTCGAATCCTTCGAATCTCAAATTAGCGTTGCCTGGATGGCGTCGTGCATCCTCGGGGCCGTTCAAGAATACCGGCCTCCCAAGGTCTTGCACATGCTGGATAAACGACTTAGTGCGCTCCCGCAGGCGCTCGCGCTCGATTTGCACGTCGGATGAATTAAGAAGCATCGTTGCTGCGGCCATGCCTACACAAAGAGCAACAGGTACTGTTCCAGAGCGCAAATTACCCTGTTGGCCGCCGCCATAAATAAGTGGTTCAATTCTCGCCTGAAATTCGCGGCTAATATAGAGCGCGCCAATTCCTTTCGGGCCGTAGATTTTATGAGCAGAAAGGCTAAGGAGATCAGCAAACTCTGCGATTGTGTGAAGGTCGATTGCACAAGGTGCTTGCGCACCGTCGCAATGTAGGAGCGTGCCGGACGTCCGAGCCATTTCTGAAATCGCGGCTATGTCTTGAATGGTCCCGATCTCATTGTTGACGGGCGCGATGGAAACAAGGAGGACGTCTTCCGACAGGCTGCATTCGAGCACTGAAAGATCGATAAAACCCTTCTCATCTACGGGCAGATATTGCACTTCATAGCCGAGCTGTTCCTGTAAGGCGCGGCTCGCGGCCAAAACGCTCTTATGTTCAGTCGCGCCAACAAGCACGCGCCGGCGATTGCCTAAAGCCGCCCGTCGGCCGAGCCCGAGAAGCGCGAGGTTATTAGCTTCGGTGGCGCCCGACGTAAAAATGATTTCATCGGCGTCCGCACCGATCAGGCCCCCGATCGTTGCCGCTGCGGCCTCGACGGCCTGCGATGATTCCCATCCAAACACGTGCTCCACGGAATGTGGGTTGCCAAAGACCTTCGCGAAATAGGGCGCCATTTCGGCAAAAACGCGGGGATCGACGGGTGTCGTCGCTTGATGATCGAGATAGATAGCTTGGCTAATTCTCATAGAAAATTAGTCATATATTTGAATAAGAAGCCGCGTAACGCCAGTCATTTTGGTTGGCACCTCCAACTTTTGTTGACGATACCATACCTTTGCACTATAGTCGAACTGGATGGATCATCCAGTAACCGGGGGAGACATGGCGCGCGGACCACTGTATCAAGATGGCTACAACCCACAGTTTTCCGGCCACGAAACCTTCCCCCTTCGCTATGGGTGGCTAAAGAAAGCGTTCGACCGGGTTGCCGAAACCGAAGTTATGCCCGACAACCGGGCTGCCTGTTGGGGCGAAGACGCGATTGCGCGATTCGGCGTCGGAAAAAATATGGTCGCGTCTATTCGTCATTGGGCGAAGGCCGCCGGTGTAATCGACGAGGCTGCGGTTAACAGCGTCCGGACCACAGGGCTCGGGCGGCTGATCTTCGGCCCGAAGGGCTTGGATCCCTATATGGAGCACCCGGCGACACTTTGGCTGATTCATTGGCATTTGGCTGCTCGCGCCGAGATGACTACTTGGTTCTGGGTGTTCAGCTACTATCCTGCTCTCACGTTTGAACGTGAGAGCATCATCATGAAGCTTGATCGTCTTGCAAAGGATCGCAATTGGTCGCGCGTGGCGCACGCCACTCTAAAGAATGATGTGGCTTGTTTCATTCGCACCTATGCCGCGCGGCCGCCGTTTGGCAAGGTGGGACACGACGATGCGCTTGAATCTCCGCTGACCGAGTTGGGACTTATCAAGGCTGTGGGGAAAAGGGACGGATTTCGCTTCGTACGCGGCGCGAAATCAACCTTGGGCAATGGTATTTTTGCCTATGCGCTTCTTGATTTTTGGTCGCATTATTCCGGTGCGGCAACGCTGTCGTTTGAGGCGATCGCGCATGCGCCGGGTAGTCCGGGTCGCACCTTTTTGTTCGATGAAAACGACGTCGCAGACCGGCTCGCCGGGCTCGACGAGGTCACAAACGGCGCATTGCGATGGTCCGAGACGGCCGGTCTGAAGCAGGTTGTGCGCAATGCGGACATTGACGCAGACGCTGCATTGGCGCTGCTGGCGAGAGATTATGACGAGCGAGCCGAAAGGGAAGCCGCCTAATGGCCTTGCGTGATCATGTTCATATAGCCCGCCGGTTCCTGAGGTCGATCCGGATCGACTCGGATCTAGGGGATGCCGCAGCCCTCAAGGGCTTTGTTTGTCCGCAATCTTCGGCCGACATTCTCTCGACGATGGCGCGCCACGTATCCGAGACAGGACAAGGCGCTTTCACCTGGACCGGCCCTTATGGCAGCGGCAAGTCAAGCTTGGTCATCGCGCTGAGCGCCCTACTGAATGGAAACCCGGGTGTTCAGAAGGAAGCCGCGACGATCTTCGGCCAAAAACTGACGAAAGATATCCACGCGGCGCTTCCTACGGGTACGAAGGGGTGGCGTATCCTTCCGGTTGTCGCCCGGCGTGATAACCCTGTGAACGTGATCGGGGAAACCGTAGCGAGAACGGGCCTCGTTTCGAGGCGACCGCGCGGCGGTTGGACCGAGAGCAATCTCATCACTGCTCTGACCGATACGGCAGCCGAAATGCCTCGGACGCATGGTGGGTTGCTCCTGTTCATCGATGAGATGGGCAAATTCCTCGAAGGCGCGGCCCAGGATGGCTCCGATATTTACATTTTGCAGCAGCTTGCCGAAGCGGCGTCGCGCAGCAAAGGCCGGTTGCTGATTGTCGGCGTGTTGCATCAGGCCTTTGATGAATATGCGCACAGGCTGTCGCATGAGATGCGCGATGAGTGGGCGAAGATTCAGGGTCGGTTCGTTGATCTGGTGGTCGATACTGCTGGTGAGGAGCAGATCGATCTCATCGCGCGCGCAATCGAAAGCGATTACCATCCAAGAAGGCCGGGGGCCGTTGCGCTGGCCGTCGCCAGCTTGGTGCGTCGCGATCGCGCTGGCGACGTCGAAAGGCTTGCTGGCATGCTTGAAGCGTGCTGGCCGTTGCATCCCGTCGTGGCTTGCCTGCTCGGGCCGATCTCGCGGCGCCGCTTTGGGCAGAACCAGCGCAGCATTTTCGGGTTCCTGAACTCATCAGAGCCCAACGGCTTCCAAGATTTCATCACCCATGCCAGCGATGCCGAACTTTATGGGCCGGAAAGGCTGTGGGATTATCTTCGTACCAATCTGGAGCCGTCGATCCTCGCTTCGCCCGATGGTCATCGCTGGGCATTGGCGGCCGAAGCTTTGGAGCGCTGTGAGGCGGTTGGCGGCGACGACCTGCACATCAAGCTGCTCAAGACCATTGCTGTCATCGATCTGTTCAAGGAGCGGTCCGGGCTAGTTGCCAATTCAGGGCTTCTTGGTGCCTGCTTTCCCGATGTTCCAGCTAGGGAACTCGAAACGGCGCTCGCAGATCTCGACCGGTGGTCGTTCACGATCTTCAAGAAATTTCTCGATGCTCGGGCCATCTTCGCTGGCAGCGACTTCGATATCGATCTAGCCGTCCGCTCCGCTCTCGACGATATCGACGATATCGACTTCAAGGAATTGAAGGCGCTCTCAGGGCTTCAGCCCATTCTGGCCAAGCGTCATTATCATGAGACCGGCGCACTGCGATGGTTCGACGTCAATATCGTTCCTGTCAGCGGCCTAATCGATTTTGCCGCCGAACTGGAACCCGAGAATGGCGCCATCGGTCAGTTCCTGCTGGCCATTCCCACGGAGGGAGAAGATGAGCCTTACGCCGAAGATGTCTGCCGGAAGGCTGCACGCTACAGCGATGGATGGGACATTGTCGTTGGCATCTCGAAGCGCTCTTGGGCGATCGTGCCGCTGGCTCGTGAGTTGTTCGCCCTTGAAAATGTGAGCAACGATCATCCGGAGCTACAGGGCGACGCGGTCGCCCGGCGCGAGGTTTCCGCTCGCTTGGCGTCATTGCAGGCGCTCCTTGAAACAGAACTCCACAAGGTTTTTGACAATGCGCTGTGGTTTCGGAAGAACTATCAACCGAAGTGCCTGCGCCAGGCCGATCTGAACAGCATCGCTTCTGATCTGGCCGATCGCCGGTTCGACGAGTCGCCGCGCCTACACAATGAACTGCTCAATCGGCAAAAGCCGTCGAGCAACGCTATCGCGGCGCAGAACAATCTCCTTCGGCGGATGGTCCTGAACGAGGGCAATCTGCGTCTTGGAATCGAGGGCTTCCCTGCCGAAGGGGGACTGTTCGCATCGGTATTAGAATCGACGGGTCTTTATTCGCGAGATGGTGACGTGTGGCGGTTTGCTGCACCGAACAGGAGCGCTGCCGATCCGTGCCGACTAGGGCCGATCTGGCAGAATGCCTCCGACTATGTGCGGAGGCACGCCAAGCGAACTGTGGCCATATCAGAGCTGTTCGATGAATGGCGTAAACCTCCGTTTGGCGTGAAGGATGGGCTCATGCCGATCCTTGCGGTTGCGTTCATCCTGTCGCAGCGCGACCGGCTCGCAGTTTATCGCGATGGCATTTTCCGATCTCGATTCGACGATGTGGACGTCGAGCTGCTGGCGAAAAACCCTGCCTTCATCCGGTTGCGCTGGATGGACTTGTCCGACGTCTCGCGGCGCCTCTTATCCGGCATGGCGGAGGTTGTGCGGGGCCTGGACAAGTCCAATGAGCTAGTGAATCTCGCGCCGATCGATGTTGGTCGCGGGCTCGTCGCGATATATGATCGGTTGCCGCAATGGACGGCGCGCACCATGCGCTTGTCGTCGAACGCGGTGAACATCCGGGATCTGTTCAAGCGCGCGCATGATCCCAATCAATTCCTCTTCGACGATATTCCGGGAACGCTCGGCGAAGATGTATCGCTCAGCAACGAGGAAGACTTGCGCCGTGTTGTCGAGAGCGTTCGCGGCGGCCTTGGCGAGCTGGTGCTCGCCTATCCGTCTATGCTCCAACGGCTGCGCGATTTCATGCTCGCCGAGCTCCAGGTTCCGAATGTTTCCCCCCAATCGCTGGCAGAACTGCGCGCGCGGGCTGAAAATATTCGGCAGTTGGCTGGCGATTTTCGGCTCGATGCCTTTGCTGGACGCCTAGCCCAATTCGACGGCAGCGAACAGAGTTTTGAGGGGATCGCGAGCCTCGCCGCGAACAAGCCGCCCCGCGACTGGGTTGATCCAGATTTCGATCGGGCAACGATCGAGCTCGCGGAACTTGCGCAGAAGTTCTTGCGCGCGGAGACCTATGCGTGGGTGAAAGGACGCCCCGACAAACGGCAGGCCATGGCCATTGTCATCGGCATGGATGGTCGGCGGACGCCGTTGCTGGAGGAATTCGACATCGCCGATTCGGACCGAGCCGCGGTCGACGACGTGATCAAGAGGGTGGCGGCCGCATTGGATGCCGCTGACACTAGTCGGCGGAGCATCATTCTCGCTGCCCTGGCGAATCTCAGTTCGCGTTATATGCAGGCGCCTAAGCATGCCAAACGAAACGGTAATGAGAGGGTCCTGCCTTGATGGCGGGCCAGGTGAAACACGTCCTCGGCCTGTCGGGGGGGCGTGATAGCGCTGCGCTCGCCGTTTATATGCGGCAGCATCATCCCGAACTGGAGATCGAATATTTCTTTACCGACACTGGCAAAGAGCTGCCCGAAGTTTACGAGTATCTCGGTCAACTAGAGGGGTTTTTGGGTCAGCCTATCCGGAGACTCAATCCTGATCGGGACTTCGATTTCTGGCTGAAGCAGTACAATGACTTCCTGCCGTCGCCGCAAACCCGCTGGTGTACGCGGCAGCTCAAGCTTCGCCCCTTCGAGCATTGGCTCCGTCCCATGCTTGCCGAGGGTGCGACCATTTACAGCTATGTGGCTATTCGCAGCGACGAGGAATACCGGGAAGGCTACGCCTCAAAGCATGACAGGCTGATCGTCCAACTGCCATTCAAACAGGCGGGCGTCGATAAGGCCGGGGTGATCGACATCCTCGATGGCGCCGGGCTAGGCCTCCCCAAATATTATTCCTGGCGCACGCGCAGCGGCTGCACCTTCTGCTTCTTCCAGCAAAAGATCGAATGGGTCCGGTTGAAGGAACAGCATCCGGAGGCTTTTGACGAAGCGAAGGCTTATGAGAAGGACGCGGTCGAGCATGGGTCGCCGTTCACATGGAGCCAAGGGGAGCCGCTAGAAGAGTTGGAGCGCCCTCAACGGGTCGCGCAGATCAAATCGGACCATGAGCAGCGGATCGCGCGGCTGCGCTCAAAGGTCCAGGTGAATCCGTTGAGACGAGACAACGAGCCCATTGACATCGACGATCTCTATGGCAAGGCCAAGATGTGTTTGGCATGTCATAAGTAACACAAAAAGGGGGGATGGGTGTTGAATTTGGATGGCTTGATCGACTTTGCGAACGCGGCCACGGCCGACATCGCAAAATATCAGGTCTCGGTTGTCCTGAATGCGGATAACATCCTTGCAGGTGGCCAGTCGTCGGTCAACGCGTTGAACTGGCAATCCGTCAGCTATGGCGAGGCCGAGATCGACAGAGTCCCCGACGACAAGCGAGGCATTTACGCCTTCGCGGTCTGTGTCCCGAGCAGCATTCTGCCGCCGCATGGCTACATCCTCTATATCGGCATCGCCGGACGCGACTCCGCCCGTAGCCTGAGAGCCCGCTACAAAGATTATCTCAATATGCGAAGAGTCATAAAGCGCGACCGGATCGCACGGATGATCGGCACCTGGCATCAGGTGCTACGATTCTTTTTCGCACCTGTCGGTGAGGGTGTCTCATCTGACGATCTTCAACGCTTGGAGAGGCAGCTGAATACAGCATTCATGCCACCGTTTTCAGAAGGTGACTTGGAGGCAGAGACCAAACGCAAACGGAGGGCATTTCGATGATATCGGCCAGCAGAGCTGCGCTCGTCTTGCCCGCGCTTCGCGGTGTCATGGGAGATTGGGTCTATTATTCGTGCCTGATGGATCTCGGTAATCTTGCCAAGCGCGTGCACTACGCCAAGGAGGTTCATAAGAACGAGTCTCTGTCAAAGCTGATTCAGCGGCAGCTCAACAGCGGCCGCAGCAAACAAATTGCCGAGTACCTAAGGAACCAGCCGGAGCGTTTCTTCAACTCACTGGTCGTGGCGACCTACAAGGGTGAGCCAAACTGGTATGCGCTTTCCGACCTCAAAAGCCGGTCAAGCAATGATGAGCTTCGGGATCTTAATGAAGAAACCATTGGATCGGTTGGATTCCTCACGCTGCGCGGTGACGAAGAGCTTTTTGCCTTGGATGGTCAGCACCGGCTCGCCGGCATCAAAAAGGCGGTCAAGGACGGTGTCGACCAAGATGGCTATGACGACATTTCAGTCATCTTCGTCGCACACAAAGACACGCAGAAAGGGCTTGAGCGGACTAGGCGCTTGTTCACGACGCTGAATAAGACGGCGCGGCCGGTGTCCAAGGGAGACATCATCGCACTTGATGAAGATGACGTGATGGCCCTGTCGGTGCGCTGGCTGATTGAGGAAACCGATCTGTTTTCCGGCCAGAGGGTGGCGTTTGTCGCAAGCAACAATATGCCTTCCGCCAACACGACAAGCCTCACGACGATCGGCAACCTCTACGACGTACTCTCAATTCTATTTACGAGTGCGAAGTCCGATCTGAAAAAGGGCAGGGCCGATCTGCAGCGGGTCCGCCCGAAGGACGAGGAGCTTCACCAGTATTTTGAGTTTGCGAAAACCTTTTTTATCTCGATGCGCGATAATTTTTCGGAGTTGGCAGCCTTCTTCTCTGCGAAGGACACGACAACCCCAGTCAAGAAATTCCGCGGCAGCCATGGTGGCAGCGCGCTCTATCGGCCGATTGGATTGGAGGTGTTCGCGCGGATTATCGCCCGTCTCACTGCGAATATGCCGATTGAGCAGGCAGTTGCGCACGCATCAAAATTGCCCACAACCCTTTCAGACGAGCCCTATCTGGGGCTGATGTGGGATGCACGGAACCGGACCATTTCGAACTCGCATAAGGTCACGCTGCGGGAAACTCTGCTCTATATGCTCGGAGTCTCAAAATTCTCGGATGAAAAACTCCTGGAGCGGTACATAAAGGAGACCGGTAACGATAAGGCTTCGCTCCCTGCGAGGGTAAAATGACGAAGTCATCGGACCTTCCGGCATCTCCGGGCATCGCTCTTCAGACACTGCTCCGCAGCGCGAAGCCAGCCACGTTGCGAGAAATTATCGGGCCATCAATCGCCAATACGATCGAAGCTCTTGATCCGGCCATCGCGTCCGGCGGCAGGCTCGGCGATCTCGCTGCCCAATTGCTAGATCCGTCCATGGTGCTGCGGGATGTCGAGGGGCGAGAGCGTGTGATCCGAGCATTGCCTCTGCCGAAAGCGCGAGAGCTCGCACGGCGTTTGGAGGTGAGCGACGGACGATCTCTCTATGCAGATCTGTGCGCAAAAGCAGCGGACAGCACCATTCTCCCGGTTCTATTTTCGTTTTTTGGCGTGGTTCAGGATGAAAGAGCGCCAGCGGCAGCCTCGTCTGACATGACGGAAGCGGCAGCCGGTTACGCGCTTTTTGCGCACCAGCGCGCGGCGGCAAACCGGGTGATGTCGGCTTTGGCCACTGCGCCCAACAAAGTCGTGCTCCACATGCCGACCGGCGCCGGCAAAACCCGCACGGCGATGCACATCGTTGCGTCCCATTTGAGCCAGCATGAAGCCACCGTCGTATGTTGGCTGGCCCAGAACGCCGAACTGCTCGATCAGGCGGCCGATGAATTCGAGAACGCGTGGCGGTTCCTTGGCAATCGTCCCTTGGACTTGGCTCGCTTTTGGGGGAGTCGCAATCCTGATCTCGACAGCATTCGCGACGGCGTGATTGTGGGTGGTTTGGCTAAGATGTCGGCCTTGGACAGCCGAGATCCTGCCGCTCTGTTGCGACTAGCAGATCGCGTATCGCTCACCATCATCGACGAAGCCCATCAGGCCATTGCTCCGACTTATGCGGCCATTCTCAACGCCCTCTATACCAAGCGTGCCCGCAACGCGTTGCTGGGTTTGACGGCGACGCCGGGGCGGAGCTGGTCGGATGTCGATGAAGACCAAAAGCTCTCGGAGTTTTTTGACGGTCGCAAGGTCACGTTGGAAGTCGAGGGCTATGACGATCCCGTGAGCTTTCTGATCGATCAGAAATATCTGGCGCGACCCTTATTCAGGATGTTGAACTCACACGCCGGCGTGGATTTGACGGCAGACGATATCCGCCACTTGTCGGTGGACATCGACATCCCGGAAAGCATTCTGGAGCGTTTGGGCGACGACACACAGCGCAATCTCAAGATCATCTACGCTACCGAGGATTTGCTTACGAGACATAGGCGTGTCATCGTATTTGCGCCGTCAGTTGCAAATGCCCGCATGTTGACCGCCATACTGGCAGCCAGAGGGCATGAGGCCTTTGTGGTCACGGGTGAAAGCAACCCCTCGGAGCGGGAAAGAATAATCAAACGATTTAAGAGTAATAATGATAACAATCCAATGGTATTGGTTAATTATGGGGTGCTGACGACCGGATTCGATGCTCCGGGGATAAGTGCTGCTTTGATCGCGCGGCCGACACGGTCACTCGTCCTTTACAGTCAGATGGTTGGTCGCGCGACCCGAGGGATGCGCGCTGGTGGAAATAACGAGGCGGAGATCGTGACAGTTGTAGATCCAGATTTGCCCGGGTTTGGGAGTGTCGCTGAGGCGTTCAAGAATTGGGAGGATGTGTGGGATGAGCGAGATGACATCGGCTGATGCTCGGAGGCTTGCCGGGGAGATTATTCCGCCAGAACTCGCCGTGAAGGCGATGCGGGATAGCGGCTACAAAAACACCGCATACGCGCTCGCAGAATTGATCGACAATTCAGTGCAGGCAAATGCCAGCAATGTCGAGCTCATTTGCCTCGAAGAATATGAGCAGCTGAATGAGCGGGCGCGTCGCCGGATCCAGGCCATCGGCATCCTCGACAATGGCGATGGAATGACGCCAGATACGCTTCGACTAGCACTTCAGTTCGGTAACGGAACCCATTTGATGGATCGTAAGGGTATCGGTCGGTTCGGCATGGGTCTGCCGAATTCGTCCATCTCCCAATGCCGGCGGGTCGAAGTGTGGACCTGGCAAAGTGGCCCGGACAACGCGATGTACTCCTATCTCGACGTTGACGAGATTGAAGACGGCCTGCTCTATGCCGTCCCGGAGCCTATAGCCAAACCATTGCCCGAGGAATGGCGGAATCGCTCGCAGGGCGTCGGAACGAGCGGCACTCTGGTGCTTTGGTCGAAATTCGATGAGTACCGGTTGAGCTGGCGTGGAGCCATGGCGACGCTGCGGAACACCGAGGCGCTTGTCGGTCGGATGTACCGGAAATTCATCGACGATGGCCGTCTTTCCATACGCTTGGCCGCGCTGACCGAGGGCGAGGCCAAGCTGAATTACGACGCATTCGTGCGGGTCAATGATCCTCTGTACTTGATGAAGAATTCGTCGACGCCCGTGCCATTCGACACATCGCCCATGTTCCAACGGTGGGGCGACGAGGACGAGGTTTTTTCCATTATTTATGATGGAGCCACGCATGATGTCGTCGTACGGATGAGTTGGGCGCGCGAAGAGACCGTGCCCAATGACAGGAGTGATCGCGGCGCCAAACCTTATGGCAAGCATGCGGCGAAAAATGTCGGATTGTCGATCGTCCGTGAGGGGCGCGAGCTTGATCTCGATTCAGCCTGGACGAATAGCTATGATCCGGTCGAGCGGTGGTGGGGGGTCGAAGTGGAATTTCCGTCGACGCTCGATGAAGTGTTTGGTGTCACGAACAACAAGCAGAACGCGACCGTTTTCTCGCAGATGGCGCAGTTCGATTGGCGTGCCGAGGCCAACCCTGGCGAATCCTTGTCCGAGTTCAAAGAGCGAATCCAAAGCGAAGGTGATCCCAGATCACTACTGCTCCCCATCGTGGATCATATTCGCCAGCAGATTCAGGAAGTCAGAAAGCGGCTCAAGAAGCAGACCGAAGGGCGGCGGACCAAGACGGAACGGCACGACAAGCCGAGCGTGGAGGACTTGGCCACGACCAAATTTCGCGAGCGAGCGGAACAGGGTCACTCAACCGCGGCTGATAGCAAGGATTTCACTGAAGAGGATCGTGAGAGCCTAGAGCAGGACCTCAAGGCGGACAAGCACTATCCGGAAAACGTCGCCGAAGAGATTGCCAATGCGATCATGACGCGGAAACGCAAGGTCGTTTTCTTGACCAAAGCAATGGAAGGATATGGGTTTTTCAACGTCGAACATAAGCAAGGTGGCTTGACCGCCGTTGTCTTCAATACAAACCATCCCTTTTATGAACAGCTTATAGAATCATTGGAGCCTGACATCGGTGACGAAACCGATGCCGAGCTCATAGATCGAATCCATAAAGCCGCCGACACACTTGAGCTGTTGTTCGCGGCCTGGGCGCGATATGAAATGGAGGAGGTCAGGCAGCAAAACCGCTTATTCGAGATGCGCCAGGAATGGGGAAAGATGGCACGCTTCTTCCTTACCGAAGAGGAAAACGAATAAGATGAGCGTTGTCGTACCTGGAGAGGCGGTGCTTGAACTCGTTCGCGGCGCGACCAGCCGGGTTTTCATCGCCGCGCCCTATATAAAATTACCATCGATCAGACGGCTTACCACGGAGATTTCGGCAACTGTAAGGGAGTGCATCTGTGTCACTCGGTGGTTGCCCGAGGACATCGCTGCCGGCGCTTGTGATCTTGAGATCTTCGATGAGTTAGCTTGTGTGCCTGGCGGTCGGCTTTTGATTCATCCCCACCTTCATGCCAAATACTATTCCGACGGTGCGCGAGCTCTGGTGGGCTCGGCTAATCTGACGGCCCGCGGTCTCGGCTGGCATACGCCTTCGAATGTTGAGCTTCTGGTTGCACTCCCCAGAGAGTTTCCAGGCCTATCAGATTGGGAAGCGATGTTGCTGCGATCTGCAGTCCCGGCGACCGAACAGTTGCGTGATCAGATTCGCGCGCAAGCCGACGAACTGAGGCAAACGCATCCTGTGCAGAACATCCCGGATGTTGGAAACGAAGCGGAAGAAGAGCCTGATACCAGGCTTTGGGTTCCTCTTTGCCCCACTCCAGAACGGCTGTGGGGCGTCTATCGTGGGCACGGTGCCGATACAATGGTCAGTAGCGCTTTTGAGGCTGCGAGAGCCGATCTCGCTGCGCTTGCGCCGCCGCAGGGACTGACGGTAAACCTGTTTACCGCCTACATAGCCGGGATCCTTCGCCAGATGCCGATCCTTGTGGAGATCGACAAACTGGCCGCAACGGGACTTACAGATGGCAGAGCCCATGACTTTTTAGCTGACTGTTTCAAAGAGACGCCGGAGCAGATCAATCCCGATCAAACATGGCGCGTTATCAAGCGTTGGCTGGTTTACTTCCTTCCTGAGGTGTATCGGTTGGAAACCAGCCAAGAGGTCCTGGTGAAGGGTCGTGAACTACCCCGCCGTTAAGTGCGCATCGCTAAGGCCAAGGCTGTTCGCCTAATGGCGCATCTCCGCGCGAAGAACGACAGTACTGAGCCAACTGGATATGATCAGGACGAGTGAGGATGAAAAACTGCTGAGTCCGCTCGCTGCCGCTTACCACCTCGGCATCACTTCTGAACTGCTGTTCCAATACACCAAGCGGGGCTTTGCGAAGGCAAGCTGTCTACGCGCTCTTGAGACGGTAGAGCGGTCGGGCTCCACGTTGTTCTCGATATCAGAGCTGGATGCGTTCGATGCGCTCTTGGCTGGTCCGTGGCCAAGCGTCGATGGTCAGCGTGCCACCATTCCGAAGGCTATCCTTGATCATCTTCGAGCCGAATCGCTCAATCAATGTGCTCGATGCGGGAGCGGAATCGGCGTCGACACCGCTCACATAAGATCGTGGGCAGAGAGTAGATCGCACCACCATGCTAACCTCATCCGCCTATGCTCGGCATGCCACCGCGAACATGATGCGCAGCAAAGTCTACCGACCAACGAACTGATATCGCTTAAAAACGCGGTTGTCGAACGGACACGCGCTAATCTCGCTGCGCGCATGGGGCCAACGCCCCCTTTTGGAAGCATGCCGCGTCCTGCGGCGAAATTCATCGGCCGCGAGAGCGAGCTTTCGGCGCTGATCGAGGCGCTTCGTTCAGGCAGGTCAGCCATTATCACTGGTGTCGGCGGCATCGGAAAGACCGAGTTACTCGTTCAAGCGCTCCGTCGTTCGGAGACCGGACGCCCTGTGTTCTGGATTGATGTAGAGCAGTATAGTACAGCCGCCGACATCCTTTCGGCGCTTCGGACTGCGCTTGGAAGTAAAGGCGTGGCTTGTCCGAGGGAAGATATTCCGACGCGCCTAGACGCCCTCCAAGCATGTGTGGTGTTCGATGGGATCGAACGTGGGGCGCTCGACGATATCGATGGATTCGAGGATGCGATTGCCGCACTCTATTCGGCGACCGCAACAGCGCAATTTGTCGCGACAAGCCAAGTCGTGCTGCACAAGCTTTTTGATGATGCGCACCTCAAGGTTGGAAGGCTTGATGAATCATCGAGCCGGAAGTTGCTCGAAAACTTCAGCGTGGGCGATGGGGCGATCGCACAGGGGAATCTTGGCCCATTACTTGAGTTCTGTGAAGGCCACGCCTTGACTCTTCGGCTGGCGACGGCATTGATGGATCATTATGGCGGGCCATCGGCAGCCCTGCGCGCTATTAATGCGAAGGGCGTGAAGGCGGTTAGCCTTCCTGGTCGAAAGCGACAGAGCCGAACCACGTCCCTCCAACTCTGCCTGCAGACAGCCTATGAAGCGATATCAATCGAGGGCCGCCAGATCCTATGGGCACTCGCTGAATCACCCGCCGGCCTGCTTACCAATTATCTCGAAGGCGATTGGCTTGAGCTCTCCGGTCCGATCGAAGCCTTGGCCGAATTGCGGCGCTGGCATCTCGTTGATCTCGTGCCCATCAACGAGGATCTCAGCCGCACGCATGTGCTTAGCCCTATAAAAGCGTTCGCTATCGAATGCGTGCACCGGGAGGATGGTGCCCGCTATGGAGCAGTGCTCGACCGGCTGGTCCATGCCCACGGCATGATGGTGGCGGTCTTGGAGCTCAGATACGACGATCCCAATGACACACCCTATGTGCTTCAGCGTTACGGCGACGAACTCCCCAATCTGCTGCATGTTCTCGACCTCGCGCGCGCCAATCAAACTAATACCCAGATGCTGTTGACAGCCGTGTCGATTGTCAGGTCGCTGATGCGCTACTTCTTCGTGCTGAGGCTGTCAGAGCAAGGCGCACGGGTAATGCATGATGCCGCAGAACTCGCGCTCTCAGCGGGGCATTTGGAGCGTACGAGCGGCCTGATACTGCAGCTCGTCGCCTTGGCGCAACGTGCGGACAACGCGGACCTCATCAAAGCTGGTTTGGCGCTAGCCGATCGGCTTGAACCCTTTACGGAGGACGGCAAGATGCTGGCTGATATCGCGATGTGTCGCGGGATCGCTGCCCGTGAGGCCGGCGACCATGCAGCAGCGGAAAGCTATGCCCGAAAGGCCTTCGAGGGATATCGCACTCGGTTGTGTGCATCGATTGACTGGCAATCCTCAGATCCGGGCACAGGTGGCGCCAAATCCTTCGACCAGCAGGATTTGCATAACCACATCTCGAACGCGCTTGGCCTCGTCGGATCTTCTCTGCTGTCGCTGGGTCGCTATGAGGAGGCAGCGACAGCCTATCGGCATTCGCTTCAACATGAGCGTGGTGCCTCCGTCGCTGTAAATCGCGGTCAGACGCTCCACCAGATCGGTAATTGCGAGAGCCACCTCGGGCACTTCCAGGAGGCGGCCGCACATTATCTTGAGGCCGCCAAAATCTTTCACTTCGTGAGCATGGAGGAATATCTCAGCAATGCATTGGGTGAACTGGGATATGTACTGCTCGATGTAGAAGCTGAGGACCTTTTGGAGGATCTCGACGCGGAACTCATCGAGCGAGGCTTGCTCGACCTGGCGAGGGATACGAAGCGCGTGTTCGATCCCGCGCGACCACTCGATCACAACCGTTGCACCAGTATCATCAGAAAGCTGTTCGGCTCGATCGTGCTTGTCAGCCTCATCGGTAAAGGGAGGCTGCTGGGGGAGTTCTGTGTGTCCCTGGGCAACGACATACTCGTAGTTTTCAGTGCTCAGCTTTCCAAGGGCGAGCGCGATCAGGAGGAAGGATTCCCGCTTTTGATGATCGATACGGCGCTTAGGCTCGGTCTTCTCGTGGCCAAAGCGGAAGAAATGCTCGACGAATATGCCGACATTTCGAGAGATACGATTGGGGAGATGCTTAGGACGGTCTGCTATGCCCATGACTGGGCGCAAAACACCATGCGTGTGATCGACTGGTTCGCGGCGCTCTTGACGCGCCGCTGGTGCTTTCAAGGGGCGAGCCCTGCGCGACTGCGTGAGTTCATCAAGAACTATGATGATGATCTTGTCGATTATTTCGATCTGACACGCGAGGGTGGTACCGGATAAGGTAGGTGTCCACGACGGATTCCAATTGATTCAGGATGAAACGTTATTGTCTCGGCTTTTCCAGACGTAATGATGGTATGCCGTTGGCCAGGATGATACTTTACAAAAACTAAAAGCCCATCTCTGGGCAATAATCAATGGGTTAGGTTTGCTCTAGAATGATACTTTATTGTCACTGAACAGGTGTTGTTAACGGACAAAAAAGTATCATCCCGAAAATGGCTGCATCTTATCTCTTAGATCACGCTATGCGCATAGATCGCCTGGATCATATCGTCCTGACCGTGACGAATATATCTGCTACGATCGCCTTCTATTCACGGGTATTGGGCATGCAGG
>JAJYPA010000592.1 GCA_021795795.1 Pseudomonadota bacterium | reverse complement strand
CCTGCTGGTTCAGACCGTACCGCGTCCGTAGCTGGTGATCCTCATGGACTTGCGGAACAACGCGGCCCAACACCTGCTCCGCGCATTGCCGCCAGTGCGCATCGAAATCGGTCAGAACACCATCCACATCCAAAGCGACAATCCGGTTCATGATTCCTCCATCTTCACGTTTTGGTGAACCCTAATCAGGAGTTAGTGACCGGCCAATCCCGCACCCGCAAATGCTCCGGCCACTCGTTCATGTCTGCGCCAGCGCTGTCGCGCAATCTCCTGGACACCAGGCACGCCGCATCAGGGTCCACCTGGAGGCCCGCACCGGCGATGCCGTTTTTCTCGTCCACGAATGCGGCACCCAACTGCTTCATGAAGAAGGGGACACCGGCTTTTTCACAATCCATGCGCAGTTTATTTACCCATTCGATATGCATTGGGCGGGCTTTCGGACCGCCTGACTCGCCGCCGCAAACGACCCATGACAATTTCGGCGTACCTGGCCCGGTGACGCCATCAGGGCGCAAAGGCCCGGACATGCCGACCGGACATTCGCCAAGGTCTATCGGCCTAATCAACGGTTCCGCACTCACCCAGCGCACGGCGGCAGGGGCCCGCAGCAACAATGGGATGCGATCATCAGCCGTCGCCTGATCCTCCACCGACACGCCCAACCAGACATTCGGCAGTGGCCACTCCGGCAACCCCGCGTCGTCGTCACCACGGACTGCGGCAATTTCCCGCATAGCCTGACCCACAGCGTGCTCGCGGTTGTCGAAGCCAGGGTCAAACCACCGCAGCATCAGCTCCGGCCGCTTGGTGAGCACCTGGAACGTGTGTTTTTCGGCCAGCGCCATGACCGCAAACACCTGGTCGATGAAGTCGTCCGGCACGTCCTCATGGAACAAATCGGACATGGAATTCACAAAGATCATGCGCGGCTTTTTCCACCGCAAAGGCTGGTCCAGGCTATCCTCATGGCAGGCTACATCCGTGAATGCGCGACCATACGCCGTCGCCTTGGGGTTGGCCGAAAGCCTGCCCCATTCGCGCTCCGCGTAGCAGTGTTTGCAGCCCTGCGATACCTTGGAGCACCCGGTAACAGGATTCCAGGTTGCGTCCGTCCATGCGATACCCGTTTTGTCACTCATGACGGCAATCCGCACCATGGGGCATTTCCAAAAGCATCCGCGTTGCACCGGAGAGCGTCCGGTCTCCGCAGTCCCAATCCTTGACTCGGTGAGCGCACTCACTGCATACACCAAGGCCAGCTATATAATCGACACGCATCCACCAGCAACCATGCTCGCAAGCCTGGAAATCGTTACAACCGCATTCAATGCAAGTTGCCAATTGACTGGACATATCAGTTCTCCCGCGATGCAGATTCATAGCCGAAAAGACGCCGCTGCAATCGCCTTTGTGCCTCAAAAATAGCTTCCAGGCGATCCGCCAGCCGCTCCAGTTGCCGCGCTTCCTGTTTCGTTGCGCATGTTTTGGCGTAACCCCTGGCGCGCAAAATCAGGGTTGCACCCTGCAAAGGGGCTGCGCCCCTGCAGGGGGTTGCTCTGGGTAATACACGGATCATTGGTGTGCTCCTTCTTTGCACGAAAAGAACCGCATCATTTCCTCCCTGGACAGTGCATCCAGACTGGATGCGTGCGCCCAATCCTGGGTGTATCCGCAATCCGGGCATAGCCACCCGTCTTTGGTAGCCAACAGACAGCCGGTGTCATGTCCATTGTCATGATGCGGCACCTCACCGCGATGCGGGCACGTGTAGGGATGACCGTACAACTCCCCGCGCTGTAAACGGTTCAGCGTTTCGATCTGTTCCGCCGTCCAGGGTGCCTCGATGAGATGCATCATGTCAGGCCACCCCGCAGGGGATGCACCCCGCAAGAGAGAGGTCATCCCAATGCGCGGCATCCACCTCGAAGTACGAGGGCGCGCATTCCGCCAGCCGGTCTTTCCAGACTTGACGCAGGCGCATCGCACCGTCCAGATCTTGGCGCAATTCCTGAATGACCACATCCAGTTTGTCGATTTCCTTTTGCATATCCGATCCATTCATGGTGAAATCTCCTTGTGCTGAAATTTGTAACCATCAACGTAATATTTCCTTCTCAGTCAGCTATACAACTTATCGCAAGCGGCAATCGCCAGATCAATAATCCCGTCTTTTTCGACAATGTCGGCCTCAACGATGTTTACTTCTTCACCATCAATTACCGCGTCACAGCCGCCAGACGTGTCATGATCGAGTACAATAACGCGATCATCCGCGTCCAATCCGTACACACAAGAAACCGAACCATCCCGGATACTAATAACGATATTGCGTGCCATGTTTGTTCTCCTTTTAGAGATCATATCACTTCTTGCACCAGATTAGATAAGTTTAATGTATTCACTGAGCTTAATGGATAAACTATAAACTTCTTGCATTTCGTCATTTGCAAATGAAATGACAACATTATCCGGCATGGGTTCACCTGCGCGCCTTAATTGCTCTATCAATTCTGCTAACTTTTCATTGATATGCATCTCAATAACTGCTGCCAATATTTCGATGTCCTTTTTGTGGTCACTGTCACGCTGGCTCATTGCTTGACGTAGGCATTTTCCCTTCAAATTGTGAGTTTGCGCCTTTCCCATAAATAAAATATCCTCGTTTGCAAACTATTCCGATTATTCCGGTAACTACCGGCCTGTTTCCCTATCACCTACAGGACATCCGTGCGCATGGCACGTCCCGCAGACCCATCCTTTATCACCCGTGCTCCGGTACCCGCGTCCCTGCACGAAAGAACCAGGATTGGGGCGCGGCCAGTAACAGGACTTTTTGAGGCAGTCTCGGTCACACACATCGACCGTTTCCTTGAGTTCCTTGTCCCTGATTTTCATAGTTGCCCCTGTTCATCCCGATTCCAACCATCTTGCCAAGCCTTTTCGTCTGTAAACACGTCTTCCGGAAAAGCGTCAGCCAACTCGTCCTCATTACAACCATATCCATAACCTTGAGTCATGGCATCTTCAAAAAAATTCAACAAGTCAGAAACAAACATGATTCTCTCCAATGTTTAGGCAACCGTCATCACGAAAGAACGCGCTGTGTCTTATTTCTCATTTACCTTGGATTTTCAGACTGACGCCTTCACGATTGCCGGGTTTGCCATCGTCTATCCAAATAAAATCACCAACATTTACCTTCGCTGGCTCAGCGATATAGCCAAGCCCTTTCAATGTCGAAAACGATTTCCTTGTGAGACGATGCCATTCGATCAAATCCGGTAGCATTCTCTGAACAGTCTGCTCATCCAGTTCCAGAAAATCCGTAACCATGCAGAAAGATTGCTCTTTCATATTTCCCCCTTTAAGGACAATCCGTAATGGACTGTCCATTTCGGTGAGCGTCCACACCTTTCTTGAATGCTACGGCCAAAGCGGGAGACATTTTGGATAAACCCTCTGGCAGTTCCATGACGACCTCCCACCATCCAATCCATCCAAACGATGGCCGCCCGCCGTATCCGCTCCACGGCCTCGACGAAAAAGGCCACTTCCATGCGGGTCCGCTCCGCCACTTCCCGCGACTCGCCAGACTCATGCAGAGCGTCAAACAGAGGACGCGGGCGCTCGGTGACGGCGACCGTCGCCTTTACGGCCACCATCAACATGAACAACATCCAGATCATCCGCATCGCATCCTCCTTTGCTCACACAGAACTTTTCACCGTCCCAATGCGCCTCCCAACCCAATTCATCCGCCATGTGGCGCACCACCCGCGTGATCTCCGTCAACGGCAAATCTGCGCCCACAATCTCAATGTGCATGACTGTCTCCAGGTGTTTCCTGCAGGACATCCATCACCCCCTGCAATCGCTGGAGTTTCTTCTCGATCACCACCAATGCATCCAGCAGGTCCAGGGCATAGTCACCCAACAATGGGTGATCCGCCGATACCAGGTTCTGCAAATCCTGATGCAGAAAATGCGCGGATTGCGCGGCTTTCATGACCGTTTCCCGGTCTTTATTCGTGTGG
Source organism: Pseudomonadota bacterium (assembly GCA_021795795.1). Next base: position 504 of record JAJYPA010000592.1, on the reverse strand, counting down.
CTCATAGGTGTCATCCTCTCGTCCTGTTTTTCACAAATGCGGCCATGGCATATTCCCTGGCACTCCGGCAGCCACCGTGATGACAAATATCACCCCCTTTCCCCCGTTCACATCCGCAACAACAGATGTCCGGGTCGGCATGGCGATACTTCCAAGCCGCGATGATGGTCCAGAATCGGGTGCGTACATCCAACCCCGTTGCAGGTATCCACCGCCGTTTCATGATTTACTCCACCGCCCGCACCGGCGATTCCGCAGCCCCCTGCCGGGGTGCAGCCCCCTGCGGGGGCGCAACCGGTTCCGGCTGCTGCACATATTTCTTCATCACCACCATGCCCATGCGCTCCAGCTCCGCCCCCTGCTCCGGCGATACGCCCTTGGTACGCACCACATCCAGCGCACCCAGAATCTGCGCGAAACTCAGATTGAAAAACGACTCGCCCGGCAATGCCTTGAAAAAAGTCCGGCGCAACTCACTTTTCGATGAGGGGATGCCCGCCGCCA
>JAJYPA010000101.1 GCA_021795795.1 Pseudomonadota bacterium | reverse complement strand
CATGGGAATCTCACCATTACGAGCCGGTATGCGCATTTATTGTGCACATAGTTTGTTATGGACCAACTGTATGACTGAAACATAGTTATATGCTGGGCAGCCATGCTAATCAAACGGTTAGTGCATTGATGGCAAGCCTGGACGGTGATGGGGTTGTATACTGTAACTCCTCATCATTGAAGTTTCTTCGAAAAAAAGATGTATACCAGCCACTGTTACGGACAAAAAATATCACTCTGGTCTGCGCAGGTTTTCTATCCCCTGTGTGCGCGTTACTTCCAATGACAGGATCGCAGCGGAAGCGGTCGTTCGTACCTCGTATACGACGTGGTCAGATCTCGAAATGGCAATTCGCAAACCAAATCATCAGCTCCCACGTTCAATCCAAACTCATCGAACAACACGCTGTACGGCTGAAATTTTTTTAACGTCCGGTCAACGTGTTTTTTTGTGAAAAGCCAGAATATATCTCCATCATATAAGTTCAGAAGCACGCGCAGTGTTTTGATTTTTTTACTCCCCAAAAAGGCCTCCAAGTCCCATGCCTCCTGAGGCAGGTGCGCGCGATGGCACTCCTGCATAATAAATTTTATGAAAACAATATACCTCGTCGCGCCCGTAAGCCACAGCATAGATATCGCCGTACTCCTGCCCGTGCCCCAATGCAATAGCCCTCACAGATAGACCCGATGAACTTCTCGCACCACTCAACTTGAAATCGGACCCCTCGCTCACTAGACCAAAAACAGACTTTATCACTTTAACGGCGATCCTGCCTTGTGAAACAACAATATTTCCAGAACTATCAGAAGTAATGTCCATAATACGTCCTTTACCAAGTATAGACTTGGATACGTTAGCGTACAATCCTCCATGAGGAGGCAGAAGATAAACTACCTTGTTGCCGGATAGCACTACTGCAATAATATCGGTGTTGTCGTTAAATCCGAAATTTCCAGCCGTAGCAGTAATATCTCCTGGATTATCCTCATGTTGAAGTACAGACACTACAGGTTCGCCTCCATGGAACTTTAACAGGGTGATCGCACCGTTTCGTTGATGGTTTGTCACGTATACATAATTATCAATAACTGCGACACCATACGGATATGGGCCAGCATCGTTTCTGCCAACAGTCGAACCATCTGGGTTCAGTTCTGTAAGTGTTCCATTTTTTGTATCATTGGTAATCCATATTTGTCCTTTGGAATCAATGGTGATTCCGTGTGGCCAGGGACCAGCCTGATATGTTGAAATTAGCACGCCTGTGTTAGTAAACTTATACACCAAACCATTTTTGACAAAGTCTGTAACCCAGATATCACCCTTCGCATCTACAGCGATACGACATGGATTTTTTCCAGGAAATCTAAACCACTGAATAACATTCGTGGACTGCTGCGCTAACGCACGAACTGGTGGCGGTACATTTTTGAGCGTTTTATCGAGTTTTTTTGTCCATGCCGGCTCCTCGCTCTGCTCCCACTGTTTCAACAAACCCGGGGGAATAGATTTTAGAAGTCCGGAAACAGATCCAGAAAGAGTCGGAGCTGTTGTCGACTCCGCCCAAGCATCTTTTCCTCCTACAGCGGACAGGAGGGTAAGGGCGACCACGACTATACCCAGCTTGATTATTCTGGTATGCAAAGTCTGATTTTTCATCGTTCTGATCTCCGATTGCCACTTATCATCGGTGCATAAATCATGAATGGCGATGCAAGGTGCATAAACCCCATCATGCACCTCCACAACTATGTTCAGAATTCACCATGGACCACGCCTCGTGCGTTCGCAGATTGATAACGCGGAACTCACGTCCTCGCGTATCGCCACGCGGACAATGAGATGGTACCGAGAGGAGACAAATTGCCACTGGATCGTTCACCCGCGAGCTCATTACTTCAGGTGACTCCTGATAGGACATCAGGTAGAGGCTCGGTCCATAGGCACCACGAATGATGATCATGGAACCTGATCCGGGAATCGGCTGTCCGTTCCCGTCCGTTTGTCGCTGGGTAATTCTAGCAATTCGACCGGGGGCACAGTTCCCTACGGACAATGTTTCGAACGCAGAGCCTGAAGTCGACGTATACTGCAGGAATCCTGACGTGATGATACTGGGTATTGCCCCTGTGCCATAAATAGTGGCATTTGCATTCACGTTGAATCCGGCGAGTCCAAAAAGCGTTGCGGCGAGAATATGAATCGCTTTCACGATACCCCCTAGTCTTCCATGATTTAGATATCCATAGACCTATCCGTCTCACTAAGACGGAGATGTGCTTCCTTTATTACGTAACCTTCGAATTATCGCCACGGGCGCGGCAATGATGGTCGTGCCTAGCACCATAAGCAGTTCCATGAAAAGCAGGCTCGGTAAATAAACCATGAATGCCATGTGCAATGGTTGCCCTTCTACATTCCATATATAGTCTGTGAACCAATGCGACGAAATGAGGTTGAGCTGGCGGATGATCGTAGCAGATACCCCAAAGCCTGCTACAGCAAGAACCCAACCGGTGAGTTTGCCGCCATCCCACCAGCGTGAAACATTCCAGCCAGTAGCCCAGTAGATGACCAGAGATCCCCAAAACATAGGGGCGAAAATGCTCAATATGACCAGTATCAGCGCCTGGCCATCTTTCCCTGTACTGGTGGAAGCCAATGCCGCCAGAATTGGACCACCCATGATACTCGCCAGGGCCATACCAAGACGGTCGGACTTCCAGTCGCCGTCCACAGGCGGTTTTATTTTTGGTTCAGGCATCTGCGTTGTCCGTATAAGGTCCAAATCGCTCCCCGGCCGGTTTGGAAGGCATCACGAGAAAAATCAGGATCATCAATCCACCCAAATATGGGATTAGAGCGACCAGAAGCCACCATCCTGACAGTCCGATATCGTGCAACCGACGAACTTCCGCAGAGAGCATGGGGAGCAGTAGTATTACGGAATAAGCGCCAACCGCAATATATACGGCCTTTGCCGACTGAAAGATCATCGCGGTCACAACAGCTATGGCAACGGCGATCAAGGTGTCCATCAGGTAGAACCACCAGAATTCCGCCCGTCCCAGCCGCCCATCGAAATTGGCATAGTTATTCATGACCACGTTTTTAAACGCCGATACCATTCGCATAATTCACCTCATCATGATCGCAATGCTATCCATCTTGATGGCACAGTTATTCTGTAGTATGTCATCTACTTCACTGCGCCTAGCCACACCGGTGTGCACTTCTATACTGCGTTATCTTATACCCCAACCTTTATCGTGAAGCTGCCGCCTTCGCCTTCAATGTGTACGTCAGTAAATGCGCCATTTTCCGAAATTTCATCATAACGTAGAGCCTCTTCGCATGCGATATGGGGATGAAATACTCCCGCATAAGGTTCGATTTTTATTTTCAGCATCAGCAGCCGTGGATTGATCCCTTGCGGTACGGCGCGAATGAGTGCATGCGAGCTGCCGTCGATCGCAATCACTTTTCCGACCACACCGATTTTTGATTCACCATTCGCCCCAGAATAATACCAAGCCCGGAAGTCATTGCCTGATATGCCCATGATTTAATCCTCTCTCAATACGAACTGTCTGATAAGTTAGCTTGAAACATGCCTACATCTCTGGGGAAATCCTGCCGGTCCATGATCATTTCTGGTATCCATCAATCAACCAGCCAAACGTTTTCAGTCAGCCCCATCCCCGGGAAATTGCGGGGCTTGCTGCTGCACAAACAACCTGCACCAGCCAAAGGGGCTGATTTCCCCGGAAACAATACTGCAACTACCCATTTGGCCAGCCGCTTTGGCTGGAGAAAAAAATATACAACCCACACAGGACAGGCCGCCTTTTGGGTGATCTTGATACTGGGCAAACGCCTTGGAGTGCTTTGGTGGGGAGTTACATTCGCTGCCACATCCAGATCCGCCACCATGAAAACCATAGGCTGGTCCCGCACCGATTGTTGCAGCAAATGCCGTTGTGCCAACAATAATACCAAATTTCTCTAACATCTTACGACGAGAAATCACTTTTAGGTCGTCATTGCCCTGATGATCCATTTTAGTGCCTCCATCTGACCACAATAAATATTATTAATTAAAAAAACGCCCAGTTTTTTTGCATAAAATGCGCCGGCATAAGCAGACCTCCATCTGTTGCGTTCGGCACCATCTTTTCCGTAACATATGGCGGTTTCAAATCTGAAGTAACACCGCTGTTTAACTGCCTTATTTGTTGCACCATTACTTCGGTTGGCGTTCGGAATCCCAAAGATTTCCTTTATTGAGTTGGAATCCTATACGCTGCCAGCGTCTTTGCATTTTTCAATCTTACCTAGCAGATTCGTTGACATGGCAAAAACTTTCAACGTCTTGCTAATCCTTTGAGTAATGGCTCCGACTATCCAGCCTTGGGTAAGGCGCTGCTTTAATCCACCAGAAGAGTGCCATTTGCGTATCTTTTTTTAGACCGTGACCTTTATCGTAGGCTGTACCAAGATTCTGCTCCGCAGGGGCAAATTTCTGATTCGCAGCTTTTTTGAACCAGTAGACAGCCTTGGCATAATCCTTTGGTACGCCTTGGCCTTCATCATAGGCTGTACCGAGATCGTTTTCCGCAGGAGCATAATTTTGATCAGCAGCTTTTTTAAACCAGTAAATGGCCTTGTCGCGGTTCTGTTGGACGCCTTTGCCTTTGTAATAAGAAACGGCCAAGTTGGTTTCTGCTGATGCTTCCCCCTGCCTGGCGCTCTCTTGGAACCAGTAAACAGCCCTGTCGTAATCCTGCGGCACGAGGCCGTAGCCATTCGCATAAATAACCCCCAGAATACTTTCTGCCGGACTCCATCCTTGATCAGCAGCTTTTTTAAACCAGTAAAGGGCCTTGTCGCGATTCTGTTGGACGCCTTTGCCTTTGTAATATAAGTATCCGAGAGCATACTGTGCCGCGTCATCTCCATTTTTTGCGGCCCTAGTTAAATATTCTACAGCCGCCTTATAATTCGTCTGCGTCACTCCGGCATATTCAAAACCGATATTTAGGCCTAGGGCGTTTCTGGTTTCTTTTGCATTTTCGTAATAGGCTCCTGCAGCGATTAAGGCAGCAAACAAACCCATGGAAAGAACCCCGGTATATATGTATTTTTTCCGATTTGCCGCTGCCACAGACTCGGCATCCCGGATGCGTTGTTCCTGCATCTGGCGTTCCCGGTCGCGTTTCTCCGCGTCCCGAGCGGCTGCCTGCGCGATGAAGTCGCGCATCTCGGTGTCAAGATCCGCCCCCCATCGGGCTACGAGTTGCTGCGCACCACTCAGCAAGGCGGGGGGGAGATCCAGATAGCCTGTCTTTTCCGCCTCCGTAGCATCGCTCCACGCCCGCACCATGGGCCTCAGGGTATTTTCCACCCGGATCAGGGCGGCGTTCTCCTCCACAATAGTTTTGGCCTGGGGCCAGATGCGCAGCAAGGACTCATGGGTGGGGCGCACCCGCTGCGAACTTGCGTCCCCCTCCGACGAAAGCAGTCGGTTGGCGACGAAGGCATCCACCAGCGCACGGCGTTCGGGATGCTGTAGCTCGAAGGCGGCGCGATCGACGGCCACGACGACGGGCATGGCCGCACCAGTGCTCGGGTCGCTGATCACATCCTGCACCAACGCTTTTACTAACGCGGGCAACTGCCCTCTTGCCTCTTCGTCCACGCTAAAGAGCGCCTTGTTCGCCGCCTCCGTCACGGCTTCTTCCATGCCGTGATAGTCGTCGCAGGACAGTATTCCGTCCTTCCGCGTTTCCTCTGCCTCATAGAGCCGCACCAATGTCATCTGCAGCAAGGGCAGGACATCGCCTCCCCCCTGGGCGTCGGCTACCAGACGGCTGGCGAGGGATTGGCCACCATCGCACTCCCCGAACACCAGGGGGGGGCTGCAGTCAGCCACGGGCCGCGTGATCATCTCCTCCAGGTCCACCGCCGTGGGAGGGACCAAGTCGAAGGTGGCTCCGGATTCCCGCAGGTGGAGCAACGCGGGGATGTTCTGAAAGCCCGGGTAGGCGTCACTGCGCAGCGTGAGAATGAGGGTGACCAACGATTGTTCGACCCAAGCACCAAGCAGTGCGGCAAAGGCATGAATCGTCTCCGCTGAGAGATTTCCGATAAACCAGCGTTCTACCTGGTCTATCCCCAGCAATAGGCGCGCATTCGGTTCGGTGTCTGATTTGTCTTTCTCACGTTTGGCCTGCGCAGCGCGGTCGAGGGCATCTTTCAGAGGCAACGTCGCGGTGTCGTGGTTGGTCCGCAATTGCTCGGCCAACAGTTGGGCTGTTCCAAAAGCACCTTGCCGCAATTCCGAGTCCAGGGCCGCATCCGTGAGCAGGCATTGGGCGAGCTGCTCAAAGGGATCCCCATCGACGGTCATCACGGCAAACCGCCAGAGATCCACATCAGGGATGACGCCCGGTGTGGTCAGCTTTGGAACCACGCCGGCTCGCAGTAGTGAGGATTTCCCCGAGCCGCTGGCGCCGATGAGCAGCAAAAAAGGTAATTTGGCCTGCCGCAGGCGGAAAACCACGCTTTCGATCGTCGTACTCCGGCCAAAAAAGACCGAGCGACGATCGGCATCAAATGCAGCCAACCCCGGGAATGGGCATCCGTTCAGCGCACGGTCCCAGATAGGCCCTTCGCTAAGGATATCTCGATCTACCAGCCACTTGCGCAAGCATTTCTCGATCTGTTGGGCAAGATCGTCCGTCGACTGGTACCACTGGAATGCGGCGATGAACTCGCCGGAGGGGTTTTTGAACCAGGTGTCAAAAAAACTCTTGAGCCGCTCCCACTCTGCCTCGATGGCGATCCGGTCAGCGGCATCCAGAGATGGATTGGGTGCGTCCTTGTAGCGAAAGACATAAACATCGGGCAGAGGCTTACCCGATTGGCGGGCCTCTATGGCCGTCAGCACCTCGTAGGCGCTACCGCTGGGATAGGGTTGATTCGTACCTGGAACTTTTGGCCAATCATCGGGCAAGGGCGTACCCAATCGAGCCCGAAAGATGGCTAATACGAGATCACACCTTGCAGCCTCGGTTATCTGCGCTTGAAAGGTCGCATGGGCAGAGTAGGACTGATCCTCCCAGAAGATCGGGGCAAACCTGGCACGGCCCTCGAATTCTCCATTCAACCGCTCGACCACCAATTTGACACGCTGCCTTTCGGCCGCCACGTCTCCGGGCGAAGAGACAAACACACGGAACATCTTTTCGTTCATGGCCGTTACCCTCTTTGCATGGAAACTTCAATCGACCTGTCTGCCTGGACCTCGGCTCCTCCTGGCAACGTCTCAATCCCCATTCACTAAAAAAGCGGAAACCATTAAGAAACCCACGGTTTGAGCGTAGGGTCGTCTCGGTGAAGCATACCCCAAAGAAGGGGTTGAAGACCGGTGATCAATCCCTTTGATAAGCTTGGCTGTTTTCAGTCAGGCCCGGGTGTTTGTAGGAATTGATGTTTTGTTGTGCCAACTTACCTACACGCCCTCCTTGTACAGCGGCCTTTTTCCACCAATAAATGGCTTCTGAAATGTTTCTCGGCACACCGAGTCCATGGGCATAGGCGTCACCCAGGTTGGCTTGTGCGTTTATCAGCCCCCTTTGCGCGGCCAGATGAAACCAGTGGACGGCCTTGGCATAATCCTGTGGCACACCTTGCCCAAAGTAATAGGCTTTGCCCAGATTATTTTCCGCAAGAGCATTTCCTTGCTCGGCAGCCTTTCTATACCATCTGACGGCCTTGAGGTAGTTCCGTGGCACACCGCGACCTTTGTAATAGGCAAGGCCCATGATGTTTTCCGCGCGCGCATCTCCCTGCAGCGCGGCCTTTCGGTACCAATGGATGGCCCTGACGCGATCGCCCTCTGAGGCATAATAGGCTCCCAACCAGAACTGCGCCTGTATATTCCCATGGATCGCAGACGCTTCCAGAGTAGACAGATCGTACGGATTTCCATCGCTGGCCGCTATGTCCAGTGCCTTGAAGGCAAAAGCAGGACAGACGGTAACAAGTGCCAGTAGGGTGGCGGCCAAAATTACGGGCTTCTTCATGTGCCCTCCCAGGTGTCCGGAGATGCATCTGCAACTGCGTGAGAAGAGGCCGTTTTCTCGCCGGCCCTCCCTAAGTTCCGTGAGGACGACTCACTGCCAGTATGGAACGGCTTTGCCGGAGCGCAACCCCCTCTTTTGGGGGGGTTGCATGCACTGTGTCCAATCCCATAATGTCGAGCTATGATCTGAACGTTCATGGAGCATTCAACGGATACAAGGGATTGCAACAGATTGCTCCCCGATTCGCATGGGTTCGGAGGTTTTAGCGGGTGGAGGGGTACGCCCGTTCGCATAAGGAGTACCACGCGTTCCAAAAAAAAGGGGCATAACGCCATGGGTGGTTCGCTCCAAGCGGATGACCAACATTGTTTACAGGATGGTCGCCTGCCTATTGTCTTGGGTGTGACCGGCCATCGTGATCTGGAGGATGTTGCGCTAGTCAAGGATCGGCTGTTTGAACAGATCACGTCCCTTGAGAAAGCCTACCCCTTTACCCCCTTTGTGGCCCTATCCTCCTTGGCTGAAGGCGCAGATCGCCTGTTTGCACGGGTTATTCTGGACAAAGGCATCCCCTTGTATGTCCCGCTTCCGTTTGCCACAGAAGAATACAAAAAGGACTTTCCGGAATCTGTGGAGGCTTTCCGCGAACTTTGTCATCAGGCGAAAGCCGTTTTCACCGTTCCCTTGGCCGCATCGGTCGACCCGGAGCGCCTTTCCAGATCATCGGATGCGCAAGCACCCCGGACAGACCGTGATTTGCAATATGCCATGGCCGGAATTTATATCGCCCAGCGTGCGCACATCCTGTTCGCCCTCTGGGATGGCAAACCGGCTCGGGGCATTGGGGGAACCGCGCAAGTAGTGAATTATCGCGAATTCGGTAGACCGCAGGATCTTGATCTGCCGCCCGCAGACTTGCAACGTATGAACAATCTCATTGTCTGCAACCCATTGGACGACCCGGAGACCGGCATCGTCTATCACGTGCATGTTCGTCGAAGGCACGAGGCGCCACTACCGCATGGGATAACGATAGAGCGAAGAATCCCACCCTCGTATCAGCAGTTCGGAGACCCACTTGCCCGTGTTGATTCCTACAATAAACGCCTGACACAAGAAAGGGAGTATAGCGGCGAGATGGCCCAAGATGACTGCGCCACGAAAATCTACTCGGAGGATTCCAGCGAGGATTTTTTTACACGGGAATACTGGCATCTCAGCTGTCGTTTTTCCTGCGCCGGTAGACTCGCGGAGCGACATGTTCAGGACGTGCGTCGCTCCTTCCTATGGATCTTCTGCCTGGCTGGGATTGCCCTGACCGCAGAAACCTATTTTGCAGGTCCTGGGTGGCCGCCGGTCCCGATAGGATGGGGATGGGGGTTTATGAGCCTGGTGGTCTACGAAATGTTTCTGGCAGCGATTCTCTTCCGGGTGTGGAAAATGCGACGAGAGCAAAAAAATTCAGAGGCCGTGGACTTCCGTGCCCTGGCCGAGGGCCTGAGAGTGCAACGCGCCTGGTTTAGAGCCGGCTTGCCCGACTTGGTATCACAACGGTACTTACGCAGATACAGTCAAAACCTGGGTTGGGTACGCTACGCTTTACAGGGAGCCTGCGTCACCTATCACGCGGACCCCTCACCGGAAGACCTCACCTATGTGCAGCACCAATGGATTGACGAACAACGTAAATATCTGAGAAATGCTTCGGAACGCCGCGAATATCGCATGTCTTTCAACACGAGATGGGCTTCCCGTTTCATCAAGATAGCCTTTCTACTCGGTGCCGTGTTGATATTGCTTCTGAGCCTGCACTACAAATATTTGTCGACGAAATATAACCAACTGATCATCATTGCTGCTTTTTTCCTGCCATTATTCACAGCGGCAGCCGGACTACTTTCTGGATACAACGAATTTGCGGCCTATGAAGATGATATACGAGAATATCGGCGCAATTTGCAATTATTTCAAGTCGCGCACGATCGTTTGAATAAGGGCACTATCAATGAACAACAGGAACTAATCCGGCAGCTTGGCTTGGAAGCGCTGATAGAAAATGCTAATTGGGCATTAATACATAAATCCCATGATGCTCAAATACCTCATTGAATACATCGGACGGACAACGATGAAACATTCAGCACTAGAACTAACCAGCGTCGATGATACTGGTGGGATTACGCCGGAGAATCCAAATGGTCACAGCCTGTTACATCAACAGTAGTTATAGAGGCCCGATGGGTTGCAGCGCTGCGCGCTGAACGTCCTCAAGACTTTCCGCAATTCAGGCTGCGGTCAGAACGCTATTTTGGCAGGAATGGCATGCCTTTGCGAATGTCAAATAGATATTTCGTTCAGTATCGGCAATCCACGCAGGGCCAATCATCCCAAAGCGTCAGATGATCAGGATAATACGCCGACTATCCGCTAGATTATGGAGAGCACAATGAACACCGTAACATTAATCCTCGCACCGTTGGTCATCCTGTTGTACTTGGTCATCTCTGTGATCCTCGCGGGAATTTATCATGCAATCAAGAATATGGTTCGACGAGTTATCTTGAGCCGCACACGTGGCAGCGCTATGCCACATCGACCTGAAGTTCCTTTTAGCCATCCCAATGTGTTGGAACAGGAGCTGACCCTCGCTGAGGAACAGTGGTTTACACTACGCCACTTTTTTGCGCACCTGTTTAAGAGACACACATCCGACGATGTGGAGTTGGCCGCTTCAGTTGGCTTTATTGAAACCACGCCAACCCTCAATGCATCCATGTCCCACATTACCAGTCCGTGGCTGTTTTTTAGGCTATTTTCGTTTTCTATTGGCGCATTCTTTATTTTTTACGCGACATTTATAATGTCTGCGGATATCAACCTGATTCCAGGTCTGATAATCATAGGCTCTTTTGCCATTCCAACATCCATTCTTGCCCTCTTCTTTGAATGGAATACCCCTAAAAACGTTTCCATCGTGCTCTTGGCTAGATTCCTCATTGCAGGAAGTGCTCTCGCTATATTATCGGCTCTGTATTTTTACACTTGGGGCAGCGCCATTGGGTTCAGGTCACTGATCATCGCAGGTCCAGTGGAGGAAACAGCGAAACTGCTGGCGGTAGTTTATGTCACGCGCCCCCTGGATCGCGCGCGTTACCGCTATACGCTTAATGGCATTCTTTTTGGTGCTGCAGTAGGCGCTGGATTTGCGGCCTTTGAATCGGCTGGATTTGCCTTTCAGAGTTTGCTGAACAATGGTGTTGGGGGTGCAACAGTCTCGATAGTCATGCGGGGAATGCTCTCTCCCTTCGGTCACATAATCTGGACAGCGATTAGCGGTGGAATATTCTGGTTACGGCGAAAGAAACATAATACCATAGTTGAAACTCTGATCGATTGGCGGTTTTTGGCGGTTTTTTCCATACCCGTAGCTCTGCACACCATTTGGGATAATGTTCCATCTCTTCCTTATGACTTAAATTATATCTTGCTTGGCGCAATTGGTTGGGCTGTCGTATTCGCTTTGCTCGAAGTGGGATATCACGAGGTTGCGCGTTACAGCAAGATGCAAGGACTTATACAAAAGTAGCAAGTATCTGTTTTGACAATCGCAGAGTGGCAACCTCGCGTACAAGCTGAATGCAAATGGTCAACAAACAACGTGGTGCGCAAATGGCGCTATGAACTATCAGTGAACGATATGGAGGTGTGTCGTGCAACAATTTTAGAACAACCAAGGATTCGTCCGCACAATGCGTTGGGCGTTATTTTTTATTCTGGGTCTCGTGTTAGGCTGGTTCGGATCGCTGATTACTACGCTCAGTCTAGTTGCAGGCGTAGTAACTTACTCATTGCTCATATGGTTTTGAAAACCTATCCTGCGCTGCTCAGTATTGCTATGGGCGGTGACCATTATTTTTGGCACAGTTCCGGGTGTAGCAATGCATATCTACAAAAGCCACGAGAAGGCTCTGGCTCAGCAGGCAGCTTATCAGAATTGGTGGATTAAGCAGGCCAAGATCGGGGCGCCCACAATACCACCAATATCGACTATTTCAGCAAGTACTGAATCAACGGTATCTGGCCAACCCAATATTGCACGCTACAACATTGCTGGTTATGCGCGCGCCCATTCGCCCACTGTGAGCAACGCAGATAGTTCGATACCTTGACACGATATCGGCATAACTTCTTCCTCAAACAAAATAAATATGAGGCGTCTGATCGTATCAGATGCACAAAACATGGATCGCTTGGTAAATCGCGCTGCTGCACTGTCCGTGAATAGTAAAGGACGAATGGATATTATAAAAGACGTACCCCACTACATTCTGGAATCATCCAGAAAATCACGAATAACACGAGCCAAATGATCGTCATAATAAACAGAATGATAAGTAGCCTTTTTAGCGTAAACACATTCTATCCCCCCAAAAAGCATGATCGTTGACATTGGCCCATGGTTTTGCAATCAACATTACTAATGCTCTTATTTTGTGCCTTTCGATGCTTCAGATCTTCGCAATATATCATCTGGTGATTTATTGCTAATCGTTTTTTCCAGTTGAGAGAACTGTGATACGCCGCCCCAATTTTCTAACGGATTGACCTTACCGCGATTATATGTTGCATCTTTTTTATGCTCAGAATGTTTCGAGTTATTCACGTAGGCATATTGATAATAAATATAACCACCGAGCATGACCGCCCAAACTAACCACCAAATGGATATTTTGGGAACCTTGAATACCCACCAACGGTCTCTGTCGTCTCTTTCCATTCTCTATTTGCCTCCATCACATCGACACGGCGGAACCTCCCTATGCCATTGGGCCTCTGCCGGACGTGTGGAAATATAACTGAAAACCAATCACGGCCCAGCTTGAACAATGCTTGGGCGAACCAACTTAGCCTAACGCACGCATTATGCGCTTATGCTGATCTTAGTCGCTGCCCTGTAGACCACAACCCCCCATTTGGGGGGCTGGGGTGCCGAATGCGCAGCGCAGAATCAATCGCGCGCATGATCCGGCCCCAGCATGCCCGCGATGGCCGCGTGCAGGACTTCTGCGGCAATCGGCTTTTGCAGGAGGGCGAAACCCGACTCACGGACCTGGCACAACGCCCGCGAAGCAGTCTCCCCGGTGATCATCAGTACTGGAAATGGACCAAAGGTATGGCGCAAACGGGTGGCCATCGCTGCTCCGTGCTCCGTCTCCCCCAAACGCAGATCGGCGATCAGCAGGTCGGGCGGGCCCATGCGTGTGAACAAGGCATCGGCCTCTTGGTTGGATCCCGCCGTGTGCACGTCGATCCCCCACAGGCGAAGCAGGGTTCGCATACTGTTCCGGATATCCGGTTCGTCATCCACCACGTAGACCCGCAGACCCTGCATGATACTCGGCGGGGTCTCCTCTCCCGGAACGGCTGGGGGATGCCCGGGCGAAATCATCGGACCGGGGAAATTTACCCGAAAACAGGCCCCCTCCCCTGGCACCGACTCGACACTGATGTGCGCCTCCATCAATTCACAGAGGCGGCGCACAATGGACAAACCCAAACCCACACCCTGGCTGCGGTCGCGTCCGGGGTTATCGGTCTGGTAGAACTCCTCGAAGATCTGTTCCTGTTCGGCAGTGGCGATGCCCTTGCCGGTATCCGCGACGGACAGGACGGCGCCGCCATCCGCCAGCATCGTCGCGACGCGGATCTCTCCGTGGTCGGTATATTTGATGGCGTTGTCGATCAGGTTGCGTGCAATCCGCGCCACCGCAGGAGCATCCCCGACAATCTGTATCGGGATCAGGGTGCTGCGGATCACCAGTCCTTTCTCGGCGGCGGCCGCGTCATACTCGGCACAGACCTCGGCTACGGTCTGGTCCAGGGCGAAGATTTGCTGTTGCGGTGTATAGCACCCCGAGGACAGCCTCGACAGGTCGAGCAGGTCCGTCAGCATCCCTCCCAGCGCGCGCACGATCTGGTCGATGTTGTGTCCGACCTCCCGGAGGGTTTGCGGCGTCGGATTCGCGGCCAGAACGGCGCTGTAAATGGACAGCGCATGCAGGGGCTGTCGCAGATCATGACTGGCGGCGGCGAGCACCCTGCCCCGCGCCTGGGCCGTCTGCTCGGCCCGGTCTGTCGCGGTGTGCGCCATGGCGTTGCTGCGCTCCAGATCCTGGAGTATGCGGTCCCGTTCCTGACGGATCTGGACCGAATGCTTCAAAAGGCGTTCGCTCTCGCTGGACACTCCGATCAGAAATCCCCAATACAGGAGTGTGAGCCCCGCAACCGGTCCCGCCTGACCGGGGTGCAGCACCGCCCAGGTGACCGCGGCACCCAGCAGCACCAGAAACGAGTATGCCGCCAGCATATATTTGGAGGAAACGGCCACCGAAACGCCAGCAGCGGCGATGGCGAACAGAATGATTTCGATCAGCACCTGAGAGAGAAGGGGAAGGTGACGGAGGAACAGCACGGCGGCCAGCCCCACCATAGCCCCGGATAGGGCGTCCAATACCATGAAGAGGGTGTGCATATGCTTCGGCACCAACGTCTGCACACGGGGCAACATCCACCAGGCGCTGGCGGCGCGCAGGCCCTCCGTGCCCACCGTAAGCATGCTCCAGGACAGAAAGACGTCCAGCGGCACATCCGGCAGGACAATCCACCCCACGGCGATCACGAAGAGCAGTTGGACGATTGGCATGTGCAGGAGGATACGCGCGTGCAGAGTGACGACCTCCCGCGTCGTTTCCTGTTGGAGGGCGGATGGGGCATCCCGATCCGTAATGGGGGGATCTGACAGCAACCATGCCATGAGCCTGTGCAGGCGGCCACTGCTCCGTGGTTGGGCGCTGCCCCGCACGTCAGTCATGACGCCGCAGGTAGAAGCGACTAGCCTTGATGATGGCCTCGGCTCGACTATGCACCCCGAGAATCCGGAACACTTCGCCGATGTGTTCCTTGACAGTGTATTCGGAGAGTGAAAGTTCGCGGGCAATCAGTTTGGTGGGTAAGCCGCGGCTCAAGGCGTACAGCACCTCGCGCTGGCGCGGTGTCATCGCCGGGGCTGCGGGCGGCGAGACCGGATCGCCGTCGCCAATCCCCGGAGGCAGAAAGACTTCCCCAGCCAATACCCGCAGCAAGGCTTGCAGGAACACCTCGGAAGGCGCGCTCTTGGGAATGTAGCTCATGGCCCCGGCCTCCAGACAGGCCCGTACGGTGGCGTGGTCTTCCGATCCCGAGACGATGACCACCGCGACCCCCGGTGCTGCGGCCTTGATCTGTCTCAAGGCAGGCAAACCACGCTCCTGATTGAGTTGCAGATCGAGTAGGCAAAGCCGAAGATCAGGATGCGCTTGAACCAAGTACAAAGCCTCGCCAACATTGGACGCCTCAAATATCTCGACATCCGGGGCTATACTAGCCAGGAGCAACCGCAAGCCAGCCCGGAATAAGGCGTGATCATCAGTCAGGAGAATCTTCATAGGTGGCAACAAGCCTCGGTTTGAAAGTGGCTTAAAAGTCAGGGAAAACCGCCGCTCATTAATGTAGCATCCAATCGGGCTGTTGATACCCCCCCAAAAGAGGGGGTTGATGATATCCCAAGATCGTTTACTCTTACTATAAAGATGGTGTTATGGGACTCATAATTCCTGCTTATCATAAGGAAATGGGCGCTTGCAAATCCTAAGCGTAAGGCAACAAAAATGGGCTTTTCGTCAGATCGAGTGGGTAGGGATAGAATGCCGTGGAGCAGTCACGCCCCTGGAAGGAGTTGAGGATGGCCCAAGAAGATCTGTTTTCACTCGCGATAGGGTTGGATGCGCCGTGGTTGGTGGATCATGTGACCTTCACGGTGGAAGAGAAGCGGCTAGACCTGCACATCAACTTCCCCACTGGCAGCCGCTTCGCTTGCCCGGTCTGTGGCGAGGAGTGCCCGGTACACGACACCCGTGAACACACCTGGCGGCACATGGACTTCTTTCAGCATGAAGCCTATCTCCATGCCCGCGTATCTCGTGTGGAGTGCTCGGAGCACGGGGTACTTCAGGTGCCCGTCCCCTGGGCTCGGGAAGGCTTCCATTTCACTCTGCTCTTTGAAGCGCTGATCATGAGCCTGGTGCGGGAGATGCCGGTCTTGACCGTGGCGCGCATGGTCGGTGAGACCGACACGCTTCTGTGGCGAGTGATCGACCATTATATATCGAAGGCCCGCGCCGCAGTGGATATGGCCGATGTCCATGTCCATGCCGTCGGCGTGGATGAAACCAGTAGTCGGCGGGGGCATGATTACATCACCCTCTTCGTGGACCTGCTGGAAAAGCGCCTGCTCTTTGCCACACCGGGCAAAGATGCCCAGACCTTTACGCAATTCGCCGAGGATCTGCAGGCCCACGGTGGTAGTACCGACGCGATAACAGAGGTGAGCATGGACCTCTCGTCGGCCTTTCAGAAAGGGGCCGCCGAGCACCTGCCCAAAGCTCAGATCACCTTCGATCGCTTCCACCACATGAAGCTTGTCAACGAGGCAGTGGACGCCGTGCGCAAGGGGGAAGTTCCTCTCCCAGCCCAACCTCAAGAAAACCCGCTGGCTCTGGCTCAAGAACGAAGGAAACCTCAAAGCCAAGCAGAAAGAAAAGCTCCAGGCCCTCCTCAAGGACCAGAACCTCAAAACGGCGCAGGCCTATCAGTTTCACCTCACGTTTCAGGACATATTCACGGTCAAGAATCGCCACCAAGGCGCTACCCTGCTGAAGGCCTGGATGGAAAACGCCAAGGACAGCGGATTACCGCCCCTGGTCAAGGTCGCCTACACCATCATGAATCACTGGGAAGGCGTGCTCCGCTGATTCGAGAGCCAGATCACCAACGGGATTCTGGAAGGCTTCAACAGCCTCATCCAATCCGCCAAGGCCAAGGCCCGCAGCTATCGTACCCACAAGAACTTCATCAACATGGCCTACCTGATCCTGGGCAAGTTGGATCTCAGGCCCACTTGAAATGACGAGGGACAAAAAATGTTTAAAACAAAATTAATATTTAAGGAGGTATAGCAATGAAAAGTATAAAAAAAATATTATCTTTACTTTCCATTCTTCTCGTTTCACTTGTTTTGTTTGGAGCGGTAAGTGCGGTAAGCGCTGCATCAAGTGTAATTACGCATACTTATGCCGTGGGCATCAATCCAGAAGACATAGCCATAGACACTTCAGGCAATGTCTGGGTTGTCAATAATGGCAACGGCACTGCAGGCACCGCTGTAGGAGACAGCAACGTAACGGAGCTCAGTCCAAACGGCAGAGGAGGATACACATCCGCAACTTACACAGCAGGCAGCTCTCCATATGCCATAGCCATAGACACTTCAGGTGACGTCTGGGTTACTAATGACCACGACCAATTTATAGGCACTGCTTCGGGAGACAGCCACGTAACCGAACTCAGCCCTTCCGGTAAACTTATTGGCACTTATACTGCGGGCAGCAATCCAAGAGGCATAGCCATAGACGCTGCGGGTAACGTCTGGGTTACCAATGCGGGCAACGGGGTTGTAGGCAATGGCAACTTTGTAGGTGTTGCTAAGTACTACAGCTGTGTAACCGAACTCAGTTCTTCCGGCAAACTTATAGGCACCTATAATGCAGGCAGCACTCCAGAAGACATAGCCATAGACGCTGCGGGTAACGTCTGGATTGTTGATCGTCCATATGCGGGTAGCAGTGGTCTGACCGAACTTAACTCTTTCGGCGATACAGTAGCCTCTGGGAACATGGGTTTCAGCACATGGGGTATAGCCATAGGCAGGACCAACACTCCTTGGGTAACCATTGAGGGAAGTAGTGTTGTTGCAGCACTTAATTATAGTAGTTTAATAACGCACGGCATGCCCGTAACCTATACCACAGGTGGCCGACCAATGGGTATAGCCATAGACGCTTCAGGCAATGTCTGGGTTGTCAATAATGGCAACGGCACTGCAGGCACCGCAGTAGGAGACAGCAACGTAATGGAGCTCAGACCAAACGGCAGAGGAGGATACACATCCGCAACAACTTACACAGCAGGTATCTACCCAGATGCCATAGCCATAGACGCTTCAGGTAACGTCTGGGTTGTCAATAGGGGCAACAATGGCACTGTAGGCACCGCTATAGGAGACAGCAACGTAACCGAATTAGTTAGAGCAGCCAAGGGCCCTCAATTCTGGCCGTATTCTGGCCCCCAGTTCCCTGGTGGAGGAAATTATTAAATGCCTAAGGTTACTCTTAAAAAACAACAATATCGTCACAAAGTCCTTTCTGTGAAACTAAAATCCCTTAATGAGATGCTAGGTAACACATTTCTGCAAAAAAGTAATGTATGCCGACATTATGGACAAGTGACTCTCTTCTTGATTTTTAGCGTTGTCCAATTTGGATTAATGGGCAGCGTTGGCAATACAGCAGATGCTGCAACTGTATGGGTTGCAAACTGGAGCAGCGAGACGGTAACGGAGCTAAGCTTAAAAGGAAAGACTTTGGGTAATTTTGCGGTTGGTTGCAATCCAGATGCCATAGCGATAGGAAAATCTGGTGACGTCTGGGTGACCTGCATCAACAGCAATACCGTAACCAAACTTAGTCCTTCCGGTTATAAAATGGGGAGTTATTCGATCGATTCTTCAGGAGCTAGAGCCATAGCCGCTTCCACTAATGTATGGGTTGCGGTTGCTCCGCAAGGTGGCGCCTTTGGTACTTTACCAACTGGTGATAGTTATATGGCTGAGCTTAATTCTAGCGGGAAAAAAATTGGGTTGTTTTCTACTGCTATATCTTATCCTAGCGACATTGCAATTGATAAGAGTAACGATGTCTGGGTGGCGAATTTAAATAATGTAACTGAGCTTAGCCCTGACGGAAAAGTAATCGGAAGTTTTACTGCAGGCCCTAGACCAACGGCCTTAGCCATAGACGCTTCAGGCAATGTCTGGGTGGTAAATGTGGATCCCGCTAATGGCCGCGGCACAGTAGTAGAACTCAACCCGTTGGGCAAACAAATTGGGAATATTTCTGCTGGATCTTATTCTGACGCCATTGCCATCGGTAACAACGGCAACATCTGGATTGCCAATGATGGTAACGGTACCGCAGGAATCGCTTACGGCGATAGTAATGTAACCGAACTTAGCCCTAACGGTAAAACGATCGGGACATTTGCCGCCGGATCTTTACCGTGGTCCATTGCAATTGATGGGAATAACAACGTTTGGGTTTCGAATAATGACACCCACGGCGAAGTAACAGAACTCAATTCGAGAGGCAAAGAAATTGGGGTTTTTTCTGTAGGGTCTGCCCCTCAGGCTATTGCAATTGACAGAAACTGATGACGAGCTTTTAAGCGACAGGTCTGAATGGCGGCTTTCAGTCTTGACCTGCCCTTCGAACAAAATCTCCAGATGAAGCCTTCGATGTCAAATGGTAGAGAAAATGGCTCCACAAACTGGGTATACTCACATTCCCTGACAACAGTCTTCTACTACAGACGCTCC
>JAJYPA010000100.1 GCA_021795795.1 Pseudomonadota bacterium | reverse complement strand
GAAGAACGTGGCCAGAAAATGGACTCGTCCCATTAGGGACTGGAAAGCGGCACTCAATCAGTTCGTCATTCTGTACGGTGACCGGGTGCCTGACTGAACTCAGTTACACAGATTATTTGACACCCTCTCACATGGGCAAAGACAAAATGGACCACATGAGCAAGGACAAAATGGATCACATGGGCAAATAGTCCACGCCTGTAGCTCAAGGCAATTCAGTAGACCCGAGGAATCAGTTTAAATACTGCCTCGGGTGGTTTTGTTGTCTGCCAAAGCCCGAATCTTTTGGATCATGCCCATCAAACCCGTTGCCCGATTGGCGGAAAGATGGGATTTAAGACCAAGCTGATCGAGAAAATCGGGCGAGGTGTCCAGAATTTCCTGGGGTGTGCGTTGGTCGTACACGCGAAAGAGCAGGGCGATCAGCCCCTTGACAATCGCCGCATCACTCGTGCCTTGCAGATGGATTCGGCCATCACGCCACGCGTAATCGAACCACACTTGAGACTGGCAACCGTGAAACTTGTGTGCGTCATCCAGTTTATCCGAGGGAAATTCGGGCAGTTGCTTGCCCATGTCGATGATGTACTGGTACCGATCAGTCCAGTCATCGAAAAAAGCGAATTCGTCGGCAAGCGTCTGGATGGCAGCGGTTGGTGATTGTGTATCAGACATGAGTCGGATTCTCTTCTTTGACGGTGAAGCTCTCGCCACAACCACAGCTATCGACGACATTGGGGTTGGAAAATTGCAATAAACGAGAAAGGCCGTTGACGACATAATCCAGTGTTGAGCCTTTGAGCATCGTAAAGCTGGCTTCATCACAGACGACGAGTACCTCATCGCCCGATGGTGTCTGGGTAACGAATACGAAATCATTCGGCGTTACAGATTGAGCGAAATCCATGACATAACCGAATCCAGAGCACCCAGATTTGGCAACACCAACGCGCAGGCCGAGGGCATTCTGCTGATCCGCCAGTGTCCTCTGAATATGCGATGCCGCTGCGGGGGTGATTTTCAATCGCTCATCGGTTGGAAGGTTCTGCGCGCGTTGCTGCGCTTGCTTTACTGCGGTGTCGATTACGGTGTTCATTGTTTATCTCCGAAAGCGCCTGATGGGCGCGACCTGTGATTCAAATCGAACGAGGCGCACTGGCGACATAGATCCGGTCGTTTTCGATCTTGATGTCGTAACAGCCAATGGGTTCGTACGCGGGTGCGGATAATGCCTCGCCTGTGCGAAGACAGAACTGGGCGTTGTGATACGGGCAGGTGATGAGGTCGCCATCGAGCGAACCTTCGTCGAGCGGCAGCGCCTGATGGCTGCATTGGTTGCTCACAGCCAGAATGATGCCATCGGCGTTAACAACCAGAATGTCTTCATCAGGCCCGGCGACAACGCGCCGCTCGCCTTCGGCCAACTCGCGCGATTCTGCGACGAAAAGCCAGCTCCCTTGTTGTTCTTCTTCGGCATTTGAATTCATGTCAGATAAGCTCATAAACCTGATTTAAAACATGCCCGTGGCGAGTCTGGCCGCTTCGGACATCATTTCACGATGCCAGGGCGGATCGAACACCAGCTCGACGGCGGCTTCTTCCACGGTCGGGATTTCCATGATGCGTTGATGCGCATCGGATGCGATTACGCCGCCCATGCCGCAACCGGGCGCGGTCAGGGTCATGTCCACCTCTACCCGACGACCGGAAACCGGCAAAGATTCAACCTTTACCTTGTAAACAAGTCCTAACTCTACGATATTGATGGGAATTTCCGGGTCGAATACGCCACGAAGCTGCTCCCATACCATATTTTCGATATCGGCATCTGTGGCGTTTTCGGGTAACTCCGGCTTTGGCGGTGGCTCTTTACCGAGCGCGTCGGCATCTTTGCCTTCCAACCTCAGCAGGTGCCCGCGTGCCTTGATGGTAAAGCTGCCGCCCAAAGCCTGCATGATCTCGACGGGCGTATCTTTCGAGGCCAATACCTTCTGGCCGGAAGGGACCATGGTGGCGACACAATCACGAGTCAGTCGAACGCGTTCCAGGGGTTCCATACGATTTCTCAGCTCAGCATTTGCCGGGCGCGATGCACGGCGCGAACCAGCGCATCGACTTCATCCAGCGTGTTGTAAAAAGCAAATGAGGCGCGCACGGTGCCTTGCTGCGCGCCCAAAAACTGCAAGACCGGCATGGCACAGTGTTGGCCGGTGCGTACGGCGATGCCCTGGGCATCCAGCAAGGTGCCGATATCGTGCGGGTGGCTGCCTTCAATGATAAAGGAGAGCACCGGCACCTTATGTTTGGCTGTGCCGATAATCCTGACGCCATTGATGCCTTGCAGCGATTCTGTCGCTCGTTCGAGCAGAGCGGCTTCGTGTGCCTTGAGGGCTGGCCAATCAAGAGCTGCGTGCCATTGCAGTGCCACATTCAAGCCGATCGCCCCTTCAATATTGGGCGTACCTGCCTCGAATTTGCCTGGCGGCGGCGCATAGCGCACCGCTTCGAAACTGACCGTTTCGATCATGTCGCCACCGCCCTGATAGGGGGGTAACTCATCCAGCCAGGGGCGGCGCGCGTACAGAACGCCGACGCCGCTGGGGGCAAACACCTTATGCCCGGAGAGCGTGTAAAAATCACAATCAATGGCCTGAACATCCACCGGGCCATGCGGGAGGCCCTGAGCACCATCAACCAATATCGGCACACCATGCTGTTTGGCGATGGCGGCAATCTGTGCAACCGGATTGATTGTGCCCAAGGCATTCGAGACATGATTGACGGCAATCAGGCGTGTGCGATCGGTAATCAGAGCGGGTAGGGCGCCAAGATCGAGTTCGCCTTCGATCGTGACGGGGATCACCTTCAGCACCACGCCGATCCGGGTTCTCAGCAAATGCCAGGGCACGATGTTGGCGTGATGCTCCAGCGCGGAAATCAGGATCTCGTCACCGGCCTTGAGTGTTTGACCGAAGCTTGAGGCCACCAGATTGATGGCTTCGGTGGTGCCGCGAACAAACACGATTTCTTCCGTGGCGGAAGCATTCAGACTTAGGCGTACACGTTCGCGTGCCGCTTCATACTGATCGGTGGCGCGTGCAGACAAGGTGTGCACGCCACGATGGATATTGGCATTATCGTGACGATAAAACGTACGCACCACATCAATGACACATTCCGGTTTTTGCGTGGTGGCGGCATTGTCGAGGTACACCAGCGGCTTGCCGTTGACGGTTTGATCCAGTGCTGGAAATTGCCGTCGTATGGCGTCAATGTCGAAAGGGGTGGCGGACATGAGTGCCTTCCTACTGCGCGTTCTGGCGTTCGAGGCGCCGTGAAATGATCCCGCCCATCCATTCGACCAGTTCCGGTGTCACAAGCAGGTCAACGATCTCCTGGGCAAAACCGGCAATCAGCAGCTTGCGGGCGTTGGCCGTTGAAATCCCCCGGCTTTGCAGGTAATAAAGCGCCTCGTCGTCCAGTCGGCCAATCGTGGCGCCGTGGCTGCATTTCACGTCGTCGGCGTAGATTTCGAGTTCCGGTTTGGTATCGATTTCGGCCGAGTCCGAAAGCAGAAGGTTCCGGCTGCTTTGGTAAGCCTCGATCTTCTGTGCGTCCTGCGCCACGAGAATCCGGCCCTTGAAGATGCCGCGTCCGGATTCGTCGGCAATGACCTGATAGCGTTCGTCGCTGGTGGTATGTGCCGCGCCATGCGTAAGTCGCGTGTGGGTATCCAGAACCTGCTTGGCCCGCGGCATCATCAGGCCGAACAGATCGCAGTGCGCACCCGTATCGGTGATGTTGACATCAATTTCTCGACGAACCAGTTGCCCGCCCAGTTGAATGTTGATGGAGCGGTAGCGGGCATCGCGCGCGAGCGTGACGAAACTGCGGTCGGTCAGCAGCCGGGCATCGCCATCCACCCCCAGTGACAGATGCGTCAACTGGCTGTTAGCGGCCAATGCAGCCACCAGCACCGAATTGCGCCATGAAGTGACGCCATCGGCACCTGTTGCCGTTTCAATCAATGTGACGCGGCTGTGCGGGCCGCATCGAACCAGAACGCGCGTTTGTGCGGTAGTTTCGCTGGGTGCGTCGAGAAATTCGAGCACGATGGGCGGCTTGATATCGGCGTTTGCAGCAATATCGATGATCAGTCCTTCTGCTGCCGTGGCCGTATTGAGTGCCAGCAGTGCGTCGTCCGGTGTGACGGCCTTGGGTGCAAAGGCGGCTGCGCGCTGGTCGATATCGGCCTCGCGTAACGGCGTCAGACGCAAACCATCCGGAAGTTCACCGGGGCACTCGACGAGTTTGCCTCCGGCAAAGCAAATGAAAATGGCCTGCGGCAGGATGGCGTTCACGCCAGATCCTTGCGGTGCCGCGGTTTGTTCCGGTTTTGGTAGAGGACGGGTGAGGGCGCGCAGATTCGTCCAGCGCCATTCCTCATCACGCAGGGTGGGCAGGCCCCACTCGACCACTTGCACACGCGCTGTGGTGTGGATTTCCCCCGGTGCCACGGGTTCCTGCTGATCCAGCGTGCTGGCCAGCCATTCGGGAAGCGGTGCACGACTCATGATGCGGCCTCAAGGATGTCCTGATAGCCCTCGGCTTCCAGTTGCAGGGCAAGGGATTTGTCACCGGACTTGATGATTTTCCCTTTGTACAGGATGTGGACGAAATCGGGCTCAACATAGCTCAACAGACGTTGATAGTGGGTAACGAGCACTATGCCACGATCGGCACCACGAAGCCTGTTTATGCCCTCGGAAACCACTTTCAGCGCATCGATGTCGAGGCCGGAGTCGGTTTCATCCAGCAAGGCAAGCTTGGGTTGCAACAGCAACATCTGCAAAATCTCGTTGCGCTTTTTCTCGCCGCCGGAGAAACCCGCGTTCACACCCCGGTGCAGGAACGCGTCGTCCATGCCCATGGTCTTGGTGAGTTCGCGCACCTGCTTCATAAAGGCAAACGTGTCGATTTCATCCAGACCACGTGCCGCACGTTGCGCGTTGAGCGCTTCCTTGAGCAGGTAGATGTTCTTGACGCCCGGGATTTCGACCGGGTGCTGGAAGCCGAGCAGCAGACCGGCGGTGGCGCGTTCTTCGGTTGAAAGTTCGAGCAGATTCTTGCCGTCGTAGGTGACGCTGCCTTCGGTTACTTCAAAACCTTCGCGCCCGCCCAGCACTTGGCACAGCGTACTTTTGCCCGATCCGTTCGGCCCCATGATGGCGTGAACTTCACCGGCGTTGATGCTGAGGTTGATACCACGCAAGATGGGCTTGTCGCCAATTTTTGCATGCAGGTTTTTGATTTCTAATAATTTCATTGTCTTTATCTCTAAAATTTACCTTCAGGGAACAGCGGACGGGAATTAACCTACGGAGCCTTCAAGCGATACTGCCAGCAAAGCCTGGGCCTCTACTGCAAATTCCATCGGTAACTCATTGAATACTTCCTTGCAAAACCCGTTGACGATCATGTTCGTCGCATTTTCTTCGCTGATGCCGCGTGATTGCAGATAAAAAATCTGGTCATCACTGATTTTGGATGTGGTTGCCTCATGCTCGATCTGCGCGGTCGAATTCTTGGCCTCGATGTACGGGAAGGTGTGTGCGCCATTGCGGTCACCAATCAACAGCGCGTCACATTGCGTGTAGTTACGCGCGTCATCTGCCGATTTGGCAATGTGCACCAGGCCGCGATAGGCATTCTGCGAATGGCCCGCCGAAATGCTCTTCGAAACGATCGTGCTGCGCGTGCGTTTGCCCAGATGAATCATCTTGGTGCCTGAATCGACCTGCTGATAGTTATTACTGACGGCAACGGAATAGAACTCGCCAACCGAATCATCGCCGCGCAGGATGCAGCTCGGATATTTCCAGGTGATCGCCGAACCGGCCTCGACTTGCGTCCAGGTGATCTTGCTGCGCGCACCGCGCGCGTCACCGCGTTTGGTTACGAAGTTGTAAATGCCGCCTTTGCCTTCCTCGTCGCCCGGATACCAGTTCTGCACGGTGGAGTACTTGATGGTGGCGTCGTCCAATGCGACCAATTCGACAACGGCTGCGTGCAGTTGGTTTTCATCCCGTTGCGGTGCCGTGCAGCCTTCGAGATAACTCACGTGCGCGCCTTCTTCGGCGACGATCAGCGTGCGTTCGAACTGGCCGGTGTTTTTGGCGTTGATGCGGAAATAGGTGGAAAGCTCCATCGGGCAGCGTACGCCCTTGGGAATGAACACGAACGACCCGTCAGAAAACACGGCAGAGTTGAGCGCGGCGTAGTAGTTATCGCCTGCGGGTACGACCGTGCCCAGATATTTTTTGATCAGATCCGGGTGGTTGTGCACAGCTTCCGAAAAAGAACAGAAAATTACGCCCGCTTCGGCCAACTTTGCCTTGAAGGTCGTGGTGACGGAAACGCTGTCGAATACCGCATCGACGGCAACATTTGATGTTTGCGCCACGCCCGCCAAAACGGCGCGCTCATGCAGCGGGATGCCCAGCTTCTCGTAGGTTTCAAGTAACTTGGGATCAACTTCATCAAGACTTTGCGGTTTGCTCGCCTCGATTTCGGCCAACTCGTCTGCGGTTTTCGGCGCTGCGTAATAAGACAAGGCCTGATAATCAATCGGCGGGTAATGTACATGCGCCCAAGTTGGCGGGGTCATCGTCAGCCAATGACGATAAGCCTTGAGCCGCCATTCGAGCAGGAATTCTGGCTCGTTTTTCTTGGCGGAAATCAGCTGGATGACATCTTCATTCAAACCCGGCGGGATGATGTCCTGCTCGATGTCTGTCGTGAAGCCGTATTTGTATTCCCGTTGCATCAGGTGTTCGATTTCCTGCTGCTCTGTGATGTGTTGCTCGGTCATGTTATTTCTCCCGAATCGGCGATATCTGATCTTGTCTATTGTGTGCTGGCTTGGCGGCGCGGTGTTTTACTTGCTATTTGATTCATGTTTTTAGGCTGGCGTTCAAACCAAACCGGCACTTGAGGCGCGGGCTGAATCAATGCCGCCAGCGATGTGCTGTCCAGTAATTGGCGTACGCCTTGATTAATGGCTTGCCAGTGCGGTCTTAAGCCGCAATTGGCTTCACGATCACAATCATGATCGACCGTAAAGCACTCAGTCAGGGCGATCGGGCCATCTATGGCCTCGATGATATTGGCCAGACTGATCTCGTTTGCGGTGCGCGCGAGGCGATACCCACCGTTTCTCCCTTGTTGAGAGAGCAACAAGCCACCGGCAGAAAGCATTTTCAGCAGCTTGCCAACCGTGGGCAGGGTAAGCCCGGTGTCGACCGCCAGAACCCGTGCGGTAGATTGCGCGGCTTCCGTTCGCGCCATGGCCGTCAACAGCACAATGGCATAATCACTCATGCGGCTGATTTTGAGCATTTTGATCACCTTCTTGACTTAAGTTAACTGTACCAAATTGGTACGATATTTCAAGCATAAAAAAACCGAAGCATTTGGCTTCGGTTGTGTGTGATAAAAATGCCTGTCCGTGTTTGGCTCAACGCGCTAACGGTGCATGGCAATATCTACGCTTGAATTATTTAAGCAAGCGGCGGTTGAACAGATTGATGAAACCGTTGTTCAAATCGGTGGTAAACACAGCCCCGGTCACGGTTTGTTTGCCATCTTTGTAGCTGACTTGGTTCACCACGCCTTTTTTCTCTTTGGGGTTTACACCGAGTGCGAAGATATTGTCTTTGCCTGCCAGCCATGTTCCCACTGCTTTGTCTTCTTGTGCGGCCATTTCAACCCATTTTTTGCCAAATACAGTCAAATGCAGGAAGAGGGTGCCTTTGTAATCCTGCTTCGCCAAATCTGCCAGCAGCATTTTGACTTCCTTGGCGTTGGTTTCATCACTTATTTGACCGCCGAATACCAAAGCAATGGCATCTTTATTTTTGAACTGCTGGGCGGCGAACGCGGCAGAATCCGGCTTGTTAAAAGCTACGATGTCTAGTCGGCGCTCGGGGTTCTCGGTTTTATCAGCCAGACCATCGGCTTTGTTATGGGCAACAAATTCACCAGCCATAGATGCAGCTAGGGCGACACAAATTGTGCTGTCGTTGACGGCAATGCCCAGGGTTTTTGCTTTGACAACGTTGTTGAGTGCCAAGCCTTCGAGTTGACCGGCATAAGCGCGCACGATGAATTGTTCGCCCAGAGTCAACGGCTTGGGATCGTTGGCCAGTGCGGGCAAGGTGGTGGTTAGAAGTGCGGCTGCAATAATCAATCGTTTCATATCGGTCTCCGTCGTCGGGTTAAAAAGACCAACTGAATTTATCGGGTAAAGCAAGACTATACAAATTTTTTCTACTGCATTAATTATGTATTAATCAATAAAACTAATAGTCTTTCCATGGATCTGTGGCTTGTGCAGCGGCAAGAAATGTAACAATATAACGTTCTATTTGTAACAAGTTCAGAGAGACATTCCATGTCTGATTGTTTTTTCAACGTGAACCAACCCCTTCATTTGTCGAAACCTGCCCCAATGGCTTCAGCCATCGTTTCGGCACTATTGATGACAATCACAGGCGGAATAACCCATGTGGCACAGGCCGCGGACCTTGGCAGCATTACGGTCGATGCGCCCGCGACAGTGATCGGTTTGCCGGGCGCGCCGACGATGGTGCTCGATGGTCCCGCACTGTTCGAGCGTCAGGGGGCCAGCACTTTGGGTGGTTTGCTCGATGGTCTGCCCGGATTGAGTTCAACCTGGTATGGGCCGAACAGCAATCGCCCCGTCATTCGTGGCCTGGATGCCCACCGAGTGGATCTATTCAGCAATGGGTTGCCCGCGTTGGATGCCTCTGCGGTCAGTTACGATCACAATGCCCCGGTCAATCCCTTATCGTTTGATCGCGTTGAGATTTTACGTGGCCCGCAGGCATTGCTCTACAGCGGCGGGGCGGCGGGTGGCGTGATTAAAACGGATAATTCCGCCATCGCCATGCAGCCAGTCGAAGGTGTATCCGGTCGTGCCCAGTTGCAAGGGGATACCGGGTACAGTCGATCATCGACAGCGGCGTCCGTTAATGCGGGTAATGGTCTTTATGCCTTGCATCTGGATGGATTTTTGCAAAATTCGGGCGATTACAATGCGCCTGATGGTTACGCCGGGCCATCACTGGATGGCGGCAAGATTCGTAATTCGGCCGATCGTCAGCGCGGCGGCACGGTCGGGTTCAGTTTGACAGGTGCCGATTCGGCCATCGGGTTTTCAATCGGTCAAAGCCGTGATTACTACGGCGTGATCGTTGATCCTGCCACACGAATCGATATGCGTTCCACCCAATATGATTTCAAAGCGCAACAACGGAATTTGTCCGGATTCGTGCAGCAGGTCACCCTGGAAGCGAACCACACGGACTATCAACATCAGGAATTGAATGACGGCGTGCCCGCCACCACCTTCAAAAACAAGGGCAACAGCCTGCGTTTGGCACTACAAAGTGAGTTGATGGGATTGAACTGGCAATACGGCCTGCAATACAGCCAGTTTGATTTTTCGGCGCTGGGTGATGAGGGTTTCTTGCCAAAAACCCAGACGCGCAACATCGGTGGATTTGCGGTGGGCGAGGGCGAGCGCGGTGCCTGGTCGTACAGCGTCGGCGCCCGCGTCGAGCGGGTTCGGGTGCAATCCGATGGTGCAGGCGATACCGGCGTTGATCGTTTTGGCTCGCCAAGTTCAAGCACATTCACTCCCGCCAGTGCCTCGTTGAGTCTGGCTTATCAATTCTTGCCGCAGTGGCATGTGATCGGCCAGTTGAGTCATAACGAAAGAGCCCCGGCATTTGACGAACTCTACGCCAATGGCCCGCACGATGCGACCGGCGCTTATGAACTCGGTGATCCTAACTTGAAGACCGAACGCAGCAATACGGTCGAGCTTGGTTTGCGCTGGCAACATGAAAAGGCCCAGTTCTCCGCCACGGCCTATCTGAGTGATTACCAGAATTACATTGGCTTGCTCGGAACCGATCGCTGTCGTGACGAGGATGGCGGGTTCATTGGCTGCACCAACGCCAATGCCTTGCCCGAGTACGATTACAGCGGCGTTCGTGCGCGGATTTACGGTCTGGAATTCAGCGGGTTGTGGCCTGTATTTTCTCATGCCGGGCATTCCGTGGATGCGCGTATCGTTGCCGATGTTGTCCGTGCCGAAAATCGCAGTGCGGATGAACCTTTACCCCGCATTGCGCCGCTTACGGTCACGCCTGCATTGTTGTGGCAGTACGGTTTGTGGACGGCGCAACTCGAGTTGCCCATGGCCGCCCGACAGACGCGAGTACCCACGAGTGACGCGGCAGGGGAAACGCCGGGGTATGTCATGTTCAATGCCCGGCTGACACGGCAGTTCACGCCGCCATTTGGTGGCGGGCGCGTGGGCGGACAGTGGTATGTCGCATTATCCAATCTCACCGACCGTACCGTGTACTCGGCTGGTAGTATCGATACGATGCGGTTTTTGGCGCCGAAACCCGGACGCGCTTTGTCTGCCGGGGTTCAGTTGCTGTTTTGATCCGTTTCGGCGGATTAGTTTGCTCTCTGAAAATCCCGGATGGAATTATTCAGAGCTTCCGTAAATCTTTAATCAGATCATTCAGTGCACCTTCCAATAGGGTTAAGGTTTGTGTCGAAGTCGAGTGCCAGTCGTTCATCGCAGCCTCATACCGTGTCGACTGCCAACGTAGACAGTGTGTGAATTGATTTCGGGTTGCGGTGAAATCCTGTTGAATACCGCGCATCGGGATGCCAGCCTGCTGGAGCCGATGGGACAGGATCTCGCTCAGTTGTCCGCACAGCAAACCTGGAAGCCTTTGCCTGAGAACAAAAAGATCGTGCAGGTTGCCCAGTCTGGTTTGCATCTCCTTGAGTTGGGTCAATGCGGTTTGTGCTGTATCGAGCCCGCAAGATGTAATGGGTTCAATCAGATAGCGCATGTGCTTGATGTGGATTCTGGCTTTATGCAGCGTCTCAATATCTTCCTTGAGTAGCGGCAGTGTCTTTTCAAGTTCATTGCTCAGGCGGTCTGCCAGCCAGGTCGCAAATGTGCTTTGTTTGTCTCGCTCTGCACGTGGCCTGGGTTTAAGTGCCAGAACGTGCTGAGAGATGAGCGCTTCGAGTTTTTTATTCTCTCGAATCAATGCATTTTCAGGTAAAGCGATGTCTGGCAAACTGAGGTCGATTTCTGCGTTTGCTTGTTGCAATAAGCCGAGCATCACTTCCAGGTCGCGGCCGGTGTTACTGTCGTGTGACCATTGTTTTAATTGTTCGCGTGCCTTTGATTTTGTTCGTATCTGGTAATGCGCCTGTAGCAACCAGACACGTAATCGACGTATTTCAACACGTAAATCATGCAGGGCTTCGCTGTCTTGCTGTACGTTCTCGTTCGGGTTTTCGATCTGATTCAGCCATATTCGACGGGCCTTTTGCATATCCTTTCTTATATCGAGGACAATAAGACAGGCGACCTGGTCTGCCGGTTTGTGCAGTTGCTTGATGTGTGTAATCCGTTGCGACATGACTTTACGGGCTCCGAATGACGATGGTGCCAAGTTAATTCTGCCAAGAAAATCCCATCAGGATTATCCTGACACCCTGGGATGAAGCATTTGCTAAGATTGCGGACTATTCTTTTGTGCGGACGTGAATCGGCGAATCAACCGCTCGATGGAGCGGCCTGGATGACGTTCACCCCTTCTATGGACACGCCATGATCGGAACCAAACTGCCACTGCCTCTTGTGCTGATGGTCGAAAAAAATTTAAATCAACGACTTAAGCAAGATACCTCCTCTTTGCAGCGCCTGCAAAAACTCAATGGATTGGTTTTCGAGGTGGTCTTGCGTGATCCTGCACTGTGTTTCTTCGTTACCTCAACGCCCGAGGGCATTTTACTGCTCCGTCATCATGAAGCGTATGCCGACGCGCGCATTACTGCGAGTAGCCTGGGGCTAATACGTGCCAGTCGAGCCGAGCACAAAATGGATGCCCTGTTCAACGGCGATATCCAGATCGAGGGCAACCAGGCAGCCGCTGAATCGCTTTTGCGTATCTTGGGCGCAATCGACTCCGACCCATTTGCGCGTCTGGCCGACAAAATAGGTGTGGCGCCGGCGGGGTTCATTGAGCGCAAGGTCGATCGAATCCGTGCCCAGGCTCAAATCTGGCGTCGTACCCGACAACTGGAAGCCGCTGATTTCATGGTCTTTGAACGTGCCTGGCTGGTCGAACCTGATGCGCTGCGAGCGCAGCTGGATGAAATTGATGTTGTCCGAGATCGAGTGGATCGACTGGCTGCTCGAATCGAGCAGTTGGTGGCGCGCACCGCAAATGACCAGGGTGCTGCATGAAGCTTACGGTCATCTGGCGTCTGATCGTCATTCAATATGTATTTTATCGTCACGGGCTCGATGAGCTGGTTCTTACCCTGCCGTTCCTGCGGCCGGTTCGGTTCGTCACGTACTTCTCTCCCTGGTATTGGCTATCCAATAATCGTCAACGTTCCCGTGGCCAGCGGCTGGTCGAAGCGCTAGAAGACCTCGGGCCGATTTTCGTCAAATTCGGCCAGATGCTGTCCACGCGCAAGGATCTGTTGCCGATGGAATATGCCGATGCGCTTTCGGCCTTGCAGGATCGTGTTCGTCCCTTTCCGGCAGAGCAGGCGAGGAAGCGGATCGAGCGCGCACTGGGATTCCCGATCGAGTCTGTTTTTTCCTGTTTTGAAGCTGAGCCGATGGCCTCTGCCTCCATTGCCCAGGTGCATGCTGCCACTTTGAAGAATGGGGATGAGGTGGTCGTAAAGATCGTTCGTCCCGGCATCGAGCCTCGGATTCGGCAGGATCTTGAAATCCTCTACACCATTGCCCGCCTGGCAGAGAAATATTGGTCGGAAGGGCCGAGGCTCCACCCTGTGGACGTCGTGGCCGAATTCGACAAGACGCTGATGGATGAGTTGGATCTGATGCGAGAAGCCGCCAATGCGGCGGAATTACGTCGTCACTTCGAGCATTCACCGCTGCTTTACGTACCACAAATCTACTGGGATCTTTGTCGTACCGATGTATTGGTTCAGGAGCGGATATTCGGCATTCCTATTGCCCAGACTGATCGGCTCAAGGCTGCGGGTGTCGACATGAAGACCCTTGCCGAACGTGGTGTGGAGGTGTTCTTCACTCAGGTATTCGACAACAACTTCTTCCACGCGGATATGCATCCCGGCAACATCTTCGTGGATGTGAGCAACCCGGCCCAACCCAAGTACATGGCCATCGATTTCGGCATTGTGGGTAGCCTGATGCCGGAAGATCAGCGCTATATCGCCGAAAACTTCCATGCGTTTTTCAACCGCGATTATCGGCGAGTGGCTGAATTGCATGTCGAGTCCGGCTGGGTGCCGGCCACAACGCGCGTCGAAGAATTTGAATCGGCAATTCGGACTGTGTGCGAGCCGATTTTCCAGAAACCCCTGAAAGAAATTTCCTTCGGTCACTTCCTGTTTCGTTTGTTTCAGGTGGCGCGTCGGTTCGACATGGAAGTCCAGCCCCAACTGACCTTGCTTCAGAAGACCCTGCTGGCAATCGAAGGTCTGGGGCGGCAGCTTTATCCTGATCTTGACCTTTGGGCGACCGCCAAGCCGTTTATTGAACGGTGGATGCGCGAGCGAGTTGGTCCGAAGGCATTCCTTAAACGAATCAAGAACGAGCTCCCGTTTATCATGGAGCATTTTGCCGAATTGCCGCGCATTCATCTTACAGCGCTCAAACAGGCCGAGTGGCAGACTGAGCAACTTAATCGCCAGGACAAAAGCCTAAGAGCTCTTCGAGCTGAGATGAAAGATCAGCAGCGCAAGCAGCGTTACATCATGGTCGGTAGTATGCTTTTGCTTGCTTTTCTCTTAACACAAAGTGGTGCTTTGTCGCAACTCAATGGTTGGATGTCCTTGAGTGTTATCGCATGGGTCAATTTAGGAATCGGTCTCGTTTTTCTCTATCTTGGACTGAAGAGAAAGACGGATTAACTTTATGCTTTTAAATAACATTTCTCCTTGGCGCTTCTGCATTGCGCCGATGCTCGATCGGATTGATCTTATTTAATTTTCATTAAATATCATAAAGTTGTTTAATTTTTTATATTTGCTTAAGCATTTTTAGTGACGCCCCTGTGCATTAGCAATTTATTGTCACACCATACACGTCCCTTGCTGAGCATATGGCTGAATGTGAACGAGGTGAGTCGGGTATTTTTTCGGGTTCATGGGTAGTGCGATGTTCGCAAGAATAAAACATATTGTTATAATTTCGGCATGTACACTATTCATTACACTAAGTCAGCCACTAAGGCATTGCTCAAAATGCCAGCGCATTACAGCATGGCGCTTCGTCGTGAACTGCTTGCCTTGGCAAAAAATCCGTCGGCGTATGGGGGTGACTGGAAGAAGATGCAGGGCGTTGATGCATGGCGTTTGCGCGTGGGCAGCTATCGCGCCATCTGTGAAGTCAATGAAGGCGTGCTGATGATCTTGGTGGTGAAGGTAGGATCGCGGGGAGATGTTTACAAATGAATGTACAAGTGATTGAACGCAATGGTTCGCCAGAATGGGCGGTTCTGCCTTATGCCGAGTATGAGCGCCTTATTTCCCTGCTTGAGTCCATGCAGGATGTGGCAGAAGTGACCCGAGTACATGCGGCACTCGAGCGAGGTGAGGAAGAGGCTATTCCCGATGAGGTCGTCGAACGACTTCTGGCTGGAGAATCGCCCTTGCGGGTGTGGCGGGAATATCGTGGGTTATCGCAGATCGCATTGGCTGAATCCGCTCAGGTGACGCAAGGTATGGTGACAATGATCGAGACAGGTAAGCGCAAGGGGCAAGCCATGACGCTCAAGCGTCTGGCCGAGGTTTTGCGCATTGATGTGGATGACCTGCTTTAGAACCGGAAGCGCAATGACGCTCGAAAATAAACAGTAGTTTGGGCAATGTCGTATCCGCTTCACAACGCCCCCTTCTTTTTGCAGGAATATTGCCCCATTGGGCAAGCCAAAAACCGCAACAGCTGCGGTTTAGGCGTATGGAATCAAAGGAGCCTGATTTAAGGTGGGCAATAATACCCATAAGGGGTTTTTTGGCTCGAAGATCGATGCCAGTCGATGGCGATTTTTATCTCGTTGGCTCCTGAATTCTGGCTTTGCCTTGACTCCTTAATGTAACTTTCCTTCTTGTTCTTATTCAATGGGTTGCGGCGGTTTTTCGGCAAGGACGGGGTTGTGGTGCTTTGCCGGGTGCTCGGTGTGAAATGCATCTTCCATCTTGGCTTGAGCGCTACCTCGCCATCTGTTGTGACATAGCCTCGCAGGCGCTTCGTTTTCTCGTCGTACACATTGATTGATTCCTCGTAATACGGAGCAATTGGCTGGTGCTTCATTAACGAATGAAACTCGCTGAATTTTTTGCTCCGTGCGTAGTTAGCCGCCTCTTTTACCTCGGCGTTCACGAGCGGCAGGTGCGGCACTCTCAGCATTCGATAAAGGGTTACATTGCGCTTGCTGGAAGTATGTAGCCTGATGCGATGGCGGCTGCTCCAGGTTCGAATGTCACGGTCATCTGGTTTTGTGGCGTCCGCCACGAAATCATGCGGTATTTTGGAGGGCTCTGGTGTCCCGGCATGAGGAATGATTTCAGTGCTCAATTTTTCCTTTCGGTACGGCTTTCTGGTGGGGGTGTATAACCCTCGAGAAAAATAGGCCGCAACATTCATCGCTTCATCGGGCGTTAGAAGCTTTTCTATCCTAATGCCCACATGTTGTTGCTCTTTTCCCACTTGTTGTTGTTTTTTCTTTGGGGCGAGCGGAATATCCGGGCGCATAATTTTCTGGAACAGCGCCAGCAATTCCGCCTCAAACTCGGGCATGACAAAAAAAATGTAGTGATGATGTGGCGTGCCATCTCGGTGAGGTTGCGCGAAGTTATCCCAGGCGATGAGTGCGTGTTTGAGTGCGGGCTTTTTATTCAGGGCTTTGAGAAATTTTCCAAATGGCCGACTGAAGACGATCCGGTTCGTATGATTGGGTGTGCTGCCGTTGTATTTCGGGTTCCTGCGAGCGAACCCCCTGTTCTGGCTACCGCCGATGGTTGAATGGTATGCGCTGGGGGCTGTCACGGTAGCCGATACCACACGAATGCCTTGAGCGAATGCGTTGGTTATTTCCGAATTTAAAATCGACAATTTTTCCGCGTAGTTCTTGCGCGCGATCGAATCAGGATCAAGCAATGATTCACCACTAAGCGTGCCGTGACCATCAAGCGAAGTGAGTTGATTGCACTGACTCCAGGCTTTTTGTCGTGCCCATTGCGCAGCAGCCTTTCGACGGCCATCGACAGAAATGTAATCGATCGAAGTCGGTGCAATGCTTATGCTGAGATTTTCAATTGTCTCGTACTGTTTGCGTTTGAGTATTCTCATCCAGTACCTCTCGTGCATTGCTCGCTGCATGTCACTCGGATTGTCTATATGTAAACCAAGCGCGCGCATTGCCTTGCGCAGGGTGGGTTGCTTCTTATGGAAATGATTTTGATTCAATAGCATGGCAGCCCTAGCAAGCGCCTCGGACTGCGACTTGATCGCATTCTCATCGAATGCGGCGCTGATGCCGAATAACGCCAAGTGATAAATGTGGCCTTGGCCTTTGTCGAGTTTTTTGAATAACTGCCGGATTGATTCGAGGATTTTTTCCGGGGCTGTATCGTTGAGGATTCTACGCAAACGATTTGTTGAGGATTTCGCCAAATTCCACGGAAGTTTATGGATCAGCAAGACGCAGTTGCTCACCATTTCCATCCATCGCCCAATGGTTTCAATGGCGAAAGCTGCCTCCAGTATGTTCCCCGCAGCTTTGTACTGCTTGATCGTCAAGCCATAAATCAGGTCAGGAATTTCTTCATCATCGATGACATGTCTGGCAAAACAATTGACGAGTTCGAAGGTATTTGCCGCACAGCCGCCGGCGCTTGATGCATTGATTGCCTTAAGTTGCCTTGCGCGTTTAATGCGCTGCTCTTCCGTCCAGTGAGGAATTTTTTTTACGGACAGGGTGAGCCATGCCCAGGGATCACTCAGGGATTCATCCAGTGCCAGCAACTTGTGGATTTCATAAATACCAACACTCAGATGCTTTGGGCGATGTTCAGGCGATGGGGCATCAATCTTGGATTGATTCAAGATTGAGTCGGCAGTACCGATGTCGTGTGTTGCAGATTTTTTTCTCATACCTCAATTAGGGGTTGAGAAAAATTAGAATCGCTTTAAATTGAAAATATTTTTCAGGCGGGTATTTTGGCGTCGGGAATATCGGCGAAATATGGGCTGGTGAGCGGGTGAGAAACGGGCGGGCAATCCCCCTTTGGGGCTTGTGTTAATCGGCTGGTATCGCCTGCTTGGGGCGTATCCTTGGGGCGTGTGTTAATTAGCCTGCTGAATGAGGGCAAAAACCCCCGGATAATTTCCATATCCCCAAGGCGTTTTGTCCTGACTTCTTTACTCCCGAAGTCACCCCCATTTCAGGGGGATGCGGAAATTATTTAAGCCGCTGTTCGCGTCTTCAAAAATTCCCGCTTGGGGCGTAGAGAAATACTATCGCCGCCCACTCTGAACTGGCGTGCATTTTGCCGGGTTCATCCCCCGGAAAACGAGTGCCGCCCGTAAAGAACCTGCCGGAAAAACTTGCCTGCCGGGTCAGTACCGGCCATGCCCGCGTCACAATTTCGCTATCGCTTATTGAGGCACGGGATTGAGTCATCCTGCCTTGGTGTTGCGCTGGCACTATTGGTTGCGGTGCTGTGAGTTGGGTGAGGGCAGGGATACGCCTGCGGCTTAATCTCTGCATGGGGTGGCGCGAGGGCATATCCCGCTGCTCTGCTTTCGCGGTTGCTCAAGCTGGCAACGGGATTGGTGGTGGCGGCGCGTGGGGCAGGGCGCATTGCATAGCCGCTGTCCTGCTTTCGCCGTCGCTCAAGCGCGACAACGGCCATGCCGTAGCCTTTGGGGGTCGGTGGCACTGGTAGGGGCTTGGCTTGGATACGCCTGCGGCTTAATCCCAGCATGGGGGCTTGTGTCTCGCCTGTGAGTCACAACTGGGTTTGTGTCCCACTTCACTGCGTTCGGCAATACACAAGCGGGGTGGTGGCGTTGGGTGACTGGGTGCTGGTTGGGTGGTTGGCTCGGATACGATAGGCGCGCCTTCGCTTGCCTATGCTCATCCTCGCATGGGTTTCTCGGCGGGGCTGGCTGGTTAGATTCTGGTTAAAACGCGCTTGGCGCTGTTTGGGCGGCCTGCCGCAGTACCCCCTTATTGGGTGATGTAGAATATCGCAACCAAGGCAATCCTACGCGGAATGGCGCGTGTTTCTGGCGACGGCATCGGCTCATTCTTGCGGTCGGCAACGTCTTTTTCTGATTCACCTGCATTCCACCCGGTTCTTTCCGGCTGCACTGGCCTCACCGCCTGCCTCGCGCCCCTGAGCATCTTCCCCCTCTCGCGGCGTCTTTCCCCAAGGTTGCACCCACGCCCCACCGAAGAAGCAGCAGACCCACGCTACCGCACATTTATTCGCCATGATTCCGGTTATATGCCGGATTTATTCGGCTTATGTGCGCTTTTCTTCGGTTTCAGTGCGCTTTTATCCTGCCTGCCGCTCCATTCCGCCCGGCTTCGCAGGCTCCGCCCAGCTACGCCACGCTCCATTTCGCTCACCCGGCTCAACCACACACACCAGCGGGACAATCGGGACAGCAGGCGGGACAGTACCGGCTTGTCCCCCGATGCAGAGGATTCACCGGGATACGGGACAGTCCCGCATCCCTATCGTCGCCCAATGATTCGACAATATCCGCTTTGATTGCGCTTCTATGCGTCTTGATTGCACCTTGATTGCGCTTTTATTTCGATCTTTCCAGCTACGCCCAGCTACGCCATCCTCGCATGGCTGCGCCACGCTCAATAGGCTTCGCACGGCTCCGCTCAATGCAAATACCTCTAGCCCTCGCCCAGCTTCGCTCGGCTCACGCTGAC
The DNA here is from genome assembly GCA_021795795.1 of Pseudomonadota bacterium. The sequence continues at coordinate 534 of JAJYPA010000100.1, read as the reverse complement.
TGACCGGGCAAGCCCGGCCTTTGGCGGCTTCGCCGCTCTATCCGCCAGCCTTGGGCAGCGCGGCATGGATTACCCCTGCCGCCCGACTCAAGACTGCCGGGCGCTCCGTTCCGTCGCTTGGCTCGGATGGATTGGCTTGCATTCGCCGCAACCCATCCTCGCAGGGGCGACTCCTTCGGACGAAACGCCCGCTGACAGACTCGCCAATGGCAGGGCCTTTCCGGTTATCCGCGCACCACGGGGAAACTCCCCTTCTCGCGCCGTCTTGCCCAACGGTGGCACTGTTCCCTCCGAAGGAGTAGCCGCCCACCCATATTGCTGCGCTGTGCCGAGGGCATCGTCAGCTTCGCCTTCCCAGCAATGCTTCGCTATCGCTTCGCTTTAATGACGCTCTTATGGCGCGTTTATTCGGGCAGCTCGAATAACCCGATATTTTCAATGAATTCTGCCACTGAATCATGCCTGTGGCCGAATCCGGCTCAAATTCCACAACAAACGGCTACCTTTCCAAGCAGCTTTGCCCGGTTTTTACTC
>JAJYPA010000099.1 GCA_021795795.1 Pseudomonadota bacterium | reverse complement strand
GTCAGGGCTTTGAATGTCGAGGCTTCTGAATTGGAGCCGTTTCGAAAAAAAGACACGAAAGTGACAACGATTCATATTTTGTCCTAGTGCCTTATCTCAACCTAACCCCGCCTGGCGGGGTTTTTTTATTCCAACATATACCACCTATTATTTTGCGTATTTCGCAATTATTATCCATTTATCGGATATTTTCTCCAGCCCCACTATTTCAATTTGTCGGGGATTCGTTGCAAATCAAAGGAAAGCCCGCCAGCTAAGGGCTGTCGTATTTAAGCTACATTTACGCCCCTTAATTTTGCATAAACTTGCTAAATGTTGCGCATTATGCAATAATACATCGCATGAAGGCTAATATTGTCAATCTGAGCAATCCTAATATGTCAGGGAATCAAGTATTCCCAGGCAAGGGCGGGGCTATTGGCCCCCGCGCTCGTGAACTGACACAAGCTGAACTGGAGCACGCCGATGTGCTGCTCTCCCTATTCGAAAAACACTTGATTGGTACTCGTGCAAATGGGAAAAAAACCGTCAAATTAGCTCTGGGCGCTGTTCGAAGCTTTCAAAAATTTGTTGGCCTACCGCCATGGGAATGGCGAGAGGATGATTTATCCGAGTTTCTCACACACAAGGTCAAGGAAGCTGATATTGGACTAGGGCGGCAAGCAACCTACCTAACCTATCTACGCTCCTTTCAGAACTATATTCTGGACTCTCGCGGCCTGACCAATGAAATTCATCGAAAATTCAGCGTGCAGCCTCAGCGATTTGTCACCAACGAAAACGCTATCCCAATTAAGCGGAAGCGTCATCAGCGCAAGAAAATCATCAAGCCGCTTTCTGCAGTAGAGTGCCAGAAGCTGATTGAACAATTCGACGTCGAAATCCGCCAAGCTAACCTTTCCGGGAGCAAGTCTTACAACACCTTGCGCCGGGATAAAACAATGTCTATGGTTGCCCTATTAACCGGCGTCAGAGTAGATGAACTTGTGAATTTGAATGTAAATAGTTTCCAGTCGGACCTGAAATATCCAAACTTTGGAAAATATGCATTGCTCACGGTAGTGGGTAAAGGTCGGAAAACCCGTGTGATAAGGCTTTATAACCCCTTAATCAAACCGCTGATGGATTGGTATCTGGATGAAGTTCGGCCTGGCTTTCTCAGCAAGAAAACCGATGATCCAAACCGTCTTTTCCTTTCAGAGCGTGGCGGCGAAATCTGTACCGAACAAGTAAGGCGGATGCTGCAAAATATAACCTCCAATGCCGGCATCATCATTCGGGTTACACCGCATCTGTTGCGTCATACTTATGCTACACAGATGGCCAATATAATTGGGCCGGAAGCCTTACAAAAGCAGCTAGGGCACGAGCACCTCAGTACGACACTGGGCACATATTACCACCAGAATCCTGAAGAGGTTGGCAATCAAGTGCAACAAGGCATCGAGAAATTCACAAACGCCATTGACACCATGACAGAAGGACTTATTGATGAAAATCACGATCAGTAACCGACTGGCGATTCTCATTCGCCAACGGCAAATAAACAGTGCAAGCGAATTCGGTCGAAGAATGACTGCAGCAGGCTATTCCATGTCCAGTTCGCATGCTTCGCGCTACCTGAAAGACGAAGGGCCGGCTCTAGACCTCCGGTTTATCAATGTCGCCTGCAATGTACTTCAATGCCTGCCAAATGAATTTTATGAGATCACGGTTGAGCTTGATGCTGGGGAAGAAATTGACCCATTAGTGGTATTGCCTCGCCATGCAATCGTGATGAATCGCAATACCCCTTCCAAATCGGCTGGCCAGTCTAATGCAGCAGCACCGGAAAAGGTAACAAATGGATCTAAAGCCTCAACTGAAGTAAAGGCTACCAGTTCGAGCAAGTCCGCTAAAAGATCCGCGACGACTTCTACTGATACTGGGCCAACAGGTTCAATTTTTCCATTTATTAGGGAATAACAGCGTTTGTCTGGACGAACAGCGATGAAACTGTACTCTCGCAAATGTAATGTCTGTGGCGGCCATCTTCTAAGCCAGCCAATGAGTGACGTCCTACGTCACAACTGCTTTACTCTGGGAGACCATGTCGCATGCGACCTCCCAGAGCTTTGCTGGCAGAACCTATCGCACCCTTTTGCAATAGATGTCCTTTCAACTATTCCATCTTATCGTCAGCGAGACGCGACGTCAGGCCCAGCTCATCAGCGCAGAGTATCTCTTGCCTTAGACGTTATAGAAGCAACTTCAAATTACAAATCAGGTGAAGATGTCTGGCGACCTCTGCTGGAAAAGCACGGGCATAAGGCAATCAAGCGATTCTTCGGAGCGCTCCCTGTGCAATCAGCATTACGGCCAGGATTGGAATCCTATTTATCTGAAATTGACCGAGGTCGGGTTACCTTGCTAGTGAAAACAAAGAAGCAAAAGCAAATCGACAAAATCGTGCTTTCCGAGGATTTCGAACGCGCCCTTCAAATGTTCACTGATGCAAGCCAAAGAAGGTTGGAGTTAAAGCATCAGCGAGGACATGAATATTCTCCTGCTACGGTCAAACACCGCATCGGCGACGCAAGAAGGTTTTGTGAGTTTCTTATGGAAAGGGGGCTTCAGTTCTGGCCGGAAGTGTCCCAACATAACCTTGACGACTATGTAGATACCGTCAATCGCAGCGCAGGTAAAAATGCCTTCACATTTCTTGCGTTTGTCCGTGGGCACTTTCGCTTGACGCAAAAATTCATCCGGCCAAAGGTTAAAAGAAAGCCTCCCGTGGAAGCGATACTCGAACCGGAGCTTGTCCGGAATGTCCTTTTGAAGGTCATTCGCCATCAGAGCTTGCAGGTGGTAGTCGCGGCTCTGTTTCTTGCGTTATACGCACAGACAATCGCAAGAAGCTCCAAGCTTCGTTGCAGCGACTTCCGTCGCCAGTCAGGCAAATTACAAGCAAATTTTGCCGAGCAATGGACACCGCTGGATAACCTGACAGAAAAATTTTTATGCCAACTATGGCCCGAGTTCATGGAACATGATTTCGTGGGCAAAGATGAGCCATTGCTCAGCAATTCCTATAGCACTCTAAAAAGCAAAACAGAAAGGCTGGTCGGTGTTCCACTAAAGCCGTTGCGGCTGGCAGCCATTGCAAACATCCTGCGCTCTGGAATCACTGACCGTGGATATATTAGTCGCATTCTTGGAGTTTCGATGCCAACCGTGGCCTATGTAGAGGGAAGCTTCCAATGGGATTTGCAAAGTACCGTTCCATCGGAAATTGTTGAAGCTCGAAATGAGGTGATTCGTGGTGAACGCACCGAATAAAGTATGGTTTGTTTACCTACTGGAATGTGCCAATGGCAAGCTTTACACAGGCATTACTCCAGACCTCTCTGAACGGTTCAACAAGCATAGTAACGGCAGGGGGGCCATGTTCACTCGACTGAATCGCCCATCCCGGATGATTGCCGCCAAACCCTGCGAGAACCGTTCAGTTGCAAGCAAGCTTGAGCGTCTGATTAAAGGGCTGACACCGACTCAGAAGCGTTACATGGCTGCTCAGTGGCCATTACAAGATGATTTGCCTCGTACCTGATTGAATTTGTTAATTGGAGTATTTATCATGGACTTGATCGTATTTAGCGGCATCCAATGTGCAGGGAAAAGCACTTATTTCAATCGGCATTTTGCAGATTCCCATTCCAGAGTAAATCTGGATACTCTCAAGACCAGGAAAAAGGAGAGCGCAGTATTTTCTTCGCTCATTGAGGAATCGCGCCCTGTTGTCATAGACAATACAAATCCGCTTTTTGAAGACCGCACCAAATATATTGCGCTCGCCAAGGAGCGCGGCTACCGCGTAATTGGATACCAATTCAAGATTCCTCTATCTGTCGCATTACAGCGAAGCAAAATGAGGAAAAACCAGAAGGAAGTCCCAGCTTTCGTAATCAGGAACACACTGAATAAAATTCAGCCTCTCTCCTTATCAGAAGGGTTCGACCAAATATTTGAGGTTGGCAGTGATGGTGAAGCCATACCAGTTACAAGCATATAAAATAGCATCTTATCTTTACAGCCGTGTCCTTGCCGAACGATCTCGAGCCTTAATAGCCTGGAATCATGGCGACAAAGGAGTCAACTGAAATGCAAGCCAGTCTTGAAGATAACGAATTCAAGCAGGTCTTCCTTGAGGGGGAATTGGCCATCGATTGCCTTGAAATCAAGCTAACTCAAAACGGCGTCGAAAACCCGAGGCACTACAAGCTCGTCGGCTCTCTCTTCGTCACCCCTGACAACGGAGTCGAAGCTCGATTGGTGTGGAAACGAGACGCTGATCATCCATACAATCAGCTCGCATCGCTCGATGCGATGCTACAGATTAAATCCGGAGACATCTTTCCAGAAGATCACTATTTTAGTCTCATAGCCATTGATACTTCCGGCCGAGTATGGACAAACCCAGCCGTCTTCTTGAAGGGGGAGGAACTGATGCAGGCTGAGGTTTTGACAATCTCTTGTGAATTCATTCAGGTCGAGCTGGATACCCGAGACAAGCGTACCTTAGTCCATTTCGTCTTCCATGATGAACTCGGCATTCGAATGAACTCGATGCATTCATCAACTGAACCGCTCCGAAATACACGGCGCCAAATGTCAAGGAGAACAGCAGCCAAGGGGGTTATTGATGAGTTCGAGGTCGACTATTACTCAGTAGACGCTGACAAAAGCGGAAAAGCTCATGAGCTTTCGGCGGTTGCCAAGCCAAAATGCTCCCCCCCCCCCCCAGAAATTTCGATGCCCGTATATTGGAGGCCATTCAGTTTTCCGTGGCCAAGCTAGCTTGGCCCATCATGCGGGAAGTGATTCAAGGGGGAAAACAGACCATTACGCTTTCAAAGTCCAGGCCCTTCAACAACGGCCATGTTCAGGCAGCTGTGCCTGATCATGAGGATGCTGACTTCTACCGCTTGATAGAGCGCTACTATCAGTACGCCTGTTCGGCGACCCAAGGAGATGAGGCGCCGCCTCTGTCGATAAAAATTGAGGGGCTCTTCACGTTGAAGGACGTCTGGCTAGACACGATCGCGTTGTTACTGGCTGTCTCTGTGGAAAGCCTTCTGAATGATTCTATCTACAAAAAGTTGGGGGCCCCAGACGACGAGGGCCTAGGCAAGATACAAGAGCTTATTGACTATGTAACCGAAGCGCCGCTCGATTCTGGTTTGAAAGAACGCGCGGCGAATATGGTGGGCGGCATGAAGTCGAGCAGCGCCAGCGACAGGCTTCATGTCTTGGCCAAGGCCGGAGTGATTGATGAGGAAGACATCAAAGCTTGGAAGTCGATCAGGTGCGTTTTACGCGCGAAGATGAACACGATTTACACGGGAACATGAACAAGGTTTACACGGAACGTGAACACGAATTGCAGACGATGGTGAACAAAACGGCGGATTTTGTGTAAAACCTGTTCATCATTGCGTAAACCGTGTTCACGATGCGCGTAACGAAGCAAGAAGTGCTGGAAATCAACGAATTGTTTGGCATCCTCCCGAGATTTCGGAGGAACGATGCCAGCCAAGAGGGTTTCCATGCACAAGACCAAAGAAGTCATCCGGCTCAAATCTGCCGGCCTCACCCTCCGAGTCATCGCCAGTGCGGTCAAGCTCTCGCTGGGCGCGGTATCCAACTATGCCAAGGCGGCTGAACAAGCCGGACTGACTTGGCCGTTGCCGGAAGGGATCAGTGACGACGTTCTGCAGGCACTGCTCCAGGGCCGCACGGCAGAGTCGGTCGCCACCGGCAAATACGCAGCACCTGACTGCGCTATCATTCATCAGGAACTCAAACGCAAAGGTGTGACCCTGCAACTGCTGTGGCAGGAATACCGTGATCTTCACGGGGAGGCGGCTTATGGTTACAGCCAGTTCTGCACACTCTACCGCCGGTTCGCCAAGAGACTGAAACGTTCCATGCGGCAAACGCACCGTGCTGGTGAGAAATTGTTCGTCGATTACAGCGGTCAGACCGTCCCGATTCGTGATCGACTTACGGGAGAAATCCTCCAGGCTCAGATCTTTGTGGCCGTGCTGGGCGCATCCAACTATACCTATGCGGAAGCGACATGGAGCCAGCAGCTGCCGGACTGGCTGGGTTCCCATGTCAGGACATTTGAGTTCATCGGTGGTGTTGCTGCCGTAGTCGTTCCGGATAACCTCAGGAGTGCGGTTGACCGCGCCTGTCGCTACGATCCTCAGATTAACCGCAGCTATGCCGAACTGGCGGCGCACTATGGTTGTGCGGTCATCCCGGCGCGCCCCTACAAGCCAAAGGACAAGGCCAAGGTTGAAGTCGGCGTGCAAATCGTCGAACGCTGGATATTGGCTGCGCTGCGCAAACATACCTTCTTCAGTCTGGAGGAACTCAACCAAGCTATCAGCCGGTTGCTTGAGCATCTCAACAGCAAACCGTTCAGCAAATTGCCGGGTTGCCGCAAGGATGCATTCCGGTCACTGGACGCACCGATGCTCAAACCCCTGCCGGCGCACCGTTATCAATACGCTCAGTGGAAGACAGCACGGGTCAACATCGACTACCACGTTGAATTCGAAGGGCACTACTACAGCGTACCGTACGCGCTGGTGGGGGTTGAGGTCGACCTGCGCATCAGCGCCCAAGCGATCGAGTGTCTGCACAACAATCAGCGTGTGGCGGTTCATGCGCGGAGCAGCAAACGCGGCCACCACACCACGGTGGACGAGCATATGCCGAAGTCACATCGCGCCCATATGCGCTGGACACCGGGCAAGCTGCTGAACTGGGCAGTATCCATCGGCACGGCCACGCGCGATGTGGTGCAGTTCCAGCTGACTCACAAACCCCATCCTGAAATGGGCTATCGCACCTGTATGGGATTGCTGTCGCTGTCCAGACAGTACGGCAATGCGCGACTGGAAGCCGCCTGCCAGCGGGCGATGGCCTTGAATTCACCGTATCGCAAAAGCGTACTGTCTATCTTACAGGCGGGCCTGGATCAGCAGCCACTGCCATCCCTAGTCATTGCGACTGAGCCTATCGCGCCAGCCCACGACAACGTGCGCGGTGCTGAGTATTTCAGCCACCTAGACAAAACAGCGCTTCACTGACCGCACCCAGTTCACCCCATCAACGCCAACCCATCGAAAGGAGTTTTACCATGTTGAATCACCACACCCTGACCACGCTGCGCGCCCTGAAGCTCTCCGGCATGGCATCGGCCTTTGAAGAACAGCAAAGCCAGACGACAATGCAATCGCTGTCATTCGAAGAGCGTTTCGGCATGTTGCTGGAACGGGAGTCTACTCACCGTAACAACAAGCGGCTGGAGCGATTGCTGAAGCTGGCAAAGTTGAAACATGGCAGCGCCTGCATTGAGGACATCGATTACCGAGCTGGTCGAAGTCTGGACAAGAGTCGGATTGCATCCTTGCGCAGCTGTGACTGGATCAGATCGGGGCACAACCTGCTGCTCACGGGTGCAACCGGCGGCGGCAAGACCTGGCTGGCCTGTGCCTTCGGCAATCAGGCTTGCCGATTGGGCCTGTCAGTCATCTATCTGCGTCTGCCGAGGCTGTTCGAGGAACTGAAGGTGGCGCATGGCGATGGCGGTTACGGAAAACGGATGAGTCAGTTCGCTCGCGCTGATTTGCTCATCCTGGATGATCTGGGATTGACTCCGATCGGGCAGGCCGAACGTGCAGACTTGCTGGAAATCCTCGATGACCGAGTCAGCGCACGTTCGACTATCATCACCAGTCAACTGCCGGTGGATCACTGGCATACCTATTTGAATGACCCAACCCTAGCCGATGCAATCCTCGATCGTGTCATTCACGGCAGTCATCGCATCGAACTCAAGGGTGAATCAATGCGGAAAATGAAAACCAAAAATGCACCTCAATTTGACTGATCGTGAACATTTGAGGTAAAAACATCACACCAGCACTTCTACGCTTCTACTTGTTCACCATCAGCGTAAACGCTGTTCATCATCGCCGTAATGCGCAATCAGGCACGCAGCCGCGCATGGAGGGCTAGAGGTTGATCGGTCCAAGCTGCAAAGCTTGCTCGAACGAGTCAATCGACTGGTTGTTATGACATACAAGCTAGCATTCTTCAGGATCGGCTATCAAGGTAAGTATACTGATTACGGGACCCGTGGATGGCCGGCTGCGCAGTTCGATGCCGCAGCGTGTAACGAGCGACTCAGCAAGCTCATCGAGCAGCCCCAATCGCCTGATCAGTCGATCGAGTGATCCCGTTCGTTTCACTTTGCCGAAAGTCTGGCCAATTCCACTGGTTGCTTTCGTTAATTATGTAGACGGTGGAATTGGCACATAGAATGCACTCTTGTCATACCCTTCTGGAAGAGCTTTTTACAAGCTACATTGCTGGCCGTAAGGATCTCTCAACTATTTGATCTAAACTATCCCTTCGCCACTTCAAGGATTCTGCGAGCATCGCCTGATCAGGGAGCATGACTGAGCCGACCGTACCACTCAGTACACAGGCATCATCAATAGCGTCATCGACAATGCTTTGAATTCGATCAATTACTGGTTCAATTAAATGCTGGCTTAACATGCTACTGAACATGTGAGACGGCGGCCAATCGATTGAATTCAGCCGATCGAAAGCAACATCTAAGTTTTCAGCTACCGACAACAAGCTGCCGCCATGGTCGATGCCGACCATCATGTTCTCAGTGGATTCGGTAATATTGGCGCGCAGATTGCCCGCTCGATCAAAGTTGCATATCCAGGCATCGAATACGGCAAGTCTTGCCGCTTCGACTGGATACCTACTGACCACTTTTTCGGCATCCTCATGCTCAATGTCGGCCAAGGTGAAGCCTATTTCGGCCATCTTAAGGCTGGCGTAGCGAAGTCCCCTGGAATGGGCTACAAAAACGCCAGTCGGCACCTGTACGCCAGCCATGGCGGCAAGGCGACTGGCCACAAATTCGCAATACACTTGAGCTCGTGACTCTGCGCTGTCTTGCTTGATAATTGCAGTTACGTCGCCTATTTCAGGGGATGTGGCTCCATGGCCAACTTGCTGACGTACGTTACTGAGAAGGTAGGTAATAAATGGCTGCTCGTTGAAGTCATGCATGTTCGATTGCCCAGAGGTCGGCATATAGTTCCGCCTGTTCGATAACCTTTTCTACAGCCTCTGGCTGCTTGTCAGGCGGATATTTGTACTTGGTCAGGAGCACCTTTACCAGCATGCGCATGCGGGCACGGGCAGTATCACGCTTCTGCCAGTCAATTGTGGCAGACTTGCGCAGCTTGTCGGTCAACTCGTGAGCCAGTGCCTTCAACACCGGATCGCTCATTTCACGGACGGCACTTTCGTTTTCGCGCAGCGCTTCGTAGAAAGCGAACTCGTCCTCGGTCATGTCCTCGGGTGGCTTGTCCGCTGCGATCTCGTGTGCTAGCTTGATCAGTTCCTCGATCACCTGCGCCGAAGTCAGCCCGCGACTGGTGTACTTGTTGATTGCGTCCGTCAGCTTCTTGCTGAACTTCTGAGCCTGGGTCGTGTTTCGCCGGCCACGCGACTGGATTTCGTCGTTAATCAGGCGTTGTAGAAGTTCGGCGGCAAGGTTCTTCTGCGGGATTTCGCCCAGCTTCTTGAGAAATATTTCGTCCAGCACGCTGATGTCGGGCTTGTCGACGCCCAAGGTCTTGTAGAGATCGGTGACGCCATTGACCAACACGCCCTTGGCGACGATCTGTCGCATGGCTGCTTCCTTCTCGATCTTGCTCTTGCCAGCACCCACGCTCGTGAATTTCACCAAGCCCGCTTTCACCGCCTGATAGAAGGCAATTTCGTTGCGCAGCGCCAGAGCTTCAGGATGCGTTCCCGCCAGCGCCTGCGCCTTGGACAACTTGGTAACCTGATCCAGAAAGCGCTTTACGCCAGGCGGCTTGGCATCCGGGTCGGAGTTCGCTCCCTTCACGTTCAGCTTGACCAGATGATTCATCGCCAGCGGTAAGGCTGCCAACGCTTTTTTCGCATCCTCGGCAATGCCCTCAAGGGGCACGCCGTACAGCATGGTGCGGACGATGCCGATGGTTTCCTTGAGAATGGCCAGTGCTTCTTCGATGAATTCCACTGGTTCGCCGCGCTGGTTGCCGCCACGGGCGCGGGTGTATTGGGCAATCGCCGCCTTCAGCTCCTCGCCGATGCCGATGTAATCGACTACCAAGCCACCAGGCTTGTCCTTCCATACGCGGTTCACGCGGGCCACGGCCTGCATCAGCCCCTGGCCCCGCATCGGCTTGTCGACGTACAAGGTGTGCAGGCAAGGCGCGTCAAAACCGGTCAGCCACATGTCGCGCACGATAACCAACCGGAGCGGATCGTCCGGGTCTTTGATGCGCTTCTCCAGCAGTTTCTTTTCCTGAGCCGTTGTTGCGTGCGCACGCAATGCCGGCGGGTCAGAAGCAGGGCTGGTCATCACCACTTTTATCACGCCCTGATCAACTTCCTTGGCATACCACTCCGGGCGGCGCTTGATGATTTCGTCATAGAGGGCCACGGCAGCTTTGCGGCTGATTGCAACAATCATTCCCTTACCATCCAAGGCTTCCAAGCGCTCGTCCCAATGCGTCACCAGATCATCAGCCAGTTTTGCCAGGCGGCCATCGGCCATGGCGATGGATTCCAATCGCGCAAGCGTGGAGATAGTCTTGTTGCTCTGCTCTTCTGGGTCATCCTCCAACAGGGTGTCCAGCTCCTCATCGAGTGAATCCAGCTCGGCCTTGTTGACCGACAGATCGATGATGCGCTGCTCGTAGTGAATTGGAACGGTGGTGCCATCCTTCTGCGAGGCTAGCACGTCGTAGATGTCCACATAAGTACCGAACACTGCCTCGGTATCTCGGTCGTTCTCGGAAATTGGTGTGCCGGTCAGTCCGAGGTACAGCGCATTAGGCAAGGCATCGTGCATGTACTTGGCGAGGCCATAGCGATACTTCTCGCCCTTCTTGTCGAGGTCGCTCTTGAACCCGTACTGCGTACGATGAGCCTCATCACAGATGACGATGATATTGGAGCGCGTCGAAAGTGTCTCGACTGTATCGTGTCCCTTTTCCGGGGCGAATTTCTGAATGGTAGTGAAGAAGATGCCACCGGCGACCTGCTCGGACAATAGCTTTTTCAGTTCCGCCCGATCTGTGGCCTGTATGGGCTTGGAGCGCAGTGGAATTCGGCAAGCGGCGAAGGTCTCGTAAAGCTGGCCATCCAGATCCTTGCGGTCCGTTACCACCACCACGGTTGGATTTTCCAAAGCCGGGTGTTCGCGCAGCATGCCAACATAGAACACGGCTAGCAAACTCTTGCCGGAACCCTGAGTAAACCACATCACACCACCTTTACCATCGCGTCGGTGTTGGATCGAGTCCAACGCCCGATCTACGCCCTTGAGGACGCCGTGATATTGGTGATACCCGGCGATAACCTTGAACGTGCCGGCACCAGAGGTTTGGTAGGCCACAAAGTGGCGCAGGTACTTCAGGAAAGTCTGCTGCTCGAACAAGCCCTTCACCAGCACTTCAAGTTCCAAATGCTGCTCGGGAGTCGCGATCCCGTCAGCAACGCGCCAAGGCATGAAGCGCTCCTGGTCGGCGGAAATAGACCCCACCCGTGCCACCGTGCCATCAGAGATGATGCACACGGCGTTCGGCTCAAAGAGTTGGGGAATCTCGTTCTTGTAATTCTGGATCTGGTTGAACGCCGCGAACACGTCTGCCTTCTCGTCAGCCGGATTCTTCAGCTCGATTACTGCCAACGGCAGGCCATTGACGAAAGCAACCATGTCGGGGCGCACCGTCTTGCTGCCCTTCACGGTGAACTGATTGACGATCAGCCAGTCATTGCGTGTGATGTCGCTCCAGTCGAACACCACAACCGCTACCTGACGGCGGTGACCGTCCTGTTCGATGTCCACTGGAATGCCATCGCGCAGCCAGACGTAGAGGTCGCGGTTGGCTTCGACGAGCGATTGGCCTGCAAACTGGCGGACGCGCTTTTCAGCGTCGTCGATGGCGGTGGCTGGAAGATCAGGGTTCAGGCTCTCCAGCGCAGCGCGAAAACGCGGCGCCAGCACGACCTCGTTGTAATGTGCCCGCTCCGGTGAAAAACCGCCGGGGGAAATAGTTTCTCCGTGTGAATACTCCCAGCCCAGTTCACGGAACCAGTCGATGCAGGTTTGTTCGAGATCGTTTTCAGTCATATTTCTTTGGGCTCGTCAGTAGTATTTGCTATTGTCTTCATCGCTATAATCTGGCCCAACAGAGCCAAAGTCGATATCGTGACGGGTTGAAACTAATTCCATCTGAGGCGTAAAACACTCGAAACTGATTTTTTTCGATTTCAAAATCAAGCGATGGCATGGAACCCCCCTCTTTGAATAGCTAATCAAATGTATTTCGAACGGACATGTGCGTTGTTCAGCGCAATGGCGCACTCGCTGGATCGGAGAGATCTTTCGTTTCTTTCGCTTTAGCGTTCGCGATGAACTGGTCAATTCTTGATTGAAGGGGGTCGTTAGGCTGTAAATCAGCTTTCGCCTGTTCAAGTGCAGCGACACCCCGCGCGTAATCATTGTGTGCGAAATCATATTTCGCCACAGCCATGTCCTCGTCCAATGAATACCTTGAGACGACTGCGCCGCGAGAAAATGCTATGGCAATTAATACGGCAATACTGGCAACTCCAAAAAATGCAGCTACTCCGTAAGATTCCTGACGGGCTGCGATCTCCTTTCGACTAAGACCCAGGAAGGTAACAGTGAGTCCAGATAATGCGATGAGCACAAACAAAATCAATAGCGTAATCGTTATAGGGCTATAATTCCTTACATCGATATTGATATTTATTGATTTCATCATACCAAGGATATTCCCGATGAACACCCCAAGACTGATGTACAGCGCGGCCTTTCGTGCCTCCCTGTGTGCAGGGAAAATATCTGAAACCTGAAGAAAGAGGCCAACAAGCGTAAGCAACCCACTTATCGCTCCCGTGAAATATCCAAAAAATTGCAGCATTTTTGTTTCCTTTAAGACGCCACCAACGTAACTTCCGAAAAAATCAGGCGAAAGGCATTACCCTTGAACTGTTCCAGTCGCCACAAGTTGCCTTGATCAAGCCGATAGCCAGCCCTCGAAAAAATACATGTATCCAGTGAAATAGCACCAATCGAGCCATCTAGCAGTTTGGCTTTAATCAGTTCGTTCTGATCAGCAGGCTCTGTATTTTGCTCGGTCATGGTAGTGCCTTCACGATTGGGCGTAGCACTGTATCCATCTTGACCAGCCGCTGCGTGAGCCAGTCGATGTATTCGTGCCAGCGTTGTTCGTTCTCAATCGAGGCATCTGGATACCAGGATGCAATCCGGACCGCCTTGGCATCGGGCAGCTCTTGCCAGTCCAGCTCGAACCCCAGCTTGGCCTCGATGTCCTGTTTCTGGGCCAATAGATTGGCAAAGTGCAGTTTGGCCTGCGCGCCGGGAATCCAAAGCTCGACGCCTAGGCGCTGATCGCGGGTGTTGGCGGTAAGGTTTAGCCCGAATCCGGCGCGCCCTATGGAGTTGTTCAGCCAGTGTTGAGGCCGAGGCTTCTGGGGGCGAATCTGAGGCGCATTCACAGCCAAGTGTTCGACTAACGCTATCCAAAATTTCTGCTGCAACTGCTTGGTCGGCGTTGTCACTGCTGCAGCACGAGCCTGCTCCCGCCCAGCCTTCGTCCATTCGTTGGGTTTCACTACCACCTCGAACTTGGGCGCCAGTGGCGAGTCGCCAATCTTCCATAATTCAACCTCGACGGCGAAAAAGTTGAGGTCGTCGGTCGTGTTGTCGTTCAGGAATTGCAGTGCAGCGGCATGCTCAGGGCGGAAAGATTCGGCCACCCAAATGACCTTCTTGGCGCCCACGCCGGCCGCGTAGGCGATGATCTGACCCAGATGCGAGTGGTTGGTCTTTTCAAGCTGGTTTTCGATGATGACCTGTTCGTCGCCATCAGTGCAGAGAATATCCAGCTTAAAGTCGCCGACCCAGTGCTCGGTGGCCACCAGCACGAGTTCGCTGATGCCTAGCGCATCGGCCAGCGCGTTCAGGTTGTCGGTCTCGGCCAGCCAAGGGGTGAAGTCGCTGGCTTCATGCTTCCAGGCTTCGCGTAGTGGCACGCGCTCCAGCTTGCTCAAGGGTTTCTTGGCGGTCATGTGATGGCCTCTTCGATAACGGATTCGGCATCCTCAACGCGGAGCTTGCCGGAGATCAGGCGGGGGAGGAGGAGGTCTCTAATTCCTGCAAGAGCCTTGATCTCTTGTTTGCACACAGAGGCCAGGTCAATCATGCCTTCCGTCAAAGCCGAGAAAGCCGTCATTATTTCCTCACTCGGCATTACGATCTCCGTAGCCAATACCACCTCTGGCCGAACTGCAGGATATGCCGCGCCATCTGCCAAGTGCGCCAATCGTTCGATTGCATCATCACTTGTCGCTGCAATGTACAGAAATTCTCGATTGACATCGCATAGTGGGCGGAGGACAGCGAAACCAGTACTGCCGGTTAGTCCAGCCTGATCAATCAAAGCAAAAGAGCGGTTTCCAGGGCGAACTGTGCCAATGATGGTGTCACCTTGTTGGAGCACTCTTCGGGCACGGCTCGGCGCTTCTTCCCACGAATATTTTGTGGGTGCATCGATCAAGCCATCCTTCACATTCGACAGATCAAGATAGCGGATTTCGTCTGGATGTTTCCGCGTTGTCCATGTTTCAGGGTTTAGGCGTGCCACCGAAGTCAGTGTTTCCAGCCGCCACCCTCCCGGAATCTCCCCCAACTCGCTGTCCACGAACTGCTCCGGGAACAGCACCGCGATGTCGTCCGCGAGACCGGGAGGATTTTCTCCGGCAGCCTTGGCCCTCACGGGGTCAAAATCCACAAACCAGGACTTGAATAGCCGTCTGACGATGGCTTCTAGGTTGGCAGCCAAGGCGCGGTTGTGGCGAATTCGGTCGTCAAGACAGTTCAATACCTCACTGACCCGGCGTTGTTCGGAAATGTCGGCAATATCTGGGCATACACTGTCGATGAATTTCTGAAACTGGAAATTAGCCAATCCTGTTGATTGATTTTCAAATTGCCCGATTTCACCTGAAAAATGAAGACCAGCAATTTGATAAGTAACATACCGCGGATCAACCTTGGAATTATTTAATCTCAGCAAACGGCAAAAACTGGCTGGGATGACTGACCCGCCAAGTTGATCGATCATTTCTTTGGTTATTAATAATGCACGGCCTGTGTGCTGCCCGCTTGTCGGGCTGCCACCTGATACCTCGATAACTATGTCGCCATATCGTAATAGCCGGCTTTCTACTTTTCTGGGTGTCTCCCATCGCTTCGGAACGGTCGATATATCCCCCACTGAGAGTTTCGGTATGTCGGTTCCGCGAATGACAGCAACCCGAACGGTGTGTCTTTCGTCAAACTGCTCCTTCCCCCATCCCCCGCCGATAGTGTGAACCGCAAGGGTTGCTAAGTGTTCAGACTCCATATCCAACCCTCCCGAGCTGCACCCGCACTTTCGCTTCCAGCTCCGCACTCCGACTGAACATAGTCGACAACTCGGAAGTTAGCATCGCCATTTGTTCATCGAACACTTCGTCGTCGTCCTCGACATCTGTCGCACCGACGTAGCGGCCCGGCGTCAGTGCGAAGCCATGCTGCTCGATTTTGTCCAGCGTCGCGGATTTGCAGAAGGCTGGTACATCTTCGTAACTGCCTTCCCCCCATTGGGTGCCGCGCCAGTTGTGGTAGGTCTGAGCGATCTGGCGGATTTCTGCTTCGGAGAATTCCTTCTGCTTTCGAGAGCCGGGAATCAGTGTGGCGAGCTTGCGGGCATCGATGAACAACACCTGCTTGCGCCGGTCGTGCTTGCCGTTTTTGCCTGCGGCCTTATTGTGAGAGAGAAACCACAGGCACGCAGGAATTTGCGTGTTAGCGAAAAGCTGGCCCGGCAAAGAGACCATGCACTCCACCACGTCGCCCTTGATCATGGCAGTGCGGATATCTCCTTCACCGCTGGTATTGGTCGTCATCGAACCGTTAGCCAGCACGATACCGGCGCGGCCATCGGCAGATAGGCGAGCAACCATATGTTGCAGCCAGGCATAGTTGGCGTTGCCATTTGGGGGTACGCCATACTTCCAGCGCGGGTCATTGGGTAATTTGTCGGCGCCCCATCCCTTGATGTTAAAGGGCGGATTGGCCAGCACGAAGTCGGCCCGCAGGTCCGGGTGCTGGTCGTTATGGAAGGTATCGCCGTGGGATTTCCCCATGTCGTAGTCGATGCTGCGAATGGCGAGGTTCATGCACGCCAGCTTGCGCGTGGTCGCGGAGAGCTCCTGGCCGTAGATGGCGGCCTGCCCCTTCTTGCCGCCGTGGGCTTCGATAAAGCGCTCCGAATAGACAAACATGCCGCCCGAGCCACAGGCTGGGTCGTAGATGCGTCCGGCGAACGGTGCGAGGATTTCCACCAGCACGGATACCACCGAGCGCGGCGTGTAGAACTGCCCGGCACGCTGACCTTCCGACAGGGCGAAATTGCCGAGGAAGTATTCATACACCTCGCCAAAGACATCTCGGGAGGTATCCTGCTTGGGGTCGAACTTCATTTTGGCGATGATACCCATCAGGTCGCCCAACACTCCATCTTCCAGCGGTAGGCGAGCAAAATCACGGTAAAGCACGCCGCGCAGCTTTTCATTCTCACGTTCGATGGCGGCCATGCCGTCGTCCAGAAGCTTGCCGAGCTTGGAGTCGGCAGCCTGTTTGAGCAGTTTAGAAAAGCGAGCCTCCTCGGGAATCCAGAACACGTTGTCTTGCTTGTAGGCATCGCGATCCTCGGAGAGAGCGGCGAAAGCTTCCTCTCGCATATCTTCCGGCATGAAGAGATCGGAGTTAGGATCGGCGAGACGTGTTCGGATCACCTCGCGCTGCGCATCGAAGATGTCGCTTACATATTTCAGGAACACCAGACCCAACACGGGAAACTTGTACTCGGCGGCAGACATGGCGCCGCGTAGCTTGTTGGCGGAATCCCATAGCAGCTTTTTGAACTCGGCTTCGGTCATGCGATATTTTCTCCCTGTGGCGCGGCGGGGTTGTGCGTATAGCCTTCCCGCTCAAGCGCCAGATTCAATGTGACCCGAGAAACGCCAAAATGCTTTGCAACCTCGGTTTTGGTCATTAACGGATCAAGCAGCATGGCAGCTGCTTTGCGGACATCCGCCTTGTTCAGTTTGAGCTTCCGTCCACCTTTGCGACCCCGCGCGCGAGCCGCTGCAAGGCCGGCAACGGTACGTTCGCGAATCAGGTTTCGCTCGAATTCAGCTAATGCTGCGAAGACGTGGAATATGAGCTTGCCACCAGCATTGGTGGTATCGATGCTTTCGGTCAGCGATTGAAAGCCTACGCCCCGATTCTCAAGGGCGTGAACGATTTCCACCAGATCCTTGAGCGAGCGCCCCAGACGATCCAGCCGCCAAACGACGAGCATATCTCCCTTGCGCAGTACCTTGAGGCAGGTTTCAAGTTCTGGTCGGTCCCGATCTTTACCAGATAGCTTCTCTTGGAAGATCTGCTCACAACCAGCCCCAGCCAAAGCATCAACCTGAAGCTCGGGGTGCTGATCTTGGGTGGAAACTCTGGCGTAGCCGATGCGCATTAAACGCTCCTAATCTGTACATTGATAACTATACCAGATTACTTTACGCATATAATGCGATTTGTGCAGCTTTTGTCGGGCTGGTAAACTATGTAAAGAAAACGGTGGTTTGCTGAGTTACGCTCGGCAACTAAATATCCTAGTGAATACTTTTCAGAAGGGAATCTGCCATGGCCAACACTTACAATTTGTTCATCAGTCATTCATGGGCATACACCGATGCATATGAAAAGCTGACTGGACTGCTCAATTCAAAGGGCGGCCACTTTCCCTACAAAAACTATTCGGTGCCAAAGGATGACCCCATTCATAATGCGCCAAACCAAGCTGCGCTTCGCGCCGCAATTGAAAACCAGATGAAGTATGCAAGTGTCGTAGTAATACTGGCCGGGGTGTACGCTACTTATAGCAAATGGATCAACATCGAAATTGAAATTGCGAAGAAACTGAGGAAGCCTATCGTCGCTATCGAGCCTTGGGCATCTGAGAAGACATCGAAAACGGTTAAAGATGCTGCAAATAAAGTAGTTAAGTGGCAAACGGATAGCATTGTTACCGCGATTCGCGAAGTAGCCTAACTGAATCGGGATGTTCAAATTACGGCAGGGATTATGAGGTAATCATGCGTAAAGCTCTGGTCGTTGGAATTGACTACTATGATGCAGCAAAGCCACTTTATGGCTGTGTGAATGATGCTCACGCCGTTAAGAGCGTTCTGGAGAGGCACGCTGATGGGTCGGTAAATTTTGACGTGAAGTTGATGGCCGGCACAGGTGCAGGCCATACCGTGTCACGGTTGGAATTGAAAGATTCGGTAAAAGAGTTGTTTGCCGGCGATCCGGAAACTGCCTTGTTTTACTTCGCTGGGCACGGCTTCATAGAAGTCACTGGTGGCTATCTGATTACAACTGAGTGTAAATCCGGCGATGACGGCCTATCCCTGAACGATGTACTTACCTACGCCAATAAGTCTGCGGCAAGGAACAAAATTATTATTCTGGATAGTTGTCATTCAGGCATTGCAGGAACATCTGCAACCGACAAGACGTATTCTGCGGAGATTGCAGAGGGGGTGACGATCCTGACTGCTTCTACGGACGAACAATATGCCTCAGAGGAAAACGGCTCGGGGATATTCACCTCGCTGCTTGTGGATGCGCTTAGCGGTTCCGCTGCCAATCTGCTGGGCGAGGTTACACCGGGGAGCGTGTATGCACATATAGATCGCTCTCTTGGCCCTTGGGAGCAGCGCCCAGTATTCAAGACCAATGTGAAAAGCTTCGTTTCGCTCCGCCGAGTTCAGCCGCCGCTTGAGGTATCCGATCTACGAAGGATTTCCGAGCTATTTCCCTATCCTGGATTCGAGTTCCCATTAGATCCGACATTCGAGCCGGAGATGAAAGGCCGGGACCAAGGAATGCCGCCGCCAGACCTGGATAACACAAGGACATTTGCCATCCTACAGAAATTCAATCGGGTTAACTTGCTTGTACCAGTTGGCGCAACACATATGTGGAACGCCGCCATGGAAAATAAAGCATGTCGTTTAACTGCGCTTGGGGAGCACTACAGAACACTTGCAGAAAAGAAGCGTATTTGATGAATCAGCTATGCAATGTGGTGCAATTTGCAGATGATGTAATAACAGCTATTTGTGCTACTCTCAACAAACTCGGTTTAATGCGCTGAACCAAAACATTAGAGTGATAAAACTAAGCCCGCAAACTATCCCATCTCCAGGGCGGTTCCCAGAAGAGCCGACCAATATGTCAGTTTCTTCCGGGAATATGTTGGAATTCCTGATTTCGTTCAGTTTTCTGGTTCTCCGTTTAATTTTATGCCAGAAAAAGTAATTTCATAATTATCCGGTTTGACGGTATGCGTGCTTAGCCATGTTTGCGCATGTGACTTAGTTTGATCAATTTCAATT
>JAJYPA010000098.1 GCA_021795795.1 Pseudomonadota bacterium | reverse complement strand
GCCGGTGAGCTTCAGGAAAGCCTGGTTGACATAGATAAGGTGTCTTTGCGGGTCAGCAATGGTAACGCCGTCTTCCAGCGCCTCCACCGATGCGCGCAAAAATCGCAACCTCTGCACATCCTGCAGGCGCTCCAGGCCCTGACTGATCTGGAGGGATAACTGTTGCAGTATGGTCCGCAAGGTGTCGTCGAATTGGGTTCCATCGCCACTATAGACCGATAAAATGGCCCAGACCTTTCCGTCGCGGAAGAGGGGCAATGTTGCGCTGGCAGTCAGTCCATAGGCCAGTGCACGCTCTTTCCAGGGAGCCAGGGACGGCTCCTTCGCAAAATTAGTGCCGAAATAAACGCGCGCCTCGCGCCAAGCGCGAGCAACTGGACCTTGCCCTTCTGGAATCTGCGCATCACTGGAGATGAACAGATCTTTGAGGTAGCCCACTTGTCCTGCAGCAGCAAGAAACTGAAATCGCCCTTGTGTATCTGGTCGGGAAACAAAGGCCAGCTTCAGACCGCTTTGCTGCACAGCGATTTCGCATATGCTGTGCAGCAGTACAAACTCCTCTTCAGCACCAGAGATGGCCTGGTTGATCTTGGTCAGCAGGGTGTTCAGGGCGAGGAAATTAGCGGTATCTGGTGCTGTCATGGGGATCTTTTGAAGTCGATGGCAGTTCAATTGGTTTGTTCTTGGTCCGCAATATGCGACAATTCGCCCTTGTGCCTCGTGGCCGCTGATCCCTGAGCGGCGGATGGCCAGGGTTTGCTAGGTTCTCTTGGCGCCGAAGGGAGCTGTTATGAGATATTACGGTGAGGCTGCTCATTTTGAGCTTGCCCAGGCGCTTCACACGGTCGGTAAAATCCGACCATTGCTCTACGCGGAAGGCGCGGATATCTCGTACCGATGACGGGAACCAAGGCAGATCCGTCAGGGCATCCATGGCGTTGGCCATATCATCGTTCTCACAGACGTAGATGCTGCCCTGTACACACCGCGGCACCCATACGCTGCCAAAGCGGCCCCAATCTCTGCATAGGCGGCGGGCACCCCCTTAGGATGATGTTTGGCGGTTTCCTTGACGGTCAGATCAAAAGCGATGGCAAACACTAGCGGGCCTCCGGGTCATCCAGGATGGCATCGAGTGGATATTCCAAACGCTCCCCGGTTTCAGGCACCTCAATTTCAACGGTCCAACCCTTGTCGGTATGGTGCCCTTCCTGGAGTACTTGGTAGGGAATCCCAAACGGTCCGAACTGGCGGAATGTCCCGATCAGCTCAGGGTGTGGGAACCCCGCGATATTTGGCTGCATAGGTACCCTCCTAATTTCATGGTTGTATAGTACATTTTCTAGAGGGGGCGGCACAGTTTTTTGACGGACGACAGCATAGTGATAGCATTCTGCTTGGGGGGTAAGCCGGAATCCCAGAAAATTCCGTCGGGAAACATCGGCGGCAGGATTTTCGAGCACTACGCCTGACCGACATGGTGTTCCGTACAGGGTTTGCTGAATTTTGAGCGGCAGTTGCCGCCAGTGGTCAGTGGCGTCGGGAAATAATGGGTTCCCGTCACTGCGACACCTCCCACGGATTGATGAGGGGCACTCCCGTAGGCTTAAAATCAGCGACGTTACGAGTGACCACCGTCATGCCATGCACCAGGGCAGTTGCCGCGATGAGTGCATCGCGCTCGCCGCGCTTATCGGGTACATGCAGTCTGGCGCAGCGTTGTGCCACGGCGGTATCCACAGGCAGCGTGCGCCCGGAGAACTCGGGCAAGACGTGCTGCTCTAGCCACGAGCGCAACAGGGCCCCCTGAGTGGCGTCCTTTCGCTCCAACGACAGAATACCAAGCTCCAGTTCCAGGATGGTGATAGCCGACACAAAGAGGTCAGCGGCATCCACACTTTCCGTCCAGGCCGTCACGTTCAGATCGGCCTTACCAAGCCGCACCTTGCGCAGTTCAGACACCACGTTGGTATCGAGAACAAACCTCATGAGAAATCCGCCGGACGCGTTTCAATCGTCACACTCGGCGGCTCAAACTCGATGTCGGCAATACCCGGCATAGCCAGCGCATCGGCAATGTTGCGTCGCTGCTTGGTGAGCCGCTGATAGTCCTCAAAGCTCATCAGCACATGTGCTGGTCGGCCTCGATCGGTGATGAACACTGGTCCATTGTTTGCGGCCCGTTTTGCCTGGCTCGCCCCTTGGTTGAACTCGCGGCTGGATAAGGTGGTAATGGCCATGATGGCACCCCCGTATGCTGGATTAATGTAGAGACGTTACTACATAGATCAAGCAGAGGCAAGCGTTTCAGAGTCGGCAAACCGTCAGCAAAGCGGACAAACCCCGCGATTCTGGCGCAGAACCTCCTACCGGAAGAATCGGCGATTCCGGCTTACACCCCCAGTAGAAACCGCCCACTTTGCACTCGAAGAAAGCCGGGTCAGCAGCGCACGGTGACGGTAACGACCGCAAGCAAGACCGGTTCCAAGAATCGTTCGCAGCACGACCGACTAGAAGCCCGATACAGAACCCCGCCGTAAATAGCCCGTATTTGCCCTAGAAGCGACGTAAATTCCATTCTGGTACATTTCCATCACCAGGCCGCCAAAATGCGCCCTGAGCTAAAGACCACCCGTCTTTTAGAAAATTCTAGGGGGAGCCGCTGCCGTAGGCAGTGGGGGACGAAGTCCCCGGAAGGGGTCGACCCGGCAAGCCGTAGGCGCGGACAGGGGAACCTTGCAGGTTCCCGCCGGGGGATGTTTGCGCCCGGCGCCGTAGGCGGCAAGTGGGCGCTCATAGAGAATATAAGGCGGCCACAAATGGCGGGGTGGAGGGCGATTGGAATTGTTGAAATGACTGTGACTTATGCACAGGCTAGGTGGTTTTAAGAGTTTTAATAAGTTTTAAAGAGTTTTAGGCGAAAAAATAGACGTTTTTACCTTACTAATAAATAAGTTATAAAATTGCCCGGTGTGCAATAGACGGAACTAGGTGTGTAATAGACGGAACCCGGTGTGCAATAGACGGAACTAGGTGTGTAATAGACGGGCTATCCACAGGCGAGCGGGACGGAACCGATCAAAGTCTGGTTTAGCTAAACTTTTGGCGGGTTCGGGGCTGCGGTCTCCGTCTATTACACACCGGCATGGGGTGCCAGCTCCGCGCCGGCGTAGTTGCGGTGGGTCATCACCAGTAACGGGCCGCTCTGCCCCGCTTCTTCGCGCAGCGCGTATTCCGGCAGATCATTGGCCTGAATGATCTTGCGCAGCAGTCGGCAGAACTCCTTGAACGTGCCTGCGCTGCCGCTGCGGTCGTAGATCGTCTGGAATGCCCATTTCGCTTCACCTTTGCCGGCAGCTCGGCGAGCCAGACGGTAGACAAAGCGGCCAATGCCAGGCTCTATCAGGAAGTAGTCGGAATGGACGGTAAGCACGTCCGGCCGCTTCCCTTCGGTGACTTCCTTGTAAAGCCACCTGGGGGCCTCGATCTCGACAGATGCAACCTTGCCGGTGTCAGTTTGCGACAGCACCGTGTAATCGCTAATCAAGCCCTCGGCCTTCACCTCGCGCATGGGACGCCGCCCGTTCGCGGCTGGGCCGGTTTCGCGCACGCTCTTGATAGTGGTACCCTTCAAGCGGTCTAACGCCGCTTCGACTTCATCGGCTTGGCGGCCGCCGTCACCACGGCGGCAAAACTTAAGAATGTCGCCCACATGGGGCCGATAGGTGCGGCCGGGCTTCTCTCCCCTACCCTCGCGGTAACGGTTCATGGCTTCGGTCAAGTGCGAAACCATCATCAACACCAGGTCGTAATCCCAAATGGACGCCATGCCGTCCGGGCCTGCCTTTACTTCCACATAGCCATCTGGCAGCTCGTAGCGGATGACCTCGCCGGCGCGCTTCTCGCGCTTTGACAAGCGGAAAACAGCCACGTCCATGATACAGCGGCTGTCTTTCGTACCTACATCGTAGAGCGTTGGCACGAAAAAATCTGGCTGCTCGTCGCCGGCCGGAGGCTTGCGGATACTTGATGCAGGGGGGGGCGATTTCACAAAACCCCGCCCGCGCTCGTCGCGAGCTTCTTCCTCGCGCAACCTAGCAGCGGCCTGCTCCCAGGATTCGCCCGGACGGGCGGCCGCCTCGATGCGCTTCTGGCGCTGTGCGTCGTGTGCTGCGCGCAGCTTTTCCAGCGCCTTATCAAGCCCGCCGAGGGTTTCGCCGACCTGCTGCGGCCCCCTCCCGCGTTCGTTGTTCATGGTGCCCTCCTTTAGCCGCCAAAAATTGCCTTTGGATATTAAATGAACATTCTTAGAATGTTGTTTAACTCTGGAAAATGTTTCCTTCCAGGGCGTTGAAAATCGCCATATTGATGATCGCGGCACGGGCCTGGCCGGTGCGGCTGGCGACTTCATCGACCTTGCGCAGCAGCTCGGGCGATATGGTCAAGGTGATCTGCCGTTTGTTGCCCTTGGCAATGCCTTTTTCATAGACGGCGGCCGGAGCGGCCTCGGTCTTGGCGTCGGGTGCGCCCTGGATGAAAGCATCCTCTGCTGCTGCTGCTGCGGCTAGGGTAGTCTTGGGTTTGCGCTGGATTGCCATTTCAAAAGCTCCTGTTACGCGATTTTTTGGATATTAAAAAGCGATGAAACGAGACTATCAATCTCGGCTATCGCTTTCGGGTCGCGCGGGGTCAGCTCGGCCACGGCCAGGCCAGCGCCGCCGGCGTTGCTGAACGCTTTGCGTCGGCGGATGGGGGTCGGCAGATACTCGAACTGCGGAACCACGGCCACGGCGGCGGCTGCGTCGGCGTTGTCGGCCGAGTGCTCGCCGGGGTCGGCCTGGTTCATCACGGCATAGCTGTGCAGGCCGTCGCGCACGCTGCGGGCTTCATCGACCAGCTCGGCCATGTCGTCCAGCGCCCACACGTCATAGGAACGCGGCGCAAACGGCACCAGCAGCACATCGGACAAGACCAGCGCCGCCCGTAGTGCGGTCGAGTCGCGGCCGCCGGCGTCGATGATGATGTCTTGCCACTTGTCCCGCTGCTGCCGCACCTGGCCGCGCAGGGCCGGGCCGTCCGCATACTGGGCGCACGCGATGCCTGGCTGGCGGCCAACTTCGGCCCGTGCCGCGATGGCGGCGGCGGCGGTTCCTTGGCGGTCGCCATCGATCAGCCACACGTCGCGCCCGGCCAGGGCGCGGGCAATGGCGATCTGGACCGCAAGGGTCGTCTTGCCTACGCCGCCTTTGGTATTGCCTACGGTAATAATCACATTGGCACCTCAAAAGAACATTAAATTATAGTGCCATATTGTGCCGTCACTACGAGATGCCGTCAATATGGTTAGGGCATTTTTTACATATTCTTTTAATATTAAAAGAATATCCTTAAAAGCGTCTTGTAGCCGCTATGTCTTGCGCCGCCGTTCCCGCTCATGGTCGGCCAGATCACCGGGTTAGGTCGCCAGCTCGTCATCGGTGATGGCCGCCAGGATTTGGGGCAGGCTCTGCGTTTGATATGGCGGCGGCAGGTCGGCGCTCTGGACTTCGTCGTCAAGGAAGTGGGCCCTTCCTCCTGGCGGTCAATCCCCATCGGCCGCCAGCGCGGCGGCCTCGCTCACACTGGTGGATTTCAGCGCGGCGTATAGAGCTGTCTTGCTCACCTTGAGCCGTGCCGCAGCTTCCCGGACGTTCAGCCCGTTGGCGATATGCTCCCGCGCCCGTTGCAGCTTGTCTGCAGTAATAACCGGCTTGCGCCCGCCCTTGCGCCCGCGAGCGGCGGCAGCGCTCAACCCGGCCTTGGTGCGCTCGCGGATCAAGTCGCGCTCGAACTGGCCCAGCGCGCCGAACACGTGGAAGATGAGCCGTCCGCCCGGCGTGGTGGTGTCGATGCTTTCGGTCAGCGACCGGAAACCGACACCACGCGCTTCCAGCGCGCTTATCGTTTCGATCAGGTGCGGCAGGGAGCGGCCAAGCCGATCTAACCGCCAGACGGCCAGCACGTCGCCGTCGCGCAGATAGGCCAGCGCGGCGGCCAGGCCGGGCCGGTCTGACTTGGCCCCGGAAGCCGTATCCTCGAAAACGCGCTCGCATCCCGCCTTGCGTAGCGCATCCGTCTGTAAGGCGGTGTCCTGTTCCGCCGTCGATACCCGCGCATAGCCAATCAGTGCCATGACCGTCCCTTTTGTCCGTCATTCCGTCCGTCTATCTTAATGTCCGATAACCCATTAAACAAGCACGTTCCCGGACATTGTCCGGCATGGCCGACTAATGATCGTTTGACGGACACCAACCCGAGCGCCAAAGGTGATGGACGCACACAACGGCTTTTCTTTAGTGTACATTTGTGCAATGGTAGGTTATGGAGTTCACCTGGGACGACAAAAAGCGGCAAACCAACCTGCGCGATCATCGCGTGGACTTTGCCGATGCCGTCGGGGTCTTTTTTGATGACTGCGCCCTGACCACGGAGGATGTGGATGCCGAAGGTGGCAGCGTCTGGTGACAATGGGCCGGGACTTCCTGGATCGAGCACTGATCGTGGTGTACACCGAGCGCGGTGAAAATGAAATACGCCTCAAGTCCGCCCGTAAAGCCAGCCCAGGAGAACGCAAAGCATATGCAGGAGGTGCGAACCCATGAAAGCAGAGTATGATTTCAGCCAGGCCCGGCGGGGTGCCGTCGCCGTAGAGCCGGGAAAGACCCGCGTAACCATTCGGTTGGATAACGACGTGTTGGACTGGTACAGAAAGCAGGCGCAGGAACATGGCGGCAATTATCAGACCGCGATCAACGCCGCCTTACGGGAACAGATGTCCGCGCAGGATGGGGCACTGGAACGAGTGTTGCGGCGGGTGATCCGTAAAGAAATGCTGGCGTGATCGTAATATCTCAAAATAGCCCTCAACCGGCAGGCGGAGAACCCAGCACAATCAGGCCATCCGCCCAGCGGGGATCAGTGCCAACAAGACAGAAGGGTACATTCTGTCTCAACCAACAGGAGGATTTGTCGGCCTGCTCGCAGGTAGAACGCAGAAGGTTGCTACCATCGAAGAAATCAACGAGGCGGCGGCGCAAGGCTGGGCAGGCAATGAAGATCGCCGTCGATACCAATGTCCTTGTGCGTGCAGTTGTGCGTGACGATCCGACACAAGCGGACGTTGCCGCCGCAGTCTTGACCGACGCCGAGTTGATCGCGGTCGCTCTACCGTGTCTATGCGAATTTTTTGGGTGTTATTGAGGACGGTTATCGGGAACTCGGTGAGGTTATCAGTTTCGAAATACCCTGCAGTGTCGGCAAAAACACTTGCGCACCGTGTTGACGGAAATATCTTCTGCTATGGTACAGGATCGCATGAGCCTGATTATGTTGCGTTCGTGCTGCCAGATCAGCCAGGAGTAAATAGAGTACGCCCGCTCCAAAACGCCAAACGCTTTCAACCTGACGAATATAATTGCGCAGGTTATGAATAGCTGTAATGCTGTGGATGATTCCCTCACGGCCTTCGCTCCAGGCAACCAGGGCATGGGAAAAAATCTCCCACATCAACAATCCATGTTTTTGACTGATTGCAAGAATCTGCGGGGTTTTTTGTAGCGTATGTTTGCTGTCATTCAGCCAGAGTCCCATGGTGGCATACATCACCTGCAAGAAGAGCCACATATTAGTATGCTGCTCTGGTGAAAGATGCGCGATGGCGGCTTCAAAACGGGAGACACCGGATGTTTTTTTTCCTTCCAGCAAATCAATTAAACCGAGATAACCCATGGCGGCCTCCAAAGGGCGTTCACCTGTGGCAAACATGACTTCGGCCGCCCAGATTTCGGACCAGTTCTGAATGACCGCCAAAAGATGCTTACGGGCACACTGAAGATCTCCCAGCCAGAAATGACTCCAGCCAATGGTATAATCAGCGACAGCCTGAACGGCAGGCTGGGGTATGTGGGTATAAAGTGTATTGGCTAATTCTTGTGCCTTTTCTAGCCCCAGGAGCATGTTGCCCACGGAACTGGATGCCATCCACTGACCAAAGCGCGCGCCCAATAATTCCCAGCCGCTTTCATTGTGTGTGATGCATAGATTATCCAGTTGCTGCACAGCTTCAATCACGGCAGCTGCACTGTATCCCAAAAGAACACGCAGGGCGAAGTAGTAATCCGTTCTGATCGCAAATTCTTCCGGAATTCCAGGGCTAAGCAAAGGTAGGGCTTTTTCGCAATAACTGGCCGCTTCCTGATAGGCACCAAGAAGCAAAGCTTTTCTGCTGGCTTGACTGAGATAGTGTAGAGCAGCCTCTTTTTTTCCGGCTGCAATATAATGGTGCGCCAGGGTTGCTGGATCAGCGTGACCTTTTCCCAATAGAGCTTCTGCCCAACGACTATGTAGCTTGTACAAAGCCTGGACATTGATAGTCGAATAGGTGGCCTCCCTAATAATTTCATGGCGAAAAGTATATTGATTATTTTGTTCGATCAAAAAGCCATGACGAACAAGCTCCTCTAAACAAGACGTGACGTTGCGGCTATCATCACAGAGATTACCAATATCTGCATGGCTGAAAGACTCCTGAATAATGGCAGCGCGTTGTAACAGCCTCAGATTGTCTCCACTACGTGCGATATAGCTTTGGATGATCGCATTCAGATTCTTTTTGTCGTGGGTTTGTTGATCGATCGTAAATGCTCTCAGCAAACTGTCGATATACAGTGGTATTCCTCCAGAGCAGTGAGCAAGTAGTTGGTATGTCTCATAATCAAAGGCCGCGTGAGTGCGCTGACGGATATATTCAACGGCTGTTTTTTCATCCCATGCATGCAGATGGATAATTGTAGAATGACATTTTTTTGCTTGGATGGCTGAACTGGGATTTCGACTGCTGATAATAACTAATATTGGTCGATCAGCGAGACTTTCCAGAAATTTACGCAATATCTCTAGAGAGCTTGTGTCTGCCCATTGCATGTCCTCTATGATTGTCACGTGTGTTCCAGAAAGCAGAAATTTTTTGATGATATTCAGAATGCTTTCTTGCAGAATGTGCCGGTAATGCTGAAAAGCTTCCGCAGATCGCTCGTCCGTCTCCAATCCCAGCCAAAAAAGCCAGAGTTGTTGTAGAACAGGGTCATCTTCCCGGGCTTTATGCAGCAAATCAATGACGCGCTGCCGTCCTTCTTCAGGAGTTTTTTCAAGAATACCCAGCCATTGCTGAAATAACTGTGCCAGTGGATAGAGTGGTGTGTTCTGATAAATAGACTGAAAAGAAAAACGAGCCACAGGAATATGTTGCGGGATTTTTTCGCTGGACCTGGCGATGAGTTGAGTTTTCCCTATGCCTGCGTCTCCCACAATCCAGACGGCCTGTCCTTTTTCACTGTGAAAAACCTCTCTGGCACATTTCTGGATGAGCTCAAGTTCCTGGCTGCGTCCCCAAAAAGTATCCTCTTTTACCTGCCTTACAGGTTCTGTATCCAGCCAGTGCGATGGCTGGCATGACCCGGCTTCAGTGGGGGCAGAGTCTGGTTGAGGTACTTCTGGTAATAATTGATAAGCCATATCACTCAAAAGTACGCCGGAACGCTGATAATTTTCACGCGCCAGACGGTGCGCTTCTTGCAGCACGCTGCCTGTAGGTCTGGGTAAGCGATGAGATACGACCTCACCATGATGGATTCCGAGGCCAATCTGTCCGGATAACTGCCGCCGCATCGCTAAAGCCGCCCGCAAAGCCCGCAAGGGACCATCTTCGCCAGAAGATCTCCAACCATAGATGATCTCAATGTCTGAATCATCGGATAGGTGCACGCAGGCCCGGTCACTTTCGCTCATTTTGGTGGCCAGGTTATAATAAAGCTCAAGCTGTCGAACTTTCTCATCTAACGAAATACAGGGTTTCTGCCCATGCGCGGTGATAGCCAAAACAGTAATCCATTTTTTATGAGATAAATCATGGTTTTTTGTCGACTGCCGGCCTAAAGTATTCTCTTTCTCATGCCGCGTTAGTTCTGCAAAAAGAGATTGTAAGTCGGCGGTTGGTTTTCTCCCCTTTCCGATAACCACACTTTCTTCATGGCAGCGGTATATATAGCGAGCTTCGGGAATTCGACCGGCTGCTGTAAATAAGTGCATCGCGGCAGCCACTGGCGCTTCTGCCAAAGGCTCCGTCTCCATCCAGCGTTCCACCCAGATTTTCGCCAGGTTGAAATCGTCCTGTGCTTCCTTGCTGCGTAATATGGATTCAAACAGAAAGGTGCATTGGGCCTCCATGCGTTGTCTTTGCTGTTTGAGCCAATGATCAAAGCGCGAACCGGTTTGCGTTTCCTCATTCGCCAGAAGGGGCCCCCGAATCAAATTGATAGCCTCTACGAGGCTGGCAAAGGATGCCGCATCAGCAGCTTGAATTTGCTGAACATCCGAGAGGAGGGGATGGCTGGATTTCCATTCCACCCGGTCTCTGTTCTCTACAAAGGGTGAAGGATGACGCCCATACCATTTGGCAATTTGAAACATGGCCTGTCGGAGTTGGGTGCGTGCATCTGCAAGGCTTTGCCGGGGACAGATTTGCTGGGCCACATCGCTGCGCTTATGTTGGCCCCCTTCAATAGAAAGATAAGCGAGCAGGCGCCGCGCAATACGATGGGGTATGGGAAGAGTTGTGGATCCCAGAGAGAGCTTCATTTCGCCCAGTAACTGGATATTGAGGACAGGCATGATGGGTGGCATGTTCAACGCCTCGTTTAGTTGTTTGTATCATAATGAGAAATTGTGTAACGCGCAAGTAACGCTCATGGCTGTCGTTTTTTGCTAATATATTACCCAGCCTTGTCGAATTCATCAGTTTTTACGCATATGCCAGGCTGATGACATTCATAAAAACTGGATAATTTTTTGCCGAAAAGGAATCGACTATGAATGCGGTGTCCCGCTTGGTATTCAACCGTGCCATTGCATGCTTACAAGTTGCCTCAGGGTTGGCGCTGGCGCCTCGGGGAGGTAGACGCACTACCTTCAAGAGCGAAATCTCGGATAGCGCCCAAGGAACTGCAGCCATGAACACCATCTATCGTCTCGTTTTCAACCTCGCCCTGGGGTGTTTGCAGGTAGCGTCGGAGGTGGTTCGATCAAGAAGTATTAAAGGAAGATATTCCCAGGCTCTCGTGTCTTCTGTTACAAAAAGGGCGCCGTCTACACTAGAATCAAAGAAGTTAGTCGTAGCTTTTCGAGCAGCTATACGACTGGTGTCAATGACTGCTTGTGTGGGTCTTCGACCAGCGGTGTTGGGAATAAATGAAGCCCTGTCAGCGAGCATTAGTTCAACTACCGTATGGCACTTCGATGCTCTGAGTGGGTGTGATGGAGACCGTAAACCATGTGTCTGGTTCTGCGCCAATCACTGGTCAACTACTGTCGGCGTCGATCATGCCACAACTTCTAGGTAAAGCATTGGCGCGGAACCACATGGTTACCAATGATATTTTTAGCCTACAAGGTGAGCATCGGGGGTCAATTCACGGTTTCCATAGGACGCCCTACTCACCCAATACTTGGTCCCATGGGGACCGGGTCTAGCCACTCGATCTGACGACGAGCCAAATAGGATATGACCGATGAAGCCCAGAAGACGCGCGATCAAAACCGACCTGTTTTCCGCAGACCTGCACCAGCAGAAACCAGATCAGTTGGGCGATCCGCTAGATATCATCATTCCGTCATCCTGGAAGTTCGCCATAATATGGGTTATTTCCGCCTTCGCATACCTTCCATTGAATGCACATGCAGATATCGCGCAATCCTTATTGGTCCGTAGTGCCGACCTTGCCAGAATGGCCCAGTACAAACAGGCAGAGAATCTACTGGCAGGGAGGCTTCCTGAGTTATGCGACAACAGCGAGGTAGTGGGTAATGCCATCATCTACGCTTATCTAGCGGGGGACTATCCGCAGGTTCAGGAGATCTTTGATCAAGTGACTCTGACCCGCGTCCCGCCTTACGCACGCATGGACCTAGTACAATCCCTGCGCAGCTTGGGAGCGTATCGAAAGGCTATTATGGTTTTGCAACAAGCGCCGGGTTTTCACACCATCGACGGACAACTTCTTTACGCTGCGCTCCTTGCTGAATCCCATTCGGTACAACAGGCTTTACACGAACTGCATACAATGAAGCACAAGTATATATATAGCGTACCACAGCTCAACTTGCTTGCTTATATATATCGCAAGTTAGGCAAACCTCTGCATGCTTTGCAATACTCTACTCAAGCCTGGCATGCTTCTGCTGAGCGCAATTACTCTTCGTTTCGCGAAATCGTGTTTGCATTGGAAGAGGCTCATGCCTTCTCTCAAGCGCTCAATCTAGCACAACGGCACTCGCAGTTGTTTTCCGACAAGCAAATGAGAACGTTCCACTATAATGCAAATGCAGAAGCCATCAATATGGCCAATTCATTTAAAGAGCATCTTGAAGGACACGGCTTTCTTTTCGGGAAGAACCAGATGCTGCGCTTGGCGCTGGATAAAAATAAAAACAATGACAATAGTTTTCATGATCATCGGCATTTGCTACTGCTTTCATATTACAACGAATGGATCGCTCTCAGAGATATTGGAGACCTACCAGAAGTTCTTCGCTTGTACCATGAGGAACAAAAGTCATTCCTTAACCTCAAAAACCTGTCAACCATTCCGAACTACGCCCTAGAGCCATTGGCCGATGCGTATCTGCATGCACATCATCCAACCCACGCCATTGCCATCTATAAACACATCATCGCAACTTCCAAATATCCATCATTGAACACCGTGATCGGATTGTATTACGCCTACATATCTGCAGAAGAGTACAATAAGGCAGATATCCTACTTCATAAAACAGCAAATACGACTCCACCATGGCAGTGGGCAGAAGCTCCCGCAACTTACCGCAAATCAAACTGGGACTGGCTCAGAGTCAATTTGCTTTTAGCCATGAATATGGTTTATAGAAATCATCTAATGGATGGATTGGCGCAACTTGAGAAATTACATCGCGAAGCTCCTGAAAATGTGGGAATAACCAATAGCCTGGTAACAGTGCAGCGTTGGGCGGGGTTTTTTGATGAGGCTCGCAGGACCTTGCGCTCCGCAGCACAGTTGCGACCACACGCGGTAGGCACGATCCAGAACACCGCCGAACTTGCCCATGAGTATCGTCATGCGAGCGAGTGGGGTCGGTCCATATCTCTTCTCCACAGGGCTTTTCCCTTTAGCAATCTGATCACTCGACATTATCAGGATTATCGTAGACGCCAAATGCCACGTATCTCTGCATCCGTGTTCTTTGGTCACAGTACTGGCGCAGGAAGTCTGCCGGCAGGTAACCAGGCAACGCAGGCGGAATACCGTGTGCAATCGGGTTGGCTATATTCCAATTATGCCATTTTTGCCGGTCAGGATTACTCATACTCTCAATTCAATCACGGCTCCGTATCCCTTAATCGTTCCCAATTCGGCGCGGAGTGGAAACGTAATCGTAACTTGGTCGAGCTGGCACTAACTCAGAAGCAGTTGACCGGTCGCCAGTTGGGAATAAATCTGCGCGCCGCGCATTGGTTCAACGATCAATGGTACTTGTCACTACATTTTGATTCATTTACTAATGACATACCCTTGCGCGCGTACCGTGCCGGACTCAGTGGAAAACGCCTATCCACCACACTGGAATGGCGCCAGAGTCCGGATTTAAAGGCCATCTGGAACGATTCTGTAATGTTCATCAGCGATGGGAACACACGTATTGATAACCTCATCTCTGTGGATCAATCCCTATGGCATGCTCCGCATCAGCTTTTGAGCGGACGAGTACGCCTTTGGAATGAAAACAATACAGAACATGCGTTGACCTACTTTAATCCGCGCGATTGGGGTGAACTTGAAGGTGGACTCCACTATGAGTGGATAACCTGGCGGCATTATGGCGATGCCTTCACGCAGGTCCTTAACGCCTCAGGAGGAGTCGGCTGGCAGACTGATTTTGGCACAGCTCCCGCTTTTGACGTGCACTACCTACAGCGATGGACTATTAATCGGCTCTGGAATATAGAGTATGGAGTCGGGTTTTCTGGTGAAAATTACGATGGAGCATATGGCCAAACAGCCTATACCATGGCAAGACTTCGTGGAACATTTTAGGAGGTTTCGCACATGATGACGCGAAGAAGTTTTTTTACACTTTCGGCACTTATTAGCGCTGCCGTAACTATTCGTGCGCAAGCAAACGTCTGGACACAGGCTGCTTGGACAGCCCCAATAAATCCGGTGCATTTGCCTGAAAATACATTTGTAACACTCTGTATGCACGACATTCGTAACGGCGTAGTGCAAGACGTATACTGGGACCCGTATGCCAGTAGCGCACATCGTTTTCTGGAGCTTCTTGACTGGTTCAAGTCTAATAACTGGCATTGTCTTACGGTCGACGAGATTCTATGGGCGGTAGAAGGACACGGAAAGTTGCCCAAGAATTCGTTCCATATCTCTATCGATGACGGCCTGGCCAGCTTTTATGATCATGTATTTCCAGCGCTCAAGGCTTATGAATATAGTGCTGTGCATGCTTTGGAAACGAACTGGATAGATCGAACTTGGAATATTGCAGAACATCATCACCAAGATAAACACTTACTAGACAAGGTGTCTGTACAAACTGCCGTTCGAATTCCCGTGTTGCAGTCGGATCTACAATCGGCTTACCGATCTGCAAACCTTGTCAATGCCCATGAGGTTGACTACAACGGCAAGGAAGAAGATCAGCATTTTTTCGTTTCCTGGGACCATGTCCGCGAAATGCAGCGCTCTGGCCTGGTAGAATTTGCTAGTCATACGCATGCCTCTCATCACGGAATCCTCTCAAACCCACAAGGTAACTATGTGGCAGCGACCATCACCAGGCAATATTTTCCCGATCAGCAGCGCTACGAAACCGATGCTGAATTTCACGATCGCCTTTATTACGACTTTTGCCGCAGCCGGGATCGCATTAAAGCAGAGACCGGGACAGCGCCACGTATTCTTGTGTTTCCTTTCGGCGCTGCAACTCAGGAGGTTAACGATATCGCGCATTCCGCAGGCATGCCAATTACCTTCAGCCTCTACAGCCATACGCTGACATCCGTTGCCAGTGACAGATCGAAGTCAAAAAATTTTGGACGTATTCTCATCGTCAACGATCCAAAACCCATGGAAATTGTCTGGAACATCTATGACGTATTCCATGGACAACGTCAGATTCAACGGGTGCTTCAAGTTTCACTGGACGATGTATATGACCCATCAGCGGAACAGACAAACAAGAACCTGGGCGAGCTGCTAAACCAAGTGCTAGCGCTCGGTGTTTCTACAGTCTATCTGCAGGCTTTTGCTGACCCAGATGGTTCCGGCAATGCAAAATCGGTGTATTTTCCAAACCGTGTGCTGCCAATGCGGGCCGACCTCTTCAATCGGGTAGCGTGGCAACTGATGACCCGCTCTAATGTAAAGGTGTTCCCTGTGATGCCACTGATCGGGTTCACTTTGCCGGATACCGAAACGCAGGCTCGGCTTTCGATAAGAGTGCAAACGGCATCAGGTGACATAGTCCCCGCTAGTAGAGGTCGGCGCCGTCTTAGTCCTTTTCTTCCTGAGGCACAAACTCTCGTTACCACCATATTTGAGGATCTGGCCAAGGCGCAGCCATCTATAGCTGGGGTTATCATTGGTGATGACGCTACCATGACTTCGGACGAAGACGCCAGCGTACTTTTGCCAGAGGCACGTTGGCCAGGTAGTGAGACACCAGCTGTTCCCTCCTCCAAGCTGCATTTCCCAATGAACGCTCGAGATCGCACCATGGCCCTCATTGACTTCGGCAAGGTCGTTACCACGGCAATGCACCGTTACACCAATGTCAGCGAAAGCTTTTCGGTTGGCAGAAATCTTTATGCGCGGGCACTGACGCATCCCGACAATACAGAACAGCGCTTTGCTATGGCCATGGAACCCTTTCTTAATGTGTATGACTGGGTCGCAATAGAGGCGATGCCTTATCTCGACGGCACTCAGCTCCAGGCGAATCAGTGGCTGCATAAGTTGACAGATCTCGCAACCGCCTATCCGGGTGGACTTGAACGCAGTGTATTCTTCCTGCAGGCACGGAACTGGAAGCAGCACACCTGGATTTCTGATCACCAGCTAAATCAATGGATCTCCTTATGCAAGGACAACCATGCGCTGAACATCGGTATCTGCCCTGATGATTTCATCGGCCAACATCCATCAACCGATGCCATATACCCAGATTTCAGCCTGCACAGATTTCCACCAAAGGCACCCAAGGGAATATAAGATGGCCAATATAAATATCTTTGTTGTAAAGCACATATTAATGGCCTACGCGTTCTTTTATCCATTTTTCATGGCATGGATTTGGATGTTCGGTGGGCTGGTCTTTTATTTGAAGTGGGAGCGCCGCAAAGTACCACTTGAAATTTTTACCACCAACAATGAACCCAATGCACCACTTTGTAGTATCGTCATACCTTGTTTCAACGAAGAGCTTAATCTCCGTGAAACTCTGCACTATGCCTTACAGTCTAATTATCCCAATCTCGAGGTAATTGCCATTGATGATGGATCCAGTGATGGAACGTGGTCGATACTGTGCGAACTGGTCGAGAAGTACCCACAATTGCGGATATTTCGTCACGCGGCCAACGAAGGCAAGGCCATCGCTCTGCGTACAGGAGCAACCGTCGCGCGCTCAGACTATCTCGTCTGTATCGATGGCGATGCCCTTCTCCACCCTGACTGCGCTGCTTGGATCATGCATCATCTCACAGCACCCAATAGCCGTATTGGTGCTGTTACCGGAAACCCACGCATCATGAACCGCTCGACGATTCTGGGTAAGATTCAGGTTGGTGAATTTTCGTCTATCATCGGCCTGGTCAAACGCGCTCAAAAAATTTACGGCCGGGTATTCACAGTTTCAGGCGTGATCGCCGGATTTCGTCGATCCGCGCTTGCATCCGTTGGATTTTGGTCTGACTCCAATCTGACGGAGGATATCGATGTCTCTTGGCGCTTGCAGATGAATTTCTGGGAAATACGTTATGAACCAAGAGCGCTTTGCTATATTTACATGCCAGAAACCTTTAAGGGTCTTTGGAAACAGCGTTTGCGCTGGGCCAAGGGCGGTGTCGAGGTTGTTCAGGATCAATTCAAGCCCCTCCTAAATTGGCGTAAAAGACGATTCTGGGGAATTCTTTTAGAATATATTGCCTCCGTATTCTGGGCCTACACTATGCTGGCTATTATAATTATTTATTTCGTTGGACTAGCTATACCGATGCCTCGCTTTCTTTATATTAATAGTATCCTACCAGAGTGGTATGGAGTAATGCTCGGCCTTACTTGTTTGTTGCAGTTTCTTTTCAGCATCGCCCTTGATTCTCGATATGAGAGAAAAACAATACTGACGCGCGTATATTTTTGGGTAATCTGGTATCCATTGATTTTTTGGTCATTAAACATGTTTACAGTGGCGTGGGCTGTCCCTGCAGTGCTGTTCAGTAAACGGCACCGCGCTCGTTGGGTAAGCCCGGACCGTGGATTTCAGGCGGAACTACCTAATGCAGATTAAAGAGACAACTGATCAGAGCATATGTCCTGAACCATTCTACAGCGGAAATGTTCCGTTATCGAAACGCATAAATGATAACATTTTCCAGGGAACAGCATGGATAGCGTGGGTTTTCATTATGGCGCCACTAATCACTGTTATTGCTTGGTATTTTGGTTATAGACGCTTTGATGTCTACCTGTTGCATGACTGGCCACCAACGTCAACATTTCTTCTCCTGTTTTCGTTTATTCTTGCCTTTTCCTGGCTAGTAATTGCTGCCTGGTCTGTTTATAACTGGCGACGATTTTCTCGGCACAACGTCAGGGTTGCGCCGCCAATATTAGATGGCGCAGATCTTGCCGACAGTCTCCATATTGCGTTGGACACTCTCAAAGCTGGCCAATCCGCACAGTCGGGAATTGTTTACTACGATGAGAGCGGACATATACTTTGTTTTGAAAAACTAACCAAATGTGTTGAATAACGTTCCATGCAAAAAGTTGCGTAAAATCTTAGCCTGAGCGGGCGCCAGTGTCTGGTTGCCTTCTCAAAAACGTCCGGTTTTGAGATGTTGTCACATGGTGAGCAAGTCTTTTTTATATCGTCCTTGTCCGCATGACGTTGAAGTGATCTTGATCGATTGAAAAAAGCAGAGGAACATCAGCCCCTAATAAACATTATATAAGAGTACATGAATGATTATTGACAATAGTGGCACTCTACCCGCGTTTCTTGGCCTGCAGGATTCTGACTTTCAGGTCATCGACCGTTATCGCGATGCCTTGGATAAAGAAGCATCGGCGCTTGCCCACGCTTTTTACGATTATCTGCTCAATCAGTCTGCCACCGCCGCCATATTTCGGGATTTCTCCAGCGCGCGTCTGGATGCCCTGATCCAGAAGCAGGAGGAGCACGCTAAAGGCCTTCTGGTCAGCCGCCTGGATAGGCCGTGGCGGGAGTCCATACGCAAAGTCGGGGTTCTGCATTGCC
Organism: Pseudomonadota bacterium; assembly: GCA_021795795.1. The sequence continues at coordinate 1,101 of JAJYPA010000098.1, read as the reverse complement.
GTCTCGGTATCGAACCCTCCTGGATTTCCGGTGCCTATATTCTCTACTGGCGCCATTGGCAAAAAATACTTCAGGTGCAGGTTCCCGAGAGTGACCGGGATTTGCTGCGGGACGCCTTGTTCCGTCTGCTGGTCGGTGACCTCATGGTTCAGCTCGAGGGCTACGCCAGCGCCTCCCGTGAGACCGATTCCGAGAGGCTGGCCTTGTTTGAAGTTCTGATGAACGTCCTTGCAGTCCCTCACGGTAGTAAAGAGTCCCAACGGCCGGAAGATTTGTTGCAGCAAATCTGCAACGACTTACCGTCCAAGAGCGACAGCGTACGTCTGGCCGGTTACATGGTGAGCGACGTCATGGGAGAGACCTTAACCTTGGAGCACCAGGCCGGGCTCCCCTCACCGGGGCTACAGATCCAGAAGAGCGCCGGAGATCCCTGCTGGAAGGCGTTGGGAAGTAGGCAGACCATCATCCAAGCCGTGGATGATCCGCAAGCGCCGGAATGGATCAAGGCCTTGCGCAATCAGGTAGAGGAAATCGGCATCTTTCCTTTCGGGACAGAGGATTTGCGTGGCGTAGGTCTGATCGGCGTGCACGAAAAGGGTTATTTCCGACGGGTTGGATCGACATACTTCCATGCCTTCGCCAATCTTGGGGAACTGGTGTTTCTGCTACGCAATCAATTTTTGCGCGATCCCCTTACCGCCCTGCCCAACCGTGTCCTCTTCATGGATTTTCTGGAAAACACTAGAAACCAAACACTGCGGCACGAGCGGCTTCTGGGGGTAGCGATCCTGGATTTGGACGGCTTCAAGCAGGTGAACGACCGCTTGGGGCATGGTGCCGGAGATCAGTTGCTGCAAGCCGTGGTGCAAAGGCTGCAGGCACAGTTACGGGCAGGAGATATCCTTGCTCGTTTAGGGGGCGACGAGTTCGGCCTGATGTTGCCAGACCTGGAGCGTCTCGATGATTTCGAAGGCGCTTGCGAACGATTACTCGCCGCCCTCCGCGAGCCGCTGGAAATCGATGGTGAAGCGGTCAGCGTTACCGGCAGCCTGGGTATCACCCTTTTCCCACTGGATGACAGTGATGCCAGCACCCTGATCC
>JAJYPA010000591.1 GCA_021795795.1 Pseudomonadota bacterium | reverse complement strand
GAGCCTTGGCGGCATCGGTGACGCTCATCCCCTCGGGCAAATATTCTCGCAATACCTCACCCGGATGCGCAGGGTTGTGCATTTCGCTCATAGCACCTCCTCAGTGGTAGTCCACATAATCCACCAGATCCGCATGAATCCCCTCGAACCGAAAGATCACTCGCCAGTTCCCATTCACACGCACTGACCAGCATTCTTCGTAGTTGCCCGTCAGTCGGTGTAATCGCCATCCCGGCGCATGCATCTGTTCCGCAGATTCTGCTGCATCCAAGGCGGTCAACAAGACCCGCAACTTGGTCGCGTGATCCGGCTGAATTCCCGCCTTACTGCCGCTGCGATAGAACGCCTCGAGCCCCTTGTGACGGAACGATTTGATCATGAGCAGACTGTAACCCATCGCGCGACGCTTGTCACATGTAGCGGAGGCAGGCAAGATCGGCTTTCTGGCGCCAGAGGTGTCTTTACCGGCTCGACTCGCGTCCACACTGAGCCTCGGCCTTCATCGCCTGTCGCCGGGCGCCCTCTGGTAAACTGGGCAGGCAAGGAGGTCGTCGATTGCCAGACCCAGTGCCAGAGAGTAACCCTGATCTCCGCAAGATCATCCATGTGGACATGGATGCCTTCTTCGCGGCCGTAGAGCAGCGCGATCGGCCGGAGCTCCGTGGTCAGCCTTTGATCGTCGGCGGCGACCCAAACGGCCGGGGAGTCGTTGCCACCTGTAGCTACGAAGCCCGACGTTTTGGGATCCACTCGGCCATGTCGGCGGCGCGGGCACGGTCTCTCTGCCCCCAGGCAATCTTTGTCCGCCCCCGCATGGATGCCTATCGAGAGGCCTCTCGTCAGGTGATGGCCATCCTACGCAGCTACACACCGCTGGTGGAGCCGATGTCCTTGGACGAGGCCTATCTGGACGTAACCACTGCCACCGCGGACGGCACCTTGGCTGTCGACATTGCCCGCGATATCCTGGACCGTATTCAGCGAGAGACCGGATTGACGGCTTCGGCGGGGGTGTCCTACAACAAGCTGCTGGCGAAGCTTGCCTCCGACTGGCGTAAGCCCCATGGGCTATTTGTGATTCCACCCGAGCGAGGACTCGCTTTCCTGGCCCCGCTGCCCGTGGGCAAATTGCATGGGGTAGGCCCGGCCACCGTGAAAAGACTATCGGCAATGGGGATCGAGACCGTTTCAGATCTGCGAGCCCTTTCACGAGAGACACTCGTGGCCCATTTTGGCAAGGCAGGATCCTGGTTTTACGGGGTGACACAAGGGATCGACGGGCGCCCCGTCCAACCTTCCCACCAGAGAAAGTCGGTAGGAACCGAGCGAACCTTCTCGGAAAATCTTGCGGATCGAAGCATCATGCTGGCCATCCTGGAGGAGATGACCGTACAGGTTGCCGCCCGCCTCGAGTCCTTGACCCTGGTCGGCCACACCGTCAGCATCAAAGCACGCTTTCCAGATTTTACCACCGTCACCCGAGCGCGCACTGAAGGCGAGATCGTTGGGGATCTGGAATCCATCGGGCCGTTGCTACTGGAACTGCTGGATCGCGCCGTACCCTTTGGCGCTTCTGTGCGTTTGCTCGGAATCACAGTGAGTGGCTTGGCCCATTCTCAGACTGCGAGCCGGGGGGCACACCAGATGAGCTTGCTGGACGGAATCCTGAATTGGCGGTAAGAATATGGCTAAGAAATGGGCGTTGATGCAGCGGAAGCGGACCTTCCCACTCTGCCTTGGGAGGAATAATATCGGCCAAGCGCAGTCAGTCGCCGGATGTCGGATCGCAAGATTTCGTATATTGAATGCATATAGGTAATGGATACACGACCCACTAACGTAGTAAGATACAGTTATGAACCAATATGCACTAATACCAAAAATTCCGCCAGCACTGAGGCGATTGCGCCGACATTACGAGATTAAAGGAGATCCTGCGCTTGTAAGCATTATTGATTCCGCTCAGGTGTACGTAGAACGGTGCACTGAGTATGATAACTGGAATGGTGGAACTTTCGGTCATGACGTTTTTTTGTTTGTCCCAGAAAACATTATGGATCTCATAGACTTAGACCAACAAGCCTCTGTCTTCGAGCGACTGAGAGACGATTTAAACAAGGCGACACCTGAGGTAGAGAACGAATATGTCCACGCTGTTTACGTAAAGATTTCGGACGAAATGGATCCGCAATTTCAGGCATCTATTAGTTTTACCGGGAAGCCGCAGATCATTCCTGAACGAACTGGCCTATGGAAAACTAACAACCTTCGCATCTTCCTAAGCCATCGTGATAAGCATAAAGGCGTGGCGCATAGGCTCGCAGAAGCACTTGAGCCTTTTGGCATTTCTTCGTTCGTCGCACACGACGCAATAAAACCCATGCGTGAATGGGAGAAGGAAATACTTAATGCCCTAATGACAATGGAGGTTATGGTAGTACTTCTGACGGATGACTTTCACGAAAGCGAATGGACAAATCAGGAGATCGGATTTGCCTTGGGAAAAGGAATTCCTATTATTTGTATAAAGGTCGGAACCACTGACCCTTGCGGATTTATCGGATCAAAACAGGCGTTGAAAGCACCGTATGATGACATCTCTGCCGCAGCTCCGAAGATTCATCGCGTATTGATAAATGAAATTGGACAGGAAGGACGCCTGAAGGAAATTCTGATTGAATCATTTATTTCATCGCCAAACTATATTGAAACCATGGAGCGACTTGAGCGATTGACCCATACTGCTGATCGATTAACTGACAAAGAATTTGAGCGGATCAAGGAAGGCTATGCCGGCAATCCCCAGCTTTACAGCTGTGCGGGCATTCACAATCGTGGTAACTGGTTTAAAAGGTACCTTGAATCTGCAACCGGGAAAAAACTAGAGTTCAACATTGGCGAGATAATTGAACTCATTCCTTCCGCTGAAAATAAGTTACCGTTTTAGTTGGATTTGCAATGAAAAAGCCGATATTCAAGACTTCTAGCTCAGAATCGATTCTAAATCACTGAGCGTTAGGGCCAGAATATGCCAACGGATCATCGGTAATGAGTGGCCCATTCTGGTCTTGTCAGAAAACAAACTATTTACAAATAACTTGCACTATTTATTGAACTATGCTCAGTGAGCATCGACTCGTGCCACATGGAGGCATTTCAGGAAGAGTGGCAAGGCTTGGTATTGTCTGATTCCCATTTATCGAATCACGTCTTGTTGTCCAACCTGCGTTTTGGTGCTTGTTTACCGTTTGATGGTGAGGATGACCATAGGAATTGCCCTGACCATAAGAGTAGGCTATATAATTTGATTTTGTATTTGCCAGAGGAGGAATGTCTCTTCGATACAATCCTCCGTGGTGAGTGGCAATCAGACCGCTAAGGCTCTGCGGCAATGATATTTGAGGAAGAAGCTTAAAATACCTCGCATCACCTGGGCAAAGGACGTGGATCTTATTATTATGGAGACCTACCTTCGCCACAAAGACAAGTCCAGAGTTGTTCCGATCCGAGGCGTTAGGCAATTTATGAATTTGACCAAAAGGTGTAATTAGTGACGTTAAGTTTTTCGGCCAGATATTCAAAGACCCATGCGAGTGGAGTTTCCGTGCAAATCTCATGTGGGACGGCCCAAGCGCTTGCCGAGGAACAATCCACGCCAAACATTCAGCACTTTGGTGCCTGTCACCTGAGATCCAATGGTCCATATCCCAATGGGAAAGTACAACCGGTGGATTGAGAGTAAAGCAGGGTTTAAAGTCGACGGGATATGTCCCAGCATTTCTTCCACATCCACCGCCTAGATCGAAATAGAGGACAGGCTGAAGGCTATCCGTAAGAACCGCCGAACAAGCCCCTTGGCCAACATTATAAATCGCTAGGTAGTTATCTTCTTGATTGGAGATTTGACGATTTAATAATGCTTCAATGGTATCTTGCGTGGCATCTTGCAAGCCATCGAGTGACACTAACTGCCTGAGACTGCGGCTTACCCTTCCTCTTCCATCCAGATGCTCTATATTCTCTATGAAAACCTCTTCTATGTTTTCGGCATCACTTGGAGAGCGATACAGTTGTGCCGCCAAGCTCCCAAAACTAGACTTAGTAGCAATATTAAATCGACACCAATGATCCACACGAAGGTTCTGAGTATTTTTTGAGGGGTCATGGGCCTCCAAAATCACAGGCTCCAATTGTTCAGCACGGGTTTCGAAGGTGTCGGCTTGGTGAAGTCGTTCTAGACTATCTATAAGTATCGCATCGAAACGTACAAAAATGCCTTCCTGAGTGTGTTCAATAGAATCTACATAAGCAAAATATGACTTGTTTGAATACATGTCCCAGATCCTGATACGGCATTGTGTAATGAATACTACTCTGCGACTTGAGCAAATATCAGCAGGCAGTTGACGAAATTTAATTCGAACGACTGCTTTCAGTCTGCTGCCGACCATTAGTACCCAACGACGGCAGGGCAGCGGAAGCGGTCATTGCCTTCCAAGTTGCGAACGAGTAATATTTCGTGCTGAAGCCTTCAGGTCGGTGAGCCCCCCTCTGGGTAGGGCAATTCTGTCTTTTGTCTGTAGTGTAGGG
>JAJYPA010000590.1 GCA_021795795.1 Pseudomonadota bacterium | reverse complement strand
ACGTTTTCGTATCGCCCTAAACCATCTTGGCCTGTTGCGCATCGGATCCATCTGGAATAATGGACGCTGCCAATCAGAAGCCATTTTGCAAAAGGAAATATTTACTATTGATTTTAGTAAAGATAAGCGGCGCATCGTTTCACCATCACAGGATGATCAGAAGAATACTGATACCGGACATATAATAAGCCAAAATGACTATCCTCTGCGGTTCTCCAACGATAAGAATTGGCTAGTCCATTTTCCCCTGAAAGATGGTAAAAACCTGTTAATCCCATGTTTGGAGTTTTTGGTTCGGTGCTATGGCCGATCAGCCGAGTTAAGCCGCATTCTCGCTACCTACCCCTGGGATGAAGTCAAGAACCGCTTTTTCGCACCTCTTGATCAGCCGGCACCGCCTGATCAATGGCCTGTCAAACTCAGAAAACGAATGCGCAACGGCGACGTCGTGTTTCTTGCGCATGCTCTCTATGATCCCTATGCACAAAAATATGCAAAAAGTATTTACGCTCAACTCGAGTCAGATTTCAAAGACGGTGAGAAATATGCATTTATCAAGGTAGCACCTTGGTTTCATGGGCCTGCCCAAATCATGGTGAATGGTCTTTGGATCAATGATGGCCAGACATTCTTAGGCTTGCAAATACTGGGCTGCAGTGACCCAAGTGGGGATCCGATTTACCGTGACCGTGAAAACACCAATAAAACTGACGGCACTGTCCTTGACGATGAGTCAGGAAATGCATGGCGTGGCGCGCCTGTTCGCCCACTCACAAAATTACCCGAAATTTTTGATTTGACGGACGATGAGGAACCTGATCACGGTTCCGCATCAATCGAAATAGAAGAGCTAGATTTTATTGTACTTGGGTCTCCAAGAGTTATCGTCGATGCAAGGCGTAGCCATACTAAGTCATCCGGCGGGCATCCAGGCAACAATGATACGCCGGGCACCTTTTCAGGTGGCGAACACCACGGCACAGGAAAGGGGGTTGGCTATGCTTCCATTTATGCAAAAACCGTCATGGAATCGCATAGCACTTTACGAGATATGTGGGACGCAATGCTATATCTTAAAAAAAGACATAAAGACATAATCAGTACAGTAGAGTGGTTCACCTTTGAAGGTGGATTCTGCTCTAACGATGAACCGGAACTCGTCTCTTTGCAGGCATTCGATAAAAATGACCTTGCTGAAAACGCAGAAGAACTCCCGACAACCACCAGGAACTGGCCTTACCATGACTTAGGTAACCGAGTACTCCGAGGCGTTCTTGTCGCACGGATGCTTGTCGATGACAAGCCAATATACATCCTCGAAATACAGCGCAGACCGCGAAAAAAGAAAGCAGAAAAAAACGGTCACGAAATAGTAATAGATACAGAGGAGTCATTCAAAGGAGTGGTGTGCTTATTTTCTAACCAAAAAGTATTTATTACATGGCTCAGGAAGATACTGCACGATATACGCTATGTTCGAGGGGTGGTACAAAAATTGGTGAATACTTGCCCAGGTCCAGATAGAGCCGAAGCATTCGTACATGCCCCAGCGAGCGATGAACAAGTGCCTTGTGAGGCGGCTGTGAGAAATGCCCTTTTGAAAATGGATATAGTATTACCTGATTAGCACGATGATTCCGCTGCGCGGAGCCAGCGATCGGGCCGGGGTCCTGTGTTGACGGCTGCACGAAGCAAACTCATGGGTAACGTGGCCAGGTTAAAACGGCGGTTGAAGCGGTAAGTCATGGTGGAGAGATAACGTTGCGCATATTTCCGAAACTTAAAGGCATGGTAAGCATCGGAAAGGCCTGTTTTGAGATTGCCCAGCTCGGTATTGACCCATCCGAACTGAGGCAAATCCCGGGGTTTGCGGCCACCAGCGACGACCACCGCATGCGAACGCCCCGCATCGGCTATCCCGTTGAAGGTAAACGTTCAGCCAACCTGCAAGGGTGGGTTGGCTGAACGTATACGGGTATGCGCCCAGCACTGGGCATGGGTCAGCCCTTCCGTTTTTTGCGCATAACGGCTATAGGCGGCATAACCATCGGTGATCAGCACGGCACCGGGTGGTGCCGTCAGTCTCAGGAGTTGATCCACATGCTCCGCCCGACGGCTCTCGCAGTAAGGGAAACAGATTTCATCCCGCTCTCCATAGACCGGCCAGAAATAGCCCTGCTTCATCTTCCCCGGTCCTTGCAGGCCAGCTTTGATGGGGTTTTCATCCATGGCTTTGACCCGGGAGGCCCGGATGGAGTCGAACTGAGCGTTGTAGATCGGTTCCAGGAGGCTCACGATCCGCTGCATCAGTTGGGTCAGCCACACCCGGCTCAGGGTAAAGCCCATGCCCTGCAAGCGCTGATGCAGGCGGCACAAGGGCAAATGATAGAGGAATTTATCGACGACCATCCCAGCCGCGAAGCTGACGTCGGCACGGCTGCCTTCGAGAACACCCACCGGAGCGGGTGGGCAACTGATGGCCTGGGTGTCGAGGCGCTTGATCACCGGGCGGAGGTATTTGATCACCACATAGCTGCCGGGCCGCTGTGCCAGGCAATAGGTCTCTTTACTGCCGATGACGGTGTACTGATTGGGCGTAAGGCCAGTGATTTCCGGATTGGGGACTTCAATGGTGGTCACCGGTACCTTGTCCGCGTCGAAGAAAGGAACTGCCTCGGCTTGATCTTCGGGCTTCGTCCGGGAGACTTTGCGCTGATGGGCGGGCACTAGGTGGGTGGGCTCTGCAGTCGGCGTGGTGGGGGCTCCCATCCCCATGTCTTCTCCGAGACTCTCTCAAGAAACACTTTCTAGGATATTGAATACATTACAGTTACGAAGTGACAATCTCACCAGGAACCAGTCTCATGCCCATCTTTTCGGCGCGTTGAGCCAGTTGCCGTAGCACCCGTTCACGGTAGCGCTCCTCGTAGTAGTCCTGACCCTGATCGGTATATTCCTCGCCCTTGGTGAGCATCATGTAGATCAAACGTGCCAGCTTGTGTGCAGCCGCAGTCACCGCTTTGGGTTTATCCATGCGTGCGCACATTCTGCGAAAGTAAGCCCCCAACGCGGATTGACTGCTCCGCAGTGCGGCTGCCGCTAATTTCAAGGCTTGCGCCGCGCGATTGGCCACCTGTTTGGTTTTACCGCTCATCACTTTTCCGCCCGTGATTTTGGTGCCTGGGCAAAGACCTAACCAACTCGTAAAATGTCCGACCGTGGGAAAACGTGACATATCACTGCCCGTTTCGGAAATAACGGCGATAGCCGTGGTCACATTGATACCGTCGATGCGGGTGAGGTCCACCCCACACATCTTGAACAGTTGTGTGCGCAAATCAAATTTGGGTGCATTACGGGTACGGGCTTTCTTCTTGCCCTCAGGAGGCTCACCATCATAGGTTTGCAGAGCGCGTAATTGTTCCTCGATCTCCCGATCGCATTCGGCCACCTGGGTGCCAATGAAATCAAACATGGCCAGCGCCTGCTGGAGCGAGAATAAATGCTCCGTGCGCCAATTCCCCTGCAGACTCTTGGCAATTTCTGCGTGACTGGCGCGAATACGCGCGTCTTTCATCGCCGCCAGCACCTGACCGTCGCGTTCACCCGCCACAATCGCGCGCAGAATCTTCTGACCTGTCTCCCCGACGACATCCGAAATCACGTTAGCCAACTGCACATTCATTTGGGTGAGGGCTTTTTGCATGTGCTGCACCTGGCGGCCTTGAGAGCGCAGGAGCATTCCACGCTGACGCCAAAGCGCGCGTAATATGCAAATCGCATTGTCTGGACGAAATGCTCCACGGAGCAATCCGTAACTCATGAGCTGCTGTAGCCACTGACAATCCAGCACGTCGGATTTGCGCCCGGAAACGTTCTTGACATGGCGCGCGTTGACCAGCAGCACGGTGAATCCGCGCGATTCCAGCAGCTCGAAGAGCGGTATCCAGTACACGCCGGTGGATTCCATCGCGACCGTGTCCACATCGCAGGCCTTGAGCCAATCGGCGAGGGCATGAAGATCCTCCGTGAAGCTCGAAAATTCCCGTACGGACTCGTCATCACGATCCGGAGGCACCGCTACATAATGGGAGGCGCTGCCGATGTCGATGCCAGCGGCGTTGGGATGGGTGATCGTCAGGGCCGTCCGGGATTTACCCGGCTTGAGGCTGATTTTGGTATTACGTTGGGCCATCACATACTCCATGATTCAGAAGTGGAATGGAGCACTGCTTCGGGTACGTCGTCTTGCTCACTCTCTCAAACGGGATACCCATTCGGTGGTTGTATACCACCCAGCGGATTCACCAATGTCGATGACGTCACCCAGGACCACGCTCCTATGCGGGCATAATGCACCATTGACTCTCCGGCCTTCCGCAGTGCCACTGCTCCTACTTTGCCATAACTGAAGCCACAGAGTGTTTCTTCGGCGCGATTTGCGGCACCCAGGGCCGATTACTACGCTCCTATCGAAGTGTCTAAGAAAAGAAGTGATTGCCATTTTTTAGATAGGCTCATAAAAATGTCATAAAAAAGTCATCGATCTGTCGCATTATCGTCACATTCGGTGGTTATGATACTCCCTCT
>JAJYPA010000589.1 GCA_021795795.1 Pseudomonadota bacterium | reverse complement strand
GCATGTCCGCGTCAACTGAAGCTAGTCCCGTCCTCATCCTCACCATCAACGACTGCCCCGGCATGCGTGTGGTCCGTGTCATTGGGCCGGCCTACGGCACGGGTGTCCGATCCCGCAATATCGTCGGTAATTTCCTGGGTGGTGTCCGCGCCATATTTGGTGGGAAGCAGGCAGGGTATCTCAAAATGATCGCCCAGACGCGGGATGATGCCCTGGAACAACTGGCCGAGCATGCCCGGTCTCTTGGGGCCAATGCCGTCCTGGGGGTGCGCTTTGGCTCTGGCAAGATATGTTATATATAGCGCAGGAATAGTTATGAATGATGATAATAATATCTTTTTAAATGTGCCAAACGTAACCCAAATCGAAGATTCAGGCTATGGCGGTACCTCATCATTAACCCCTACAAGTAGCGGGGGTAATTTCTATGGTACCGTTGCACAACGCTGGACGAATGAACAGGTAACTCAGTATATAAATGACCGATTTACCGAATTGAAGTGCATAGCTGAGACTGGAAGCGCGTTTTCTTTTGTACTTATTGCAGCTTTTACGGACTTCTTGTCCTGTGCTGTTTTCGGAAAAAGATCCACAGCAAGTCAACTAAAAATGTTTTGTGCTGATGTTGTAAATTTTTCCGTGGGTTGCGATTGTGACAAGATATCCAATACGTTGGCGGATATTTTGAGAAATGGTCTTGTTCATAATTTCTCCGTGAACCCTCCAGACTGGGTAGAAAAGGTAAGGCATGGGCAGGTGTATGAGGTTATTTTAAGGCATCGAAGAAATGGCGGGTCACACCATAATTTTTCGGTTTATGGCAATAAATTGACCCTTGTTGCTGAAGATTTTGTTGCTAGGTTACATGACTATATTAAAAGTCTGTATTCCAACGATATTGTCTGCGGAAAAATGGCTGAATGGTTTGGAAACCATCCTCCTGTTATAAGTTTATTATCAGACACCGAAGATGTCTGATAATTCTGCCGACGGGTGAGTTGTGCCGTCAGTGTTGTTATCTGAACAAAGAGTTCTGGCCGGTAGACTACAGCTATGAAATCTATGATCCCAGTTTACAGTGGAGCGCAGTGATGATTCCAGAGAAGCTTGAAAGCATTGATATAAGAACAATACACATGCTGATTGATAACGGAATAAAAGAGGACAGAACTCTAGATTACAAACAGGAGATACCAAGACCAGAAAGGCTTCTGTCGGATGTTTGTGCATTCGCGAATACAGATGGTGGTGATTTGGTTCTTGGTATTGCTGAAGAAAGTGGGGCGCCTACAGGCATCATTCCATTGAATGTTGAAAATGCTGACAAGGAAAAGTTAAGAATTGAACAAATCATCAGTAACGGGTTAGAGCCAAAGTTATATGGTTGTCGTTTAAAAGAAGTCGTTGTAGATAATGTTACCCAGGTGCTTATCCTGCGAGTACCATCCAGTTGGTCGAGACCTCATAGGGTAAAAGATAGCAGACGTTTTATGGTTCGACATGAATCTGGGAATGATGATATGGATATCACAGAGCTTCGCGGCGCATTTCAATTATCGGCATCTGTACCTGAGCGCATGCGATTTTTCCGGGAGAAGAGAGTCGATGATATCATTGTTGGTGAATCGGCAAGACCGTTGACACCAGGTATCCAGGTGATTCTACATATTTTACCATTGTCAGCTTTTGTTGGCTCCGATAGGTTGATTGGCACAGTTGAGCCAACCCGTATTATTCCTATGGGGGGCTATCACGGAACTATTACTCATAGAATAAATCTGGATGGATCTGTAGCTTTTCTAAAAACGCGTGAAGACCTGTTCATGTCCTATACTCAAATGTACAGGAATGGGATTATGGAGTCAGCCCTTTCTTTTCCAACAAGTGATGGCAATAAGATATTTGACATATGGTACATTGAACGGGAAATAATTAAAGCTATACTCAGGGCTTTTGATGTTTACAAGGAAATTGACCTGCAACCCCCATTTTTTATATTCCTCTGTGTGAATGGTCTCTCTGGAGCCACTCTAGGAGATGGTGCGCCGCTTAGTCAATTCTTTAATGCGAATAGGTCATCGGATAGGGATAGGTTGCTAATCCCCGAAATTGCCATAGATGAATACCCTGAGCACCCTGATGTTGCTGCTAGACCATTATTGGACATGCTTTGGAATGGTTTTGGTGCCAAGGGGTCATCCAGTTATGACGAAAACGGTAGATGGCAGAATATAAAATCATAAATATTACGGATTGAACGTGGCACACTAACTATAATGATTATTATGTTTTCATAATGGGTTGAAGGATGCTATAAAATATGACCACGTTCCATGACGTACTCGCCGCTCTCCGCGCCATAGCCCCCGACGAACGGGCCAAGGGTAAGTATTTTGAAAGGCTCATCCAGCAATACCTGCTGGTGGACCCGGAATATGCGAACCGACTGGAAACCGTCTGGATGTGGGATGACTTCCCGTATCGCTGGGAGGGTGGCGATATTGGTGTTGACCTGGTAGCCCGCGAACAGGATACCGGCGAATATTGGGCGATTCAGGCGAAGTTCTATGCCCAGGATCATCAGATTGACATGCAGCACCTGGAACGCTTTATCGCCACTTCCAGCAAAACATTCGATACGGAGACGGGCACTATCCGCTTTTCGCAAAAGCTGCTGGTGGCTACCACAGACAAATGGGGCAAGAACGCCGAAAAACTCATTGCCGGGCAATTCCCGCCGGTTATACGGTTGTTCTTCGAGGAATTGGCGAATAGCCCGGTAGACTGGTCACGGTTTGAGTTACCACACCCGGAACGGATCACCCTCAAAAAGAAAAAAGACCTGCGGGATGACCAGAAAGAAGCCATCCAACTCACCAAGGATGGCTTCTCCGCGTATGACCGCGGGAAACTGATCATGGCTTGTGGTACGGGCAAAACCTTCACATCACTCAGGCTCATGGAGCAGATTGTCCCTGACAATGGCATTGTGTTGTTTCTGGCCCCGTCCATTTCTCTGGTATCGCAAACACTTCGGGCCTGGACTGCAGATGCGCTGGATTCACAGCACACCTTCGTGGTGTGTTCTGACGTGAAGGTCGGAAAGGATGAAGAGGACTTGCGGCTGGAAGACCTGGGGTACCCCGCGACAACCGACCCGGACAAGTTGTTAGGGGCGATCCAGAAAGCCAGTAAAGGCCGTCGCACCATTATTTTCTGCACCTATCAGTCTATTCAGGTGGTCATGGACGCCCAGAAGAAAGGTCTGTCCGCGTTGGATCTGATTATCTGTGACGAAGCGCACCGGACTACCGGGCTGACTCTGGCGACCGATAAGGATGATTCCGAATTCGTCAAAGTTCATCACAATCACCTGATACGTGCCAATAAGCGGCTCTACATGACGGCAACGCCACGCATATTTGCCGATGCCTCCAAGGGCAAGGCGCAGGCCGCTAATGCCACGCTGTATTCCATGGACGACGAGGACACATACGGCCCTGAATTTTACCGTATGGGCTTTGGCAAGGCCGTAGATCAAGACTTGCTGACAGAATACAAGGTGCTCATCGTGGCTGTGGACGAAGAGCGCATGGCGAAACTCGCCAACGCCTATAACAACGCCTACAAAATCGACGATAAGAAGGCCGTGGACATTAATTTTGCGGCCAAGATCATCGGTAGCTGGAAAGGGCTATCCAAGCAGGGATTGCTGGCTGATGACGGGCAAGAGGAAGTCCTGAGCAACGATCCTGACCCAATGCGTCGGGCTGTGGCCTTCTCACGCTCTATCAATGGTTCCAAGCAGATGATAGAGGTTTTTGACCGTCTGGTGGCGATCTATCAGGAGCACCAAGAGGGTGACGGGGAAGGTCCAATGGTGCACTGCGATTTGAAGCATGTAGACGGCACCATGAATGCCCTGATCCGGCAAAAGTCGTTGGACTGGCTCAAGGCGCAACCTGGGGAGGACCATTGCCGCATTCTGTCCAATGCTCGCTGCCTTTCTGAGGGGGTAGACGTGCCGGCCCTGGATGCTGTGGTGTTCTTTGATACCCGTGAGTCCATGGTGGACATCGTGCAGTCCGTGGGCCGAGTCATGCGCAAAGTCGAAGGCAAGAAATTCGGATATATCATCCTGCCCGTCTGTATCCCCATGTCACAGGTGTCCGACTACAACAATTATGTAGACAAGGACGCACAGTTCAAAGGTATATGGAAGGTCATCAAGGCCTTGCGCGCGCACGATGAATCGCTGGTTGATGAGGCGGAATTTCGGCGCAAGATCAAAGTGATTACTGGAGATGGCGGTACTAAAAAAGACCGCGATGGTAATAACACCGAAAATCTGCCGTTAGACTTTCCCGATCTACCGCTAGAGCAGATCAGCCAGGCCGTGTACGCCATCATCCCCAAAAAGTTGGGTGATCGTGAATATTGGGCGGATTGGGCCAAAGATATCGCCAAGATCGCTGGACGGCTGGAATTGCGCTTTCGGGATTTGCTGAGGCAGCCAGAAGCGCGAGCTGCTTTTGAAAAATACCTGTCCGGCCTGCAAATGACGCTGAATCCGGCAATTGATAAAAATGCCGCCATTGAAATGC
>JAJYPA010000588.1 GCA_021795795.1 Pseudomonadota bacterium | reverse complement strand
CATACAACTGGCCAGGTTGAATCCCCTCAATCCATACGTGCCACACATCACCCGTGCGATTGCGCGACGAATCAAACTCAATCAACCTGGCCGGTGTTGCGTCCGCAGACTGATCAAACAGTTCCAGCCGAACACGACTGGCGTGACGGCTGAACAAGGCGAAGTTGACTCCTCTGTCATATTCATGCGTTCCCAATGGCAAAGAAACACCCTCTCTGACGTCAGCATGTTCAGAGACCTCTGCCGCATAATCATTGAGCGATCGTTGCTGCTTGCTGACACCACGATCTAAAACATGCATTATTTCTGACAATTGGGGTTACCCACCTTCTTTTCTGTCCGATTGATCAGGCCACGGCCTTACGCACAGTGATTTCCGGACCAGGCGCGTCCTTGCTTGCCAGTGCCAGCGCCAGTGTTGCCATCGAAGGATTCAGACTGTCGACCATGGTGCTCGGCAGCAGAATCGTGGCTCCGCGTTCCTTGGTGATCTCGTAAATGATATTCATGGCGCGAAGCTGAAGCGCTGCGGGATGCCCGGCATAAGTATTGGCCGCTTCGACGAACTTCCCCGCGATTGCCGCCTCGGCTGATCCAAGTATGACCCGTGCCTGTTTTTCGCGCTCAGCCTGAGCTTGGCGCGACATCGCGTCCTGCAACGCCTCAGGGAGCGCGACGTCGCGAATCTCAACCGAACCCACGGATATGCCCCAGGGCGCAGTCTTGGCGCCGATCGTGTTTTTTAGCAACTCGTCGGCATCTTTTCGATCAGACAACAACGCAGCCAGCATCGAAGATCCGATCATCTCGCGCAGCGAGGTTTGTGCGACCTGGTCGATGGCGGTGCGATAATCGGTAATGGCCAACGCAGCCTTTTCGGCATCATTCACATGCCAGAAAATGATGGCATCGACATTGACCGGAACGGTGTCCCTGGTCAACGCCTGCTCGGCATTGAAGGCCGTGGTCTGGATACGCCCATCGATGACGGCGATCACAGTGTCAATGATCGGGATAATCACAAACATTCCCGGCCCTTTAACACTTTGCAGCTTGCCCATCCTCAAGATGACGAACTTCTGCCAGACGTTGGCCATCTTCAGCGACAGTCCTATGACAATGGCGACTGCGAAGAACACCAGTGCCAAATAAAAATTCACCCAGTTGCCTATGGCCAGGCCTGCGAGAACGCAGGCAAAAACCAGAAATGATGTGACAGGATTCATATTGAACGTGCCTTCTATTTGGTCGCAACAGTCAAAAGATACCGACAGCAACGAATGGATTCTGTACGGTGACGCACATCTCCTTCCCGATTTGACCCGCAACGCGACTCATGGCGGAATAAATCAGCGCTTTCTTAGTGGGTTGTGCCAGCTTCCGTCTGCTGCAATGAGTGCATCTGCCTGTTTCGGCCCCCAGCTGCCGGGTTTGTAGGTATAGGCTCGATGGTACGCATCCAATACGGGATCGACCACCGCCCAGGCGGCTTCCACCGCATCCTCGCGGGTGAAGAGCGCGCCATCGCCAACCATGGCATCAGCCAACAGTCGCTCGTACGGTGTTTCTTCCCCTGGCTGTTCCTCCAACAGATAAAGCTCGTGCTGGTCGCCAATGAACTCTTTACCTGCGCGTTTGACACGCGCAGCAAGGGCGACGGCGGAGTTGGGGGCAAGCCGGAAGCGCAGGTAGTTGGCGGGCCCATCCACTGGCGCTGAATCGTCGAACAGCCTCTGCGGCGGAGGCTTCAATTCCACCATAACCTCCGCCACCGATGTCGCCAGGCATTTTCCGGAACGCAGGTACCACGGCACGCCCTGCCAGCGCCACGAGTCGATGAACAGCCGCAGGGCGCAGAACGTCTCGACATCTGATTCTTTTGCCACCCCCGGTTCTTTCCGGTAGCCCGTGTACTGGCCGCGCACCACGTCGTCCGGCTGCAAGGGACGCATGGCCTGAAACACTTTGGCTTTCTCATTGTGCACAGCGCCATAGCCTTGATAGGCCGGCGGTTCCATCGCAAGCAGCGCAACAATCTGAAACAGGTGATTCTGGATAACGTCGCGCAGACACCCGGCGCTTTCGTAAAATGCGCCGCGACCCTTGACGCCGAAATCCTCGGACAAGGTGATCTGCACGCTGGCCACGCAGTTACGGTTCCAAATCGGTTCGAGGAATGAATTGGCGAAACGAAAATAGAGGATATTCATGATCGCCTCTTTGCCAAGATAGTGGTCAATGCGGAAGATCGCGTCTTCCCGAAACACCGACAACGCGATGCGGTTGAGCTCACGCGCCGATGCCAGATCGCGTCCGAACGGCTTTTCAATGATAACGCGCGCCTGATCGGCCAGACCCGCCGCACCGATCCCTTTGATCACCTTCTCGAACAACACAGGTGGAATGGCGAGGTAGTGCGCCGGGCGCTGGGCATCGCCCAAAGCCTGCTTGAGTTGTTTGAATGTGCCTGGGTCATTGTAATCACCGCCCACATAGCAGAGCAGGGAAAGCAAGTGATCAAACGCACCCCGGTCATCGATCTTGCCGGCTTGGCTGATACTGTCTGTCACCCGCTCGTACAGTTGCGCGAGGCTCAGTTTCGAGGCGGCAACGCCTACTACTGGCACGTTAAGAACGCCACTCCTGACCATCGCGTAGAGTGCCGGGAATATTTTCTTGTGGGCGAGGTCGCCAGTCACGCCGAAGACTACCAGCGCATCCGCCGGCAACATGCGGTTGGGGATAGGCTCCATTTCAGCCTTCGCCTTTCTTCTCGTCATGCCCGCCAAACTGCTTGCGCATCGCGGACAAAAGTCGGTTGGCATAGTCGGCGTCGCCGCGCGAAGCAAAGCGCTCGAACAGCGCGGCGCTGATGACCGGTATCGGCACGCCCTCGTCAATAGCAGCCAGTGCCGTCCAGCGTCCCTCGCCCGAATCCGATACCCGCCCGGAAAACCCTTTGAGATCCGCATCTTCAACCAGCGCCGCTGCCATCAAATCAAGGAGCCATGACGCCACCACACTGCCGCGCCGCCAAACTTCGGCGATCTCGGGCAAGTCCAGCTCATACTGGTAAAACTCCGGGTTGCGCATCGGCGTGGTCTCCGCATCACTATCATGCGAGCGCTTACCGGCGTTGGCGTTGTGCAAAATATTCAGCCCCTCGGCATACGCCGCCATCAGGCCATATTCAATACCGTTGTGGACCATCTTGACGAAGTGTCCGGCACCATGCGGTCCGCAGTGCAAATAGCCCTGATCGGCTGTGGCGGTGGGTTTGTGCCTGCCCGGGGTCGGGGGTAGCGTGCCTGTGCCGGGGGCTAGCGCGCTAAAAACCGGATCAAGGTGCTGCACGATGTCGTTCTCGCCGCCTATCATCAGGCAATAACCTCGCTCCAGACCCGCGACGCCGCCGCTGGTGCCCACATCTACATAATGTATCCCATGCGCTTGCAATTCAGCGGCACGCCGCACATCGTCGCGGTAATAGGAGTTGCCGCCATCAATGACCACGTCGTCTGCTTCAAGCAACGGTAGCAACTGCGCCAACATGTCATCCACGACTGTCGCCGGCACCATCAGCCAGACTGCACGCGGCCGAGCCATGCGGGCAACAAAATCCTCCAGTGAATTCGTGCCAACGGCGCCTTCGCTGCGAAGCGCCTCGACGGCTTCGGCATGACGGTTGTACACCACGCATTGGTGCCCTCCCCGCATCAGCCGCCGCACCATGTTGCTGCCCATTCGCCCCAGGCCTATCATGCCGATCTGCATCTTTTAAGCTCCTTATGATGTTGTGGCTTATGCAGGCGCCTGACCTGAAGTCCAGCTTGCCCGCACGATATGCCGTGAGTGTCGTATTGGCTATTGCTGACCCGCCTTGTTCACAGAGGCTACCGGCCAATTCTGGACTTGCTGCCAAGTCTGCTGAACTGCGGGCGGCAGCTTGTCCATATGTTTCAGAAACAGCGCAAGCGTCCATATCTCCCGGTCGCTGAGGGTATACCCGAACGAAGGCATGCCGGTCAGCCGAATGCCGTGCTTTATCTTCCAGAAAGAAAACCCCTCCGGGTCATCTTCAACGCCATCGGTGGCCAATTGCGGCGGCTTTTGATAAAGGCCTTTCGCTATCGGCGATCTCGCCGCTTCGCCTTTCGCGGAGCCATGGCAAACCGCACAGTTCTGCGCGAAAAGATACACGCCATCAAGGAGATTCTGTTCGGTCGGTGCCACCGGATTCCGACCCTTTGGGGCTTCGCGGCCCAGCGTTGCATTCAGAGAAGTACGGGCCATCCAGGTTTCAAGCCCACTGGGTATTGCATCGGCATTGGCCGGAATAAACCCGCTTCGCACAAGCGCGTACGCGCAGATCAGTGCAACGACAAATGTAAATACGACGCCTAAAACCATGCCTTTAAACATAACATCTCCTCATTTTGCGATAGAATGCCCCCGATAACCACTAAGGAAGCGCTGATTTATTCCTCCATGAGCAGCAAAGCGGGTCAAATTGGGAAGATCGCGACGCGTACGGCGCAGGTCGTAGCCGGGACTACGATGCCAAGCCGTACAAGGAAGCGAGCACCCGATTTGGCCGCAACCCGTACGGGACGGGGCTTGGCGGGCG
>JAJYPA010000587.1 GCA_021795795.1 Pseudomonadota bacterium | reverse complement strand
TTGCCGCGCAGGTTTTCATCGTGCATCTTGCAGAATATCAAATAGAGAAACTGCCAAAAGGCAGCATCCTTAGGCATACCCTCGTTACCATGGATATAATTGTGGCAGCGACGAAAAGTGATCTTCAACATCTCTTTGTCGGCAACACGGGTGTGTGCGTCGGAAATTACATCCTTTGTGCCAACTGACTCTTCCGCCATCGGCCAGTCGCCAATGGGGTTGCACTTGGTTTCGAAACGCTTCTGCTCTTTTTCGAGGAAGAAAAATTCCAGTCCGTTGGTCCAGAGACCATACTGAATAGCCTCGACCTCACGCATGACGATCTCCAATTCATCCAAGTCTTTGGATGCCTGTTCAAAATCACGGATGCGTGCGGCGTTCTTGCCGACGTTAGGTTCCTGGCGGCAGAGCACGGCGCGACCAAGATTTTCAATCGTGTGATCCTTGCCATGGTGGAAGATGGCGACATCCACTTTTTTGCGCCCGCCGATGGAGAAATCGCTTTCCATATCTTCGGGGGAAAAGCCGTATTCGTGGATCAAGGCGCGAGCAATCCGCTGGCGCACCAGCTCTTTCTTCGTCTCCTTGACCTGTTTTCCGGAAACGTAGTCGAGTGTATATCCCGCCGGGATGGTGTTCTCGGCCTGCTTGTTTTTCTTTTTGCTCATATAAAAACTCCGTTCACCGAGGCTGTGGTCATTTTGGGTCTTCCTCGCCGAAATCCTGGGTTATATGTTTCTGTTGCTCTATCCATGCGTCGATATCCTTCCGGGAGAATCGCCACTGCCCCCGGACCTTGAAAGCGGGCAGCTCCCCAGCCTGGGCCATGGAGTAGACCGTCTTTTCGCCGACCTTAAGTAAGGCGGCGACATCCTTAAGCTTAAAGACTTCTTCATTTTGCATGTCGCCTCTCCTGCAGGGCTGTTGTCCACCAAAGGCACCGTGCCAGAACAGGGTTAAGTTACCCGCCTCTGAGTAAAAATCAACCAGAATATACCAAGCTACACCAAAGAATACCAGAGGAATTTCGTATTGCAAAACACTAAACACAGGGGTATATTAGACCTATGAAAAACTTTGGTGAAACACTCCGCGACCTTCGGGTTGCTCAAGACCTCGGCCTGCGCGAGACGGCGACCAGGGTAGGCATTTCCCCCGCCTACCTCAGTCGTATCGAGCGTGGCAAGGAGCGTCCGCCAAGGCCAGCGGTGATCAAGGAGCTGGCCAAGGTACTGGCAGCTGACCCTGACGTGCTGTTCCGTTTGTCCTCGTCCACGGACCCGGAAGTCGTCGACTACCTTCATGACCAACCCGAGGTCATGAATTTGCTCCACTATATCAAGGAAGCCAGCTTCACCGAGGATGCGATCAAAAGCCTCATCCAGGCAGCCGAAAGCATCAAAGCCAACACTCATTAGCCTCGCCACGCCCGGTCAATTCGCTCCCCATTTGTAACCGGGATCATTCTGTAAGTCCAAGTTGCAATTGAAGCATTCACCCGCTGGTACATGCTATGCCCTCCAGCCGGTCGATGGGCGACAGAGGCGTAGAGCACCACCCGGTGCCGGTGGTGGATGCACAGGCAGAGCGGCTTGTTGCCCTTGAGCACGGTGATGGTACCAGGGTCGAGCCGCGAGGCCAGCACGGCGCTCATCTGGCCGCGACAGAGGGCGAGCGCCTTCTTCAGACCCTTCTGGTCTATCCACTTTCCGCCCCCGAGACTAAGCCGAACTTCTAGGTGGCAACTGCTCGACAGCTTTGTTGCTGACAGTAGACTCTCAACCGAACAAGAATTCGTGAGCTTGAGTGACTCTTGTTCGCCCAAAAGATCGGTGGCGCTGTCCAGTAAAATGGTTGGTGCCGCTCAGATTGCTGACATTAAGTGTGGCGCTTTACTGAATAATCAGTCTCATATGCATCGAATAACGACAGCCGATGCTATATCAACCAATCTGTTAAAAACGTCAGGCAGCCTTTAACCGCCGGCGAATTATCAATAGCCTCTTGTCGCAGTAAATCAGTCTGATCCAGAACGACGCCCAAACTCATTCCAGGCTTTTCATGCTGACCCTCCACACAAAATGCAGCCTTCAATCGTTTGGCCGCAGAAGCGCATACCTGTTTAGGCGATGCGTCAGTAGGCGGATTCCAGTTGAAGCGTTCATCAAGAAATTGTAGCGTTTTCTGAAGCCCCTCGTTACTAGCAAGGCACTCCAGCACAATATCCTCCAACGTACCATTGTCCTCCGCCGATTTCTTCCAGATATAAGCTGAAGTGGGGCCGAATGCGGTCTCCTGCATGACAGCTGTGCTGTGATTAATGGCAGTCCAGTCGCTACTGAGCCAAGCTGAACCACCGATTGTTGCTAGGTCTTTACTGATCAGAGCCAGTGCACCGCTTATCCCAAGCACGTCTGCATCAGCAAATAGTGCGTAAGCATACTTCGGGCACTCCGCTGGGGCCTTTCCTGCGAAAGCAGGTGCGCCTAACAGATCAAATATATTCTTTAGGAATGAGGTCATATTGACCTGCCGATTCGAGCCCCCATAATTAAACACCATTGCTACGGTACTGCCTCTCTCGACCAAAAAATCCGGAAGAAAAAACTTTTTGGCTAAATCCAAGCGCAGGTCTTCAGCGGCCCGTGTTTTGAAACTTTGCTGCAGCACATTACGGATGGGATACGGCAACTCCGAGAGTTTCAACTCAATCTTTTTGAATCCAAGATGATTTTTGAGCAATCGATTCAGAAAGGCTGCATCGTGTGGGCCTTCGCAAAATAGCAGATGAACATTAGACCATTCTGTCATCAATGCGCCTCTCTTAAATCCACGTCCCCGGCCTCAAGCAGCCTCTTGAAAAGTGACCCGGTGAAGTCGCGTGTGCGAATGCCATCGGTAGTATTGACGATTGCATGACAGGAGAGATCATCCGACTGCGGAATGGCGGTAATGAAAGCATCTATGCACTCTTTGCTGTGGCTGGTAATGAACACCTGTACGTTGAACTTCACCGCTAGTTGGTGCACAAAGCGCGAAAACGGCCCGATCAGCTGATGGTGCAGTGCGTTTTCGAATTCATCAATGAGCAGAACACCATGCTGCGCCGAGGCGAACAACAGTGATAGCAGGAACATACGCTGCAGCCCTTCGCCATAACACGACAGATCAACGCCCGTCTTGAACTGCTTGTCTATAACTAGGAAGCGTTGACGCTCGTCCGTCAGCCTAATATCCTCCAATGTTGGCAAGAGATTATCTTGCAGAAACTTAAAAATATCGGGCAGCGCCTTCGACTGGACGCTCTTGTGATAAAAGCCCGTGTAACGGTGAGGTTCGTTGAAGAAGAATGGGCTGCTGAAGATCACCGGGCACAGCAGGCGAAGACTATCTGCATGCGTTTCACGATTCTGGCCTTTGTAGATGCGGTTCAGTGAAGCTAGCTTGACCGTCCCAAACTCAGACTCGATCTCGATGGAGCCGAGGTATCGAGTTCTGTCAATCAAGGCATCATCTTCGACTAGTTGCCGAATTTTGACGGTTGTAGACAGTTGGTCGAACATGCCATTGATGAGTAGCGTCTCGGAACCAAGCTGTTCCAGCATCCATTCTGGATCAAGCTGATCAGTTGCTACCTTGCCTCGGCGCCGCATCACCTCAAGCAGACCGTCTAAGTCGTTCTGCCGTGCGAGCAAATAGATAGCCTCCAGCAGAGAGGTCTTACCGGAGTTGTTGATACCCGCGATGAGATTGATTCTGGCCAGCTGAGTAATATTCAGGCCAGCTAGGTGTCGGTACTGTTGTACATGAATGCTGGTGAAGTGAGTATCCACCCTGTCGCGGAACACAGCCTTTTGTTCTACGCCACTAAGGCCTGTAGCACGAGCTCGGTCAATGATCGATTGTAGCTTCCCGCGCACCCCCTCCAGTTCAGGTAAGTTCTGCGGGTTTATCGCCAACTGAGTCAGCGTGTCAATGTCGGCCGCCACCGACCGAATGGCTGCATCCTGCCGCTCTCGGAACACTAGGTCGCTGCCACGATAAGCGCCATTCAGATCCCGGTTCTTCTTTAAGTAGTCAAGCGCACGTTCATCGGAAACAACCTTGGACAACGTATCCACATCATCACGGCGCGTAATCACCGTTTCTAGGTACTTGTCTCCATAGCCCACAGAGCCATCATCATCCTGTTCCTCCATTGGTTCTCGTGACAGCAACGAGAAGAAAAAGTCCCGGTTTGCAGTGTTGTGAGTCTGTCGATCGCCATCATCCCAGCCTAGCCAATTTTTCAGCGCGGCACTGCGAACAGTATAGCGGAAAATTGGGAACATCGATTCCTTAAACTGGTCTCCGTAGTCAGATGCTTGGTACTCGGCCACCATGGCCAACGCACGCAGGCTGCGGCGCAACTCCACCTTGCTGATACCGATGCGACTGCAAATATCTTCTTCGTTAAGGCCGTGTGCCTTATGTAATGTTTCCAGTAACTGAGCTTGGTTCCACTCTTGTTAACGGACAAAAAAGTATCATCCCGGACAAAATAGTTTCATCCTGAACAAAAAAGTATCATCCTCGACAAAAAAGTATCATCCTGTGTTTTCAGCTTTGGAGTGAAGGTGTATGCTGACTCA
>JAJYPA010000586.1 GCA_021795795.1 Pseudomonadota bacterium | reverse complement strand
GGATGGATCCAAATGACGATATTTTTGACCCTATACGCGCCGCCCTGCTACACAAGGACGCGCAAAACTTTGACGAAGCATGCTGGTTGATTTTTCTATTCACGCACTTTGGCAAACATCCCAATTCCAAGTGGCGGTACGTACGCGAAGTATACGGGAAGCTGGGTACCCAACCGTATTGGTCGTGGGCTGAGGTATCCGCAGAACCCGGTCAGTTCCTCGCATGGCTCCGAACTAACGAGGCTCACATCGGTCGCGGCTCAGGCCGCGGCTTTGGCGGACATCGTCGATATACGAGTCTGAGCGCCGACAAGCCAAACGGGACCGGCGCCGCCATCGAGAGTTATGTCGGCTGGGTCACGAACCGCGGTGGCCACCGCGGTTTGATCGATGAGGCACATGCTGCTTGCGACGATGATCGTGAAAAAGCCTTTGATTATCTTTACCGCTCAATGGAAGAAGTGAAATCATTCGGGCGTCTTGCCCGATTCGACTATCTCACCATGCTGGCAAAGACCGGTCTTGTGACAATCGTGCCGCCGCATACCTACCTAAATAGTGCTACAGGCCCGATCAAGGGAGCTAGACTACTATTACAGGGGAGCATGGCGAATGCGCTAAGCACCCACGAGTTAGAACATAGATTGAAGTTATTGGGCGGTACTCTGGACGTCGATATGCAGGTCGTGGAGGACGCGCTGTGTAATTGGCAGAAGGATCCATCGAACTACGTCCTCTTTCGAGGCTAATGGAGAGGCGCACGCCTATCAGGCGGACCCACACCACTGACAAACCAGGCTTTGATCTCGGTTGTTTCCCTATTGGCCCTCCTTACTGGTGTATAGACGCCCAGCTCTTGCAGTATCCAGGTGTTAGCGGGGCCTAGCCCAGATGCTCAAGAGCGCTCAGGAGCTTTTCCGCCGCCTCGCGATGTTGAGGGGATCGTGCCGCAAATTGCTCCAGGCGCTCGCCCAGCGAGTCTGCTTTCTGACGGACTTTCGTGTCGTTAATTTGCAAGAATTTAGCATATAGTTGCAAATTTTTAGAGTCAGTCTTGAAATCGCCCTGCTCGAATCGGGACAGTTGGCCACTGTTGATAGACACAGACCGCTCAACGTCCTTTAGAGTTAAGCCAAGAAGCTTCCTACACCTTTTTAGAGCGTCGGCAAACTGAGTGATGTCCTCAGGGGACTTGAACTTTCCAGCCATTTTTGCATAATATAATGCAAATGCACCGACTGTGAATATGTCTCGTGGCCGTCTATATTGATAACGTTCGAATTGCTTGGAGAGGGCGACTGTGGTGCCATCTAGTCGCGGATTCCATTGAGGAACTACATGAGTTCGCACATAAGCTAGGACTGCGGAGGACATGGTTCCAGCGATCCGCCTCTTACCCGCACTACGATGTTACGGTCGAGGTCCGGGCACGCGCGTTAGGACTTGGAGCATTGTCAGGGAACCGCATCCAGATCATGACGTGTGCCCGCAGGCTGAAAGAAGAACTAGATATACATAAATCGAAGACGCCCGAACAGCTACGGCTATTTCGCTAATTGATGTTGCCATGAGCATTCGGCCCAATCGGCGTAGCTTTCAGCGCACGCTAGACAAGAAGGGAAGGGGAACACATGAGCATATTAGATATACTGGAAACGTTGGTACGTCGCCTCGACGGGCCTCATCTTCCCGGGCTCACAGTAATCCCGTGGGCAGCACCAGTTCTCTCGTTTGGCGACTTGTCTCGATCAAAGATCGCCACACTTGGCCTTAACCCTAGTAACCGCGAGTTCGTCGACGTAGCCGGAAATGAACTGGACGGATGCCATCGTCGCTTCCATTCGCTCAGATCTTTAGGGCTAAAGCGCTGGTCCAACGCTAAGCGTGAGCACCTTGAGAAGATCCAAGGATCCTGCAACCATTATTTTGCGGGGAACCCGTACGATAGTTGGTTTCGGGCGCTGAACAAACTGATCGCCGGCACCAACGTTTCTTACTACGGGATGTTTTCGGACGCCTGCCATCTTGATCTGGTGCCTTACGCTACCGCATGCAAGTGGGCCGAGCTAAGTTCCGGCCAGCGGTCGGATCTACTGAAGAGCTCTGGCGACGTGCTAGGTTTGCTGCTCAGAGAATCGTCCGTAGAGGTACTGATTCTCAATGGCCAGTCCGTAATCGAACATCTCCAAACCATTGCGGGGTGCACGTTCAAGCGAGAGATTGTCCCAGATTGGACGCTCCCAAGACGCGCGAGCGATGGAGTCGCGGGATATGCTTATTCGGGGGTGATCTGCCAGATTTCTGGCATCGGACTAGGTCGAGAGATCTCGGTTCTTGGCTATAGCCACAATATACAGAGTAGTTTTGGCGTAACGACTAAAGTGAAAGCTTCGATTAAGCAATGGATCACTCACGGTGCAAGTGAGGTTTTCTGCTAAGGGGAGGGGCAGCAGGTAACATCGTCCAAGCATCCTAGCCCCAGGAATATCGCACCTTAAGGTTATTTAGCTGTCTTGGTGAAAGATTCCCAAGGTGCTGTAATTGTCCTACGACAATACCCGGCGAGACGCCAATCTCGCGTGCAAACCGTACAACCGCTCTCCCATCGAGCGGTAGAGAGTTCATAGTTGCTTGATGCACCGATGGCACCAAAATGTTCGACGAGAAGTCATTCGCTTCTTGCTCTTCACTCCCAGAACAAAGCTCTCCTCCTTCGAGAAACAGCGCCCTTGCATCGTGAAGGATCAAATGACCTGCTTCATGAAACAATGTAAACCAGAAATGATCATCTGACAGGTATCTAAAACTTAGCATTAAGAGCGCTTTGTTAGGCGCTATAAATCGGGTTGCGCCGCTTGCACGGCAACCCGTGGGAGCCCTTGCAATTACGATAGCAACCCCACATTCGGCACAGATACTTTCCAACTGTGGAAGAAATACGGACGGGTCCTTTTTTCGTGTTAATGCTCGTATGCTCGGCAAAGTGGCGAGAAACCATTCCCGATCCCATTCCGCACACTTAATCTTAGTAGCCTCGATCTCACCTTTTCTTAACCAAGCTAACACAGCACCTTCCGCCGAACTAAATATTGCGGACGTCCTGAAGGCCGCTAATCTAGTGGCTCCCTCATACTTCTCGTACCAGTCTGTAACGGTAGCTACGTCAAAGTATTCGAGGCACGCATTGACCTTATCCTCCGTATTGTGAACTTTCCGTAGCCAGCCGTAACCCACCATGTCAGCGACGGGTATCCCTCTGAGCCACTGTTCACTAGTAGCCAGTCTCGAAAGAGATTCACGAAACTGCTGCTCCCGCGAAAGCCAAAAATCTACAGAGGCGCCTAATACCCGAGAAAGGCCACTCGCAATTTCCTCTGTTATCGGCAGAGAGCCTTCTAACAATCGTGCCGTGTAGTTGCTAGGACAGCCGATTTCGCGAGAGAAATCAGCGACCGATCGCCCTCGCTCTTCAAGAATGTCACTGATTGTTGCTCCTGGAGGAGAAGCCCACTCTGGAAGAAATTTGATCGTTTCAATCATCGCTGTTTTCCCACCCGAAGAATCTTGATACGCCTGATCCTCGCCCAATCGACCTCACCGGTCGCCAACACGTGCTTTTTAACATGACCCGATTGGAAGAATAATTGCCACTCATCGATCAAATCGACCACAACCTGGGCTTGATGACCGGGAAGTTTACGAGGATTCCCTGGCAGATTAAATATGTCGGAGACCATGGGTGCGGCAGAGAGATCTGCTAACCGCCGCTTCAGCTTCTCGGCTGGCTCGGGACCCAGTTCTTGCTTGGCTTTGAACTCATTCAAGCATAGAGATCGGAGTTCCCGGTCAGCAAACGCCAGTTCCAAAATTTTAGGTCCTCTGTATCGGCAGTTCTTTCTAAGGAGATGTGAAGTATTGCATCATACCGAATCACGGAGATCATACCGTGCGGATGTTCTATGATACAGCCCTCTATGGAGATTGCACTTTGGCCTGAGCATCGCACAGGGAGAAGATATCCCAATGTTACCTACAATAGCACGCAACACTTCGTGAAGCGGCGGGAAGGGTCGGGTTCCCGGAGCAGCTTTCACGCTTGGCTGAAGCGAGCACCGTTGAAGCATTCCCAGGAAGATGAGCGATTGAAGGTCGCTACTTGTGCCGCACATGAAAAACCCGGAGGACTTATGGTGCCAAAAGACTGCACAAAGAACTGCAGGACGAAGGCTTTGTCACTGGGCGCGACCGGATGGCTCGCTTACGACGAGAGATGGGCATTCAATGCAAGCAACGTCGCCACTTCAAAATCACTACGCAATCGGACCATGATTCCCCGGTGGCCCCTAATCCGCTGGAGCAGCAATTTATTGCCCAAAACCCCGATGCCGTCTGGCATGTGGATATTACGTATATCGCCACAGCGGAAGGCTGGCTCTATCTCGCTGGTGTCAAAGACCAACGCACTTGTGAAATCGTGGGCTACGCCATGGGCGCGAGAATGACCCAGGAACTCGCCATCAGCGCACTGAACAGGGTGAGGTAGCCTGACAAAAGTAGACTTTTCACGGTCCGCCTTCTTCGGTAACCAAAGGCTGGGGCATGAAAGCCTCGCGATACCCATCACTACGTGGAAGCGGATGGGCCGGGAAACTCAAAGATCTTTTTCTTCAGTTTTGCTGC